>NZ_JBYSYL010000004.1:233662-461041 GCF_058783235.1 Achromobacter sp. FW305-C-28 | reverse complement strand
ATGGCGACGCCCTCCTGGGGGCTAGTTTCGCCGGAATTTTCCAGTTATCAACTGTCCAACTTTTAGGGGGGAGGTCATCGCTTCTGTCTCCAATCTCTCTCGCAGCGACGGCACGGAGGTAACTGCATCGAGGATGATCTTGACCGAGCGCTTCTTGTCGCTCGGGTCAGCCAGTGACTTGAGTCGCTCCCATGCGTCCCACAACCGCTCCAGCGCTTCACGACGCACCAACGGATTGCGGTCCGAAAACTTGGCCCGGCACTCGTCGAGCATGTTGTCGAGCGTGCGATCACCCGTATTGAAAAGCGTCCGTTTCAGTTCTTCGCCAAGCACCGGCGGGAGCACTCGTTCAATACGACCATTGGGCAGCATCTCGAACGCAACCCCGTTGCGCGCGAATATGCGATTCACCGTCACGCGAAAGTCTTCCTGCCCCGCCTCCTGATCGAAGGTCAAGTGGTAATGACGGTGGTAGTCGTGATACGTCCCTGAGATCGGTTTTGCCACTGATGCGTGAACGAACTCGATGAAGTCCAAGACGAGCAAGGTGTCCGGCGCGAACGGCTGGCGTTCAGCAAAGTAGCCCTCCCCATCAATAGAGACGGTCTCCAAAGGCCAAGCCAGCCCCGGCATTTCTGCGCTGACGGAAGCCGCCAAGGCGTCCGCATCGCCGCCGCAAGTGACTTGCCCATCAGGACAGCGTTCGGGAAAGCGCAGGCCGAATGCGCCGCTATTGATCAACGCCTGTACCGTTGCCACGAGGCCCGCCCAGACAGTGGGCGAAATCACCTGCTCGGTGCGTGCGCGCGGACCGTTCTGACGGTCGCTGAAGTAGTCGCTCATCACGTTGACTCCGTTCGCGGCCACGACGCGATGGTGGCTACGTGTCTATCCAAAAATTTCATTCCCCTGCGCAGAACCATGGCGTTCATGCTTGTGGCCTCAGCAGCGACGCGCTAGCCGGACCAATGCATGCTTCTAGCCGCTCGCCGCTCAAGTCGTTCACGGCTTCCGGCGTCATGCACCCGGCGTTGAAGAGCCCGAGGTATTGCCCCCTGGTCAGAGCGAGCGGCAAGTTTGTGAGCGGCAGCGCACCGGCCGGAAGGCCGAATTCGAGTCGTTGCAGGACTTCGTCGAGTCCCGCCAGGAACGCGGGCTGGTCCGGGAAGAGCGCCGACAGGATTTGGTGCGTCGAGCGCAGATGAAAGCGGGTTGCATCGGCGATTCCGATGATGTTCCCGTATCCAACAGCGCCTCCGAAGGGCGTGGTCGAGAACCGCTTCTCCAACACGTCGACGGGGGTACCCTCGATCCAGTCGTATAAGAGCGCCGCGCGCTTGCATCGGCACCAGAACTCAATCTCGTCCCGGCAATATCGCTGCAGTGCCTGCGTCATCGCATGCCCATAGCGCTGCGCCACATCATTGGCGCGCACGCTCTCCGACCGCCCCCGCTTCATGACCGGTGTGTAGATCGCATCCATTTCGTCGAGGACCTGCACCATCGCCAGCACCTGGGTCGGCGACGTCTGTGCGGCGTTCAGCTGTTTCATCAACTCGACCAGCCGCAGGCTCGACTCAAACGACAAGGACGAAGCGCCGCAGGCGCGTCCGAGCAAAGTCAGGTGGATCAACTCGCCCTCGCGCTCGGCCAACCCAGCCTGCAGCAGGCGCTCGACCAACGCGGTGACTTCATGCTCCACGATCGCGATCCATTGCGGATTTGCGCGTGATGCAGAGTAGCCGCCGAACGTGTTGACCAGGAGGCCAGGAATTTCGGTGGCGCGCACGCCCCGAACCTGGCTAAGCAAGCGCAATGTCCAGGTTGGCAGGTCGCGCTGCTGGAAGGATGACTTCACGTCTTCAGGCACGCCGAGCACGTACTTCTGGAACAGTTGCGCGCGCTCCATCGGCGTGTCGGCAAGGATGATGGCCTTGCCGGTCTCGTTGTATCCGAGCCGTCCCGCCCGTCCTGCCATGTTCTTGTACTCGGCGACGGTGAATGGGCGGCCGTCCTCACCGACGAACTCGTTCTCGGCCAGGATCACCGTCGATGCCGGCGTGTTGATACCGGCAGCTAGCGTCGTGGTGGCCACCAGCGCATGGATACCGCCGCCAGCGTTGCGATAACCTTTCTCGACGGCTTCGCGCTCCGCGCGCAAGAGATTGGTATTGTGGAACGCGGTGCCACCCGCAAGGCATTCCCGCAGATCCTGCGAGGCGCCTGTCAGATCCTGAGTTGGCAGCACGTCCAGGACGGTCGTCGCAGGACCCAGGCCCAATTCCTTGGACAAGTATTTGGCGCACCCCTGTGCCGGACCACGCATGTTGCGGAAGACCAGCAACTTCTCGCCCTGTGCTACAAGTTGCTGAACCAACGGCACGATCACGTCTTGCGAGCTGGGCTTGTCGCGACGCTGCACGATGCGATGCGCAGGCAACAGGGCTTCGGTCTTGGTGGTGCCGTCCACATCGACGAACTGGAACGTCCCGCGCCGATCGAGCACGCCCTCGACCAGGGGCACAGGCCGCTCGCGGGACATCAATAAGGGCAGGTCGAGCCAGCGATCGAAGCTGTTGAGGTTGCCAATGACCGCCGACAAGATCACCAGTTGCGGCTCGATTCCGCGCTGACGCGCCCGCAGCAGAAGCGCGAAAATCAACTCTACCGTAATGCCTCGATTTGGGTCCGTGATGAATTGGCCCTCGTCAAGCACGACGAGGCCGAGCTGGTTGAGCAGGCGCGGCGAACCGAGCGCCAGATTGAGAAAGGTTTCGTAGGTGAAGAAACCCAGGTCATAGCGACCGCCCAACACGGGGCCAATGCCATCCGTAGCATCACCGCTGCACCGAACGACGCGCAGGCCCGCAGGTCCGTATCGCTTGCTGAACTCCTCGAACTTCTCGTTGACCAGCGCCCGATATGGCAGCAGAAACGCCGCTTTCTTGCCGGCTGTGACCGCCTGAATCGCAGCCAGTTCGCCGATCATGGTCTTACCCGAGCTAGTCGGCGCGACCACCAGCAGCGATCTGCAGGCCAGTACGCCGTGTTCGTTGACGGCCTTGAGTTGCAGCGCGTTGAGGCCTCGCGGGAGATCCGTCGTCCACTGATCGACGATCTCCGGCGGAAAGCCGTGCGCGGAAAATTCCGCAAATGATCCCGACATTTGCTGGACCGCTCTGGCCGGGAACGCAGCGGCGTAGTTGTCACCACGCTTAAGGGCTGGAAACACAAGGCCACCCTGGACGTTGCCCAGGAATACAGGCGTCTGTGTCACGCTGATGCGCTCGGCCTCGACACGCGCCAGCCGGATAATCTCGCCGGCGATTTCCGGGAAGCTGACCGAGTCGCCGACCGCACCCGTCAACGCCTCTATCACGGCATGCGTAAGCAATCCGTGTCCGGTGCCCGGCTGCTCCCAGGCAGATTCGTTGGTTGCACAGGCTGCAAGCAGAATGCGCCCTTCGCCGTACACGCCAGTCAACGCAAATGCGCTTCGCGGGCGCGCTGCAGCCTCCAGCACGCGCGCAGGTGCCTGGCCGCTGAAGCAGCAGTCAAGAACGCACAGCACCGCACGCGCCTTCGTCGCTTTGAAGGCATCGCCCAAGTCCGCCATTGACAGGCCTGTGCTGGAAAGATCAGTTGGGTTGGTATCGAACAGGACCAGGTTCCCATCGGGAGAACCGTGCCCAGCGAATGTGATGACGACCACGTCGTCCCGGCCCGCAGCCGACAGTGCCCCAAGGATCGTCTGCGACACCTCGGCATGTGTGGCTGCCTCATCGACAAGCAGTCGACCAGCCAAACCCTCAATGGTGTCGGTGAACAGTGCCCACAACGCAGTCGCGTCGCGGCGGGCTCCGCTCAGCTCTGGGATCTTCGCATCGAGATGTTTGTTGATACCGACGAAAATCGCTTTGATCGCCACGCAATCTCCTAGCTTCCAGCTTGGTAGACGCCTTCCGGCAGGAATGCATCGTTCGAGGAATTCTTGGTCATCCGTGCCATTCGAAAGATCGGAGAATGGAGCGGCAAGTCGCCAATACCTTATAGGTTTGAACCAGATTGGGCGCAGCAAGATGTCGAGACACCGGCCCACGTCGATCGGCGGATTCCTCATTTGGACCTGGGCGCTGTGCGGCCGACATGGCCACACAGCGCCCAGGTCCAATATTACCCAAAACGTTACCTGAAGCTACAATCCCCGACCATAATGAACAGGAACCGCCAAGTTTTCCGGAAACAGTCTCGGAACATAGGTCTGCTCGTTGATCCAGGCATCCACCATGTCCGCCCACTCTTGCAACATGTGTCGCCGTTGCTCAGCGTACTCGGCCTTGTTGTAGATCGAGCGCGAGGATCGTCCGTCTTCATGCGCAAGGCACTTCTCGATCCAATCCCGGTTGAAACCCAATTCGTGCAGCAGCGTTGATCCCGTACGGCGCAAATCGTGAACGGTAAACGGCTCCAGTGGTAAGCCCGCGACTTTGGCTCTCTCGACCACAAGCTGCGTGACACGGTTCAGGGTCGCCTTGGACATGCAACTGTCAGCGTTGTAGCGCGACGGCAGGACAAACTTGGAACTGACCGCACAAGTATGCAACGCCACGAAAATGTCGAGCGCCTGACGTGAGAGATAAACCACGTGCGGCCTCCTCCCCTTCATTCGCTGCTTTGGAATGGTCCAGGTTGCCTTCTCGAAATCGACCTCGTCCCAAGTCGCCTCGATCAGCTCACTCTTTCGCACCAACGTCAGCAAGATCATGCGCAATGCTAATCGGATCGTCGGATAGGTAGCCACGCACTCTAATTGCTTGGACATCAGATGGATTTCCTGCGGGGACAAGGCACGATCCTTCGGTACGAAAGTCGCAATGGAAGCCGCTTCTACACTATCAGCAGGGTTTGCCACCTTCTCCCCATGCAGATTCGCGTAGCCGTATATCTGCTTCACAAGGTCCCGAATATGAACGGCGGTAGCTGGTGCGCCTCGCGCTCTCACACGCATGCACAGAGCGCGTAGATCCTCCCCATGGATTTCGCCAAGAAGGCGTTTGTTGAACGCTGGCAAGATGTCGCGATCCAGTACGCTCTTCCGCATCGAACGGGTCGACTCGGCCATCGTGGCCCCATAAAGCCAACGGGTGGCATGATCGCTGAAGGTCTGGGTCTCCGGCCCACGTCCCTTCTCTCGTTGCTTCTGTAGCGCTGGCGAAGTGCCCTCGCCCAGCAGCCTCCTGGCGCGCCGCAGTTTTTCTCGGGCTTCGGCTAGTGAAATTCCTCCGAAGCCGTAACGGCCTATGGTCAACGTCTCTCGTCGGCCATTGATCCGGTAGTCGTATCGGAAGGTAATGGTGCCTTTCGGCGAAACGATGGCGTACATGCCATCGCGATCGGCGACCTTGTAGAGGATCGCGCGGGGTTTCAAGTTCCGCAGGGAAAAGTCTGTAAGCACGGGAATAGTCTCCTGATTGAAACGGCCGATTGCCGTCACCTATCACGAGACCTACATGCCCTTGCGAGCTCGCATAAATCCTGATGTCTAAGGAAGAACTACCGTCGCTGACGGTAGTTCTTTCGTGGCTACGCCAACCCCAGTCCAAAGAGCTTGCGCACCCCGTCAAATTTACCGTCAGCTTCGCTGCCTGGAAGCTCTTAAAAACAAATTACTCACACGAAATAGTCTTTAAAATCAACAACCTAGAAGAATCACATTCTTGTTGATGATCTTTTGAGAGACCTTCTAGACTGTTGATTTAGAAGGGAAAACTGCTTCCCCTCACTCCCACTCGATCGTCGCAGGCGGCTTGCTCGACACGTCGTAAACAACCCGATTGATCCCGCGCACTTCATTGATGATCCGCGACGACACCCGAGCCAGCAACGGATGCGGCAGCGGTGCCCAGTCGGCCGTCATGAAGTCAAACGTCTGCACCGCACGCAGGGCCACGACGTATTCATACGTACGGCCATCGCCCATCACGCCCACCGACTTCACCGGCAGGAACACGGCAAACGCTTGCGAGGTCAGCTCGTACCAGGTCAGGCCGCTGGCTTCGTCCTTGGTGTTGCGCAGTTCTTCGATGAAGATGGCATCGGCGCGGCGCAGCAGTTCGGCGTATTCGTGCTTGACTTCGCCCAGGATGCGCACGCCCAGGCCGGGGCCGGGGAACGGGTGGCGGTAGACCATCTGCGGCGGCAGGCCCAGGGCCACGCCCAGCTCGCGGACTTCGTCCTTGAACAGTTCGCGCAGGGGTTCCAGCAGTTGCAGGTTCAGCGTGTCCGGCAGGCCGCCCACGTTGTGGTGCGACTTGATGGACGTGGCCTTGCCGGTCTTGGCGCCGGCAGACTCGATGACGTCGGGGTAGATGGTGCCCTGGGCCAGCCACTTGGCGCTTTGCTGCTTGCCGGCTTGTTCCTGGAAAACTTCGACGAATTCGCGGCCGATGATCTTGCGCTTGGCTTCGGGGTCGGCCACGCCGGACAGCTTGCCCATGAATTGGGCGGTGGCGTCGACGTGGATGATCTTGACGCCCATGTTCTCGGCGAAGGTCTGCATGACCTGCTTGCCTTCGTCCAGGCGCAAGAGGCCGTGGTCAACGAACACGCAGGTGAGCTGGTCGCCGATGGCCTTGTGGATCAGGGCGGCAGCCACCGACGAATCGACGCCGCCGGACAGGCCCAGGATGACTTCGTCGGTGCCGACCTGCTCGCGGATGCGGGCGACGGCTTCGGCGACGTAGTCGGGCATGTTCCAGTCGCCCTGGCATTCGCAGATCTCGTTCACGAAGCGGGCCAGCATGGCCTTGCCTTGAACGGTGTGCGTGACTTCGGGGTGGAACTGGACGGCGTAGAAGCGGCGGTCTTCGTCGGCCATGCCGGCGATGGGACACGACGGCGTGGACGCCATGATCTTGAAGCCCGGGGGCAGCTCGGTGACCTTGTCGCCGTGGCTCATCCAGACCTTGAGCATGCCGTGGCCGTCGGCGGTGGTGAAGTCTTCCAGGCCCTCCAGCAGCTTGGTGTGGCCGTGGGCGCGGACTTCGGCGTAGCCGAATTCGCGGTGGTCGGAGAAACTGACCACGCCGCCCAGTTGCTGCGCCATGGACTGCATGCCGTAGCAGATGCCCAGCACGGGCACGCCCAGCTCGAACACGGCGTGGGGCACGCGCATGGAGCCTTCTTCGTAGGCCGATGCGTGGCTGCCCGACAGGATGATGCCCTTGAGGCCCTGCGCCATTTGTTCGCGCACGAAGGCGTCGTCGACGTCGCCCGGGTGCACTTCGGAATAGACGCCGGCTTCGCGAACGCGACGGGCGATCAGTTGGGTGACTTGCGAACCGTAGTCGAGAATGAGGATGCGCTGGTGCATGGAGACTCTACCGGTAAGGAATGAAATCGCTGTAAATAAAACCGCACCGGCAGACCCGCTGACTGATTTTGCGGTTCTGCCGGTGCGTGATGCATGACATTGTAGTTGACTGTACGGGGATCAGTCGGCGCGGTAGTTGGGCGCTTCCTTGGTGATCTGTACGTCGTGCACGTGGGATTCGCGGACACCGGCGGAGGTGATTTCCACGAATTCGGCCTTGGTGCGCATGTCGTCGATGGTGGCGGCGCCGCAGTAGCCCATCGAGGCGCGGATGCCGCCGACCAGTTGGTAGATGATGGCCAGCACGCTGCCCTTGTAGGGGACGCGGCCTTCGATGCCTTCGGGGACCAGTTTGTCGGCGTTGTTGGCCGGGTCCTGGAAGTAGCGATCGGCCGAGCCGTCGGTCATGGCGCCCAGGCTGCCCATGCCGCGGTACGACTTGTACGAACGGCCTTGGAACAGCACGACTTCGCCCGGGGCTTCTTCGGTGCCGGCGAACATGCCGCCCATCATGCACGAGAAGGCGCCGGCCGCCAGGGCCTTGGCGACGTCGCCCGAGTAGCGGATGCCGCCGTCGGCGATGAGGGGCACGCCCGTGCCTTCGAGCGCCTTGGCGACTTCGGAGATGGCATGGATTTGCGGCACGCCGACACCGGCGACGATGCGGGTGGTGCAGATCGAACCGGGGCCGATGCCGACCTTGACGCCGTCGGCGCCGTACTCGACCAGCGCGCGCGCGGCGGCGGCGGTGGCGATGTTGCCGCCGATGACTTCAACCTTGGGGTAGTTCTGCTTGACCCAGCGCACGCCTTCCAGCACGCCCTTGGAGTGCCCGTGGGCGGTGTCGACGATGAGGACGTCGACGCCGGCTGCAACCAGCTTTTCCACGCGCTCTTCGGTGCCGGCACCCACGCCGACCGCTGCGCCGACGCGCAACTGGCCCTGGGTGTCTTTGCTGGCGAGCGGGTGTTCGGTGTTCTTGACGATGTCTTTGACGGTGGCCAGGCCACGCAGTTCGAAGCCGTCGTTGACGATCAGCACGCGCTCGAGGCGGTGCTTGTGCATCAGGGCCTGCGCTTCATCGAGCGTGGCGCCTTCTTTCATGGTGACCAGGCGTTCCTGCGGCGTCATGATGTTGCGCAGGGGTTGGTCGAGGTTTTCTTCGAAGCGCAGGTCGCGGTTGGTGACGATACCGACCAGCTTGCGGCCTTCGACGACCGGCAGGCCCGAGATGCCATGCTGGCGCTGCAACGCAATGGCGTCGCGCACTTTCATCTGGGGGGTGACGGTGACCGGATCGATCACGATGCCGAATTCGTGGCGCTTGACGCGGGCGACTTCACGGGCCTGGGCGTCGGCGGACAGATTCTTGTGGATGATCCCGATGCCACCTTCCTGGGCCATGGCAATGGCCAGGCGGGACTCGGTGACGGTGTCCATGGCGGCGGACACGAGGGGGATGTTCAGGCTGATGTTGCGGGTGAGGCGCGTGGCCAGGGAGGTGTCGCGCGGCAACACCTCGGAATACGCAGGCACCAACAACACATCGTCGAAGGTGAGCGCTTTTTGAACGAGACGCATGGGTAACTCCGGGCGCAAAGCAAGATTATACGCCGCCTGTGTGTTTTGACTAGGTATTGACCCTAGGTCGGCGCAGGATTTTTGCGACTTTTTTCAGGGGCGTGGCGTGGTCGCGACCATTTTTACCCGGATCATATTGACAGACGCTTTTCGGCGGATCACAATGCATTCCATCAAATTTACCCGGGCAAAATTTAACCCGTACCGCCATGACCACGATTCCCTCTCCCGCCGCCCCCCCGCCCGCGACCTATCTGCATACCGCCTTTGAGGGCCACCGCCTGCTGGCGCGTGGGCCGCTGGCCGATGTGGCGCTGGCCGTGCGGCAAACCTCGGCCACCGGCAGCGATGCCGCCATCCTGGTGTTCGATGACCAGAGCGGCAAGCAGGTCGACCTGGACCTGCGCGGCGACGACGCGCAGATTCGTCAGCGCTACCAACCGCAGCCCCTTGCCGGCGCCGCGCCATCGGAAGACGCGGTCGAGGCTGCCGACGCTGCCCCGCGCGGCCGCGGCCGGCCCAAGCTGGGCGTGGTGCCGCGCGAAGTGACGCTGCTGCCGCGCCACTGGGACTGGCTGGGCGCGCAGCCCGGCGGCGCCTCGGTGGCGCTGCGCAAGCTGGTGGAACAGGCCCGCCGCGACAACGAGGCGCGTGACCAGCAACGCCAGCGCCAGGAGGCCGCCTACCACTTCATGTCCAGCATGGCGGGCAACCTGGCGGGCTTCGAAGAAGCCACGCGCGCCCTGTATGCCGGCGACCGCGAGCGCTTCGCGCAGCAGTTGGCCGACTGGCCGCAGGATGTGCGCGATTACGCCATGCACTTGGCCTGGGCGGACGCGGCGGCGCAGGCGGCGAGATGACGCGCGGTATCCGGATAGGCGGGGCCCGGGCCTGGATCGGCGGGGCCTTGGCCGTGGTGGCGTTGACGCTGGCCGGCGCCTGGGGCTGGCATGCCCATCGGCAGCCGGGCGCGTCGGACGTGCCCCGGCTGGAGGCCTTGCTTGCCTATGTGCAACCGCTGCGCATTTCGAGCTATTCGGCCGAGGGACCGAAGCAGTTGGCGTTCGCGGCCAGTCAATACGCGGCCATTCCAGAAGCAACCAATCGATATTGCGAACCCGCCGGGGAAAATTGCCAATTGCCCGGTCAACCGCCGGCCCAGGCCTTTGATGCGCAAGCGGCCGCGCAGCATGCGGCTTTGCATCGGCGCATCCGCGAGCTTGGGTTGGCGATTGACGCCTTTCATGTCGAGTACGACGCGTCGGGCGCCGTGGCGCATGCCACGCTGGACGTGGCGGACCGCTATCTGCTCTGGTACGAATATTCGCCGCAGGAACCGCTGCTGTCGTCGCACCCCCAGTTGGTCGTCACGCCCCTGGCCGGGCCGTGGTATCTGCAGGAAGATATCGACTGGAACTAGGCTGGTAAGCTCTCTATATGGATACCACCCCCCAGAACTTCCTGTTGTACGATGGCGACTGCCCGTTCTGCACGAATTACGTGCAAATGCTGCAGTTGCAGAAGGCCGTGGGGCCGGTGGCGCTCTTGAACATGCGCGAGCACCCGGACCTGGCCGCCGCCTTTCGCCAGCAAGGCTATGACCTGAACGAAGGCATGCTGCTGCGGCTGGACGGCAAGACCTACTGGGGCGCCGACTGCATCAACCGGCTGGCGCTCATCAGCACCGACAACGACCTGTTCAATAAAGTGAATGCCGCGGTGTTTCGCAACCCATGCCTGTCGGCCGCGCTGTATCCGTTCATGCGGCGCGGGCGGGCGCTGACGCTGGCGTTGATGGGCAAGAAGAAGATGCCGGCCTGAACGGGCGGGCGCTGCGGGCCAAAGCCGCTTGCCACAATCAAATGCAACGCATTATCATTCCGGTCCCACTTTACGGCCACCGGTATGGCAAGCCGCTTATCACGCGCGAAGGGATTCCTGCCCTTCTACGAGGAATTGCTGCGCACGTGGACGCGACGCCTGGGCAACCGGCCCGCGGCCGAAGACCTGTCGCACGACACCCTGCTCAAGTGCCTGGAGGCGGATGACGCCGCCGTGCGCGAGCCGCGCGCCTATCTGCACCAGACGGCGCGCAACCTGGTCATCGACCAGCATCGGCGCGAAGGCGGCGTCGAACTGCTGCCGCTTGATATCATTGCGGCCCACCCCAGCCGCGTGGGCGACCCGGTGTCGCAGGCCCGGTCGGGCCAATTGACGCAAGACCTGGAACGCGCGCTAGCCGAGCTGCCCGAAAAATGCCGCCAGGTGTTCCTGTGGCAACGGCTGGAAGGCCTGACCCAGGCCGAGATCGCCGAACGCATGGGCCTGAGCAAGAACATGGTCGAAAAACACATGATCCGCGCCTTGCGCCATCTGCGGCAGCGCCTTAGCGCGCATGCGCCGCACTAGCCGCCCGCCCCAGCCATGACGCACACGCTGCCCCCTCCGGATGAAGCCGCCGCGCGCTGGTTCGCGCGCGCGCAGTCGGGCGACATGACCGAGGCCGAGCGGCAGGCGCTGCGCGATTGGTTGGAGGCCAACCCGCGCCACCGCTACGAATACGATTTTCTTGAGCGCCTGTGGCAAGCGTCCGACCAGGTGCAACCCGAACGCGTGCAACGCCAGGCCGCCGCGCCGCGTCGGCGCAAATTCCTGGTGGGCGCGGGCGCGACGCTGGCCCTGGCGTTGGCCGTGGCGGGCGGCGTCGTGCTGATGATGCCCGGTGACAAGATGGTGGAACTGGCCACGGGCATCGGCGAACGCAAGCAACTGCAATTGCCCGATGGCTCGCTGCTGGAATTGAACACACGCAGCCAGGTGCGGGTGCGGCTGGGCAAAGCGCAGCGCCAGGTGGAACTGGTGGCGGGCCAGGTGATGTTCACGGTGGCGCAGGATTCGCAACGGCCGTTTGTCGTTGACGTGGGCCGCGGGTCGGTCACCGTCACGGGCACGCGCTTCGAGGTGCGGCGCGACGACAGCGGCGCCGACGTGGTGGTCGAGTCCGGGTCGGTGCGGGTCGACGGCGCGTCCGGCCCCACGGGCGCGACCGCCGCGCTGACGGCCGGACAGCGCGTGACGCTGGACGCCCAGGGCCGCCTGGGGCCGGTGACGGCCGCCGATGTCGACGCGGTGCTGGCCTGGCGCAACGGCAAGCTGGTGTTTTCCAACGCGGCGCTGGCCGACGTAGCACGCGAAGTGTCGCGCTACCGTCCCATGCCGATCGTGGTCGATGCCGCGTCGGCCCGCATGCGCCTGACCGGCATGTTCAACACCGCCGACCCCGACAGCCTGCTGGCCGCCCTGCCCCAATTGCTGCCGGTGGCGGTGCGCCGGCTGCCGGACGGCACGGCGCAGGTGAGCGCGCGCTGATCCTGTCGGCGCGGCAGGAATCGACTTGCGCCCCGCCGTTACAAATTTCCATTCAGGTTTTTTCGCCGGATTGCGTCTTCCTCAGAAGCAACCCCGCTTCATCACGCCTGTCCCGGGCGGCAAAAGCGGCGGACACCCCTACGGCAAAGAACAGGAGCAGGAACGTGCAGGCATGGTTGGAACACTTGGGGCTGGAACACTCCGGAATGGACTCGCGTCGCCCCTCGCGCCGCGGCATGCGAGCCGGCGCGCTAAGCCTGGCGCCGGTCGCCCTGGCGCTGGCTTGCGCCTGCGCACCGGCCGCCGCGCGGGCACAGCCCGCTGCCGCCTCGATCGTCTTCAGCATGCCCGCGCAACCGCTGGACGCCGCACTCAAAAGCCTGGCGCAGCGCACGCCGCTGCAATTGTTCTACACGCCCGAGGTGGTGGCGGGCCTGCAAGCGCCGGCCCTGTCGGGCAGCTATACGCCCGAACAGGCGCTGGCGCAGTTGCTGCGCGGCAGCGGCCTGGAACAGCGCCGCGAAGGCAATGCCATCGTGCTGCAACGGGCCGCGGCCGCCCAGGCCGGCCCCGTGACGCTGGCCGCGGTGGAAGTCAGCGCGTCGCGCACCCAATCCGACCTGGCCAGCCCGACCCGGCAGACCACGGTGATCGAGCGTGAGCAGTTGCAGGAACTGCGCACGGGTTCGGACAGCCTGGCCACGGTGCTGGCCAAGGCAGTGCCGGGCATGGCCGATTCCAGCCGCACCATCACCGACTATGGCCAGACGCTGCGTGGTCGCAGCATGCTGGTGCTGGTGGACGGCATTCCGCTGAACACCAACCGCGATTCCGCGCGCAACCTGGCCAACATCGACCCCGGACTGATCGAGCGGGTGGAAGTCCTGCGCGGCAGCAGCGCGATCTACGGCGCGGGCGCCACGGGCGGCATCGTCTCCATCACCACGCGCCCGGCCGGCGGCCCCGATGTGGCCGAGACCACGCTCAGCGCCACGTCGCCGTTGACGCGCCTGCGCGCCGACGGCCTGGGCGGCCAGTTGCAGCAGCACTTTGCCGGCAGCCAGGGCAAGCTGGACTATGCCTTCGACGTAGGCGGCCGGCATATCGGCAGTTCGTACGACGCCAACGGCAACCGCATCGCCCCCGAGCCCAGCCAGGGCGACATGTTCAACGCCAACGCCTTCAATGTGGGCGCCAAGCTGGGCGTGCGGCTGGACGACAACCAGCGCGTGCAATTGTCGGTCAGCCACTACAACGCCGACCAGGACACCCGCTACGCGTCGGACCCTGCGGTGGCACGCCTGCCGCCGGGCTCGGCCACGGCGCGCCCGCTGGACGGGCTGCAGCTGGACGACCAGAACCAGATCCGCAACACCCTGGTGAACCTGGAATACCAGCACCAGTCGCTGTGGGGCAGCAAGCTCAGCACCCAGGTGTACTACCGCGACTACTACACCCGCTTCACGCCGTTCGATGCGCGCGCCGTGGTCACGCGCGGCAACAACGTCGACCAGGTGATGCAGAATTCGCACGTGCTGGGCAGCCGCATCACGGTGGACACGCCGCTGGGCGATGCCAAGCGCACCAAGCTGCTGTGGGGCCTGGACTTCAACCAGGAACGCAGCGACATGCCGAACGACATCTTCGACCCCGTGGCGTACGACGCCAGCGGCGGACGGGTGTTTCGCCGCACCGGCACCGTGACCTACATGCCCGAGCTGACCACCCGCAGCACCGGCCTGTTCGGCCAGCTGGAACACAAGTTCAACGACCAGTGGTCCGCGCAAGGCGGCGTGCGCTACGAGTATTCCAGTGCCCGTTTCGACGAGTTCGTGCCGCTGTCGCAGTCGCGGGTGGCGAATCCGCAGACGATCAAGGGCGGCTCGGTCAGCTACGACGCGCTGCTGTTCAATGCAGGGCTGGCCTATTCGCCGGTGCGCGGGCAGGAGTTCTACACCTCGTTCAGCCAGGGCTTCCAGCTGCCCGATATCGGCGTGCAGATGCGCAATGCCCGCCCGGGCTTCGACATTGCGTCGTCGGACCTGCAACCGGTGAAGACCAACAACTATGAGCTGGGCTGGCGCGGCGGCTTCGGCAATACGTCGGCGACGCTGGCGGTGTTCTATTCCACGTCCAAGCTGGGCGACGTGCAAAGCTTCAACAACGGGCTGATCCTGACCCGCACGGAAGAAAAAATCTTCGGCGTCGAAGGCAGCCTGGACTACAGCACCGACGACGACCGCTGGGGCGCCGGCGGCACCTTCACCTGGACGCGCGGCCGCGAAACGCCGGACGGCCAGCCCAGCCAGCCCATGACCGGCTACCGCATCCCGCCGCTCAAGCTGACGGGCTACCTGCAATACCGCCCCAACGAGCGCTGGAGCAACCGCATGCAGGTCACGTATTTCGGCAGCAAGGACTACCGGCTGGATGGCGTGAACAGTTTCGGGCGCCGCGAGGTCAGCAGCTACACCACGGTGGACCTGATCAGCCGCTACGAATTGAGCAAGCAGGACACGCTGACGCTGGGCATCGAAAACCTCTTCAACCGCGACTACTACCCGCAGTACAGCCAGCTGATGCGCAACAGCCTGAACAGCAGCCGCCTGCCCGCCGCCGGCACGGTGCTGACGGCGATGTACACGCATCGCTGGTAGGCCACCTGTCACGCCGTTTCCGCGACCTGCGTGAGAAACGCGGCCAGCGCGGGGTTGTCGTGCTGCGCGTGCCACGCCAGGTACATGTCGGCATAGAGATCGCGCTGGCCCAGCGGCCGGAATTCCACGCCTTCCAGGCGCAGTTCGCGCGCCGAATCCGGCACGATGCCTGCGCCAAGCCCGGCGCGCACCAAGGCCAGCAAGGTGTGCGTCTGGCTGGCGCGCTGCACGTATTCCGGCTGTACGTCGGCCAGCCCAAAGGCGCCGACGATGCGGTCATAGAAGTACTTGCCTTCCCGGGGCGAATACAGCACGAACGGCTGCCCCTGCAACAGGCGCAGCGGCACGACGGCGTGCGCGCACAGCGGCGACCCCGCCGGCAGCGCCAGCACCAGCGGTTCGCGTTCGATCAGGCGGGCCTCGATGCCGCTTTGCTGCGGCACGCTGCGCGCCAGAATCGCATCCACCTCGCGCGCCACCAACAGGCGCGACAGGTCGGTGCTGACGGTTTCACGCAGCTGGATGTCCACGCCGGGCAGCCGCTTGCGCGCCCGCACCACCAGCGACGGCATCAGCCGGTACGACGCCACCGCGGTGAACCCCAGCGTGATGTGGCCGGCCTCGCCGCCCGACGTGCGCCGGGCGATGGCCGCGGCGCGGGCGGAATATTCCAGCAGGTGGCGGGCATCGCGCAAGAAGCGCCGGCCCGCCGCGCTCAGTTCCACCTGGCGGCTGCTGCGTTCGAACAGCGTCACGCCCAGGTCTTGCTCCAGCAACTGGATCTGCCGCGACAGCGGCGGCTGCGTCATGCACAGGCGCTGCGCCGCGCGGCCGAAGTGCAATTCTTCGGCCACGGCGATGAAGCATTCAAGCTGGCGGAATTCCATCGATTCAATCCTTGAATTGATCAATGCTATTTATAGCTCGAACAGTCATCCATCGACAGGCATTCCTATACTCGGCCGCAGGGACCAGACCCCGGTCCACCGGCACAAAAGGAGGCTTCGCGCCGTGTCGGCGGGCCCTGCCCCCAACCCTCGAGGCGAACCGCCGCAGCCTGGTTTTCGCGGACGGAATCGCCCGACCTTCGTTGCCCCACTCATCCACCACAAAGAGAAAATCCATGGAGACAAACCGACCCGCGCGCCCCCGCATCCGGCTCATCGCCGCGCTGCTGGCCCTGGCCGCCAGCAGCGTCCTGCCGGGCGCGGCGCAGGCTGCGCCCTACCCTGAACGCGCCATCAACCTGATCGTGCCGTTCGCGCCGGGCGGCGGCACCGATATTTCGGCGCGGCTGCTGGCCGCGGCGCTGGGCGACAAGCTGTCCGCGTCCGTCGTGGTGGACAACCGCCCCGGCGCCGGCGGCCAGATCGCCGCCGACCTGGTGGCGCGCGCCAACGCCGACGGCTACACGCTGCTGTTCGCCAATTCCGGCATGCTGGCCATCAACCCGTGGATCTACAAGCTGCACTCGGACCCGGCCAAGGCTTTTGCGCCGGTGTCGCTGTTTTCGGACCTGCCGTTCGTGCTGGTGGTGCCCGCCAGCCTGCCCGCCAAGGACGTGACGGAACTGGTGAGCCTGGCGCGGGCGCAGCCGGGCAAGCACACCTATGCCAGTTCGGGCACGGGCGGCGCGCCGCACCTGTCGGGCGAAATCTTCCAACAGGCCACCGGCGTCGACCTGATGCACGTGCCCTACAAGGGCGGCGGCCCGGCCATGACCGACCTGATGGCGGGCCGGGTCGACATGCTGTTCGCGTCGGTACTGGAGACGATTCCCTACGTCAATTCCGGCAAGCTGCGCGCATTGGCGGTGACGGGCCCCACGCGCTCGCCCGCCCTGCCCGGCGTGCCGACCATCGACGAAGCTGGCGTGAAGAATGCGCAGACGGGCTCGTGGACGGCGGTGCTGGCCCCGGCCGGCACGCCGCAAGCCGTGATCGACAAGCTGTCGGCCGCGATCCGCGAGGTGGCCAATGACCCGGCCATGAAAACCAAGCTGGAATCCCAGGGCGCCGTGGCCCATGGTTCCACGCCCCAGCAACTGGAAGCCCTGGCCGCCAGCGAGCGCGAACGCTACGGGCAGATCATCAAGACCCGGCATATTCAAGTTCAGTAATTCAACCTGTGGCGGCCCGCGATCCCGCCGGCCGCCCTTCACCCCGCAACACCGCCATGACATCCACCTTGACCGCCCCCGCCGCCGACCTGCTGATGGTCGGCCCCCTGCTGCCCGAACTGACCGCCGACCTGGAATCGCGCTACCGCGTGCACCGCTGGTGGGAAAGCCCTGACCAGGCCGCGCTGCTGCGCGAACACGGCCCGACGATCCGTGGCATCGCCACCAGCGGCCGCTTTGGCGCGCCGCGTTCGCTGATCGACGCGCTGCCCGCGCTGGAAGGCGTATTCAGTTTCGGCGTGGGCTACGACACCATCGACGTGGCGGCGGCGCAGGCGCGCAATGTGCTGGTCACCAACACGCCCGGCGTGCTGGACGCCTGCGTTGCCGACACCGCGCTGGCATTGATGCTGGCCGCCCCGCGCCGCCTCGCCGAAGCCGACCGCTTCGTGCGTGCGGGCCGCTGGCCGCAGGAAGGCTTCGGCCTGGGTACCCGCATGAGTGGCAAGCGCTGCGGCATCGTGGGCCTGGGCAACATCGGGCTGCAGATTGCGCGCCGCGCAGAGGCCTTCGACATGCCCATCCTGTACACCAGCCGCAAGCCGCGGGCAGATGCACCTGCCCACTATCAATACTGCGCCGACGTGCTGGAACTGGCCGCCCAGAGCGACTTCCTGGTGCTGGCCGTGCCGGGCGGCGCCGCGACGCGCCACCTGGTCAACGCCGCCGTGCTGGACGCGCTGGGGCCGCAAGGCTGGCTGATCAATATCGCCCGCGGCAGCGTGGTGGATGAAACCGCGCTGGTCGCCGCACTGCGCGATGGACGCATTGCCGGGGCGGGCCTGGACGTGTTCGAACACGAGCCGGCCACGCCCCCGGCCCTGAATGGCATGGACAACGTGGTGATGCTGCCGCACATCGCCAGCGGCACGCATGAAACCCGGCGCGCGATGGCGGATCTGATGCTGGCGAACCTGGACGGCTGGTTTCGGGACGGCACGACGGTGACGCGGGTGGTCTAGGTGAATGTGTCCGACTTGTGGACACAGGGCATTGCAATTTATCGCATATCTGATAAATTTCTCATCGCACTGGCTCGTGCCGGCGAGCCGTTGTGCTTGTTGTTGTAACTTTCTCCGGCCTTCGGGCCGGATTTTTTTTGCCGTGTTGGCGTCTTCCTGCGTCAGCCGTCGATCCGTATCGACAAGCCGTTGCCTTGTACCTCGATCGACCGCACGCGTATCGTCCACCCCGCGTTGATCGCTTCTTCCTGATCGTCGAAGACGCCGTACTCGGTCACCGTCACGGCGCCCCGCAACGTCCGGCCGTCCGGCCCCTGGCCTTGCGCCTCGATGACCGGCACGAAACCCTCCTGCACCTGCACGGCGCCGCGCGTGATCTGAAAACCGTCCTGTTCTTCCATGGTCGCTCCTGGTGGGGTAGGCCATGGTAGCCTGACCGCCCGACAGACCATCGATGGGAATTCCATGATTGCCGTGCAAAGAATCGAGCCGTCCAACTGGGGGCTGGCCTATCCCCTGATCGCGCAGTTGCGCAAGCTGGACGAAGCCGAATTCCTGCATCGCGTGCGGCGCCAGTCGCACACGGGTTATGAGCTGGTCGGCGCGTACCTGGACGGCAAGCTGGTCGGCGTGATGGGCATCCGGCCCGTGCATACCCTGGCCCGCGGCGCGCACCTGCATGTGGACGATCTGGTGGTCGACGAAGCCATCCGCGGCAGCGGCGCCGGTCGGGCGTTGATGGCGTACGCCGAAGCCGATGCCCGGGCCCGCGACATGGGCGCCGTGTTCCTGGATGCCCGACCCGATGCGGTGGCTTTCTACGAACGCGAAAAATACGCGCTGCATCCGGCCCCGTCGATGAAGAAGCTCATCGACAAAGACGCAGGCGGGAAGACACCGTGAAATTCGATATCTACCGCCGCTTCCAGCTGGTCATCCTGCGCGAAGACGATCAGTGGGTCGTCTATGACGCCCAGCCCGGCAAGCGGGTGCGCAACAACCTGGTGATTCCGGCGGACGTCGCCGCCGACGAACTGCCCGCCTACCTGGACGACATCTATCATGAGCTGGCCCGGCCCGGCGACACGGTGACGCCGGTTTCCTGACCGGAGTATCGTGACATTGACTGTTCGAAAAGGAGCCGGCCGCGCCTGGCTGGATTCGCGCGAAAAAACACAGCTTGATCCGACGCCATGGCGCCGCGGTGCTATGGTGCGGACATGACGGTCGATAACCGGCTGCCCCCTCCAAGACTTCCCCTGAAGGCACGACCATGGAAAATCCCTTTGGCGATTCGGACGAACCGTCCAGCAACCGGCGCCAGTACCTGGTCCTGATCGCGGCCTCGAAAGACAACGCGTCGATGGCCCAGAAGCTGCTGGAAAACCTGAAGACCCACGTCGACGAACGCGCGGCGCCCTTATGGATCGATGCCAAGGGCATCGGCGTATTGCTCACCACCGAATTGGTCGCCTCGGAAATCTGGCAGGCCATGTTCCAGAAGGCGCCCGGCCAGGATTTCGGCGACACCCGCAACATGCTGGTGCTGGAACTGGGCAAGGACTGGGCCGCCCGCCGCGACGACAAGATCGAACACTGGCTGGCCAGCCATGTCGGCACGCCGCTGCCGGCGCCGCGGCGAACCGACAAGCGACGCTGATGGCCCTGCCCTCTATATATAGATAGCCCCAACACCGACGACCGCTTTCCCGTGACCCCGACCATTCTCATCGAACGCTTCGCCGACGCCCACCTGGCCGGCATCACCGCGCTGTACAACGACCCGGCCATGGCGCGCCAGGTGCTGCAGATGCCTTACCAGCCGGCCGAACGCTGGCGCCGGCTGCTGGCCCCCGACAACGAGCGCCTGGTGGCCCTGGTGGCCACGCACCAGGGCGAAGTCATCGGCAGCGCCACGCTGGAACAATTTGCGCGCGTGCGCCGCAGCCATTGCGGGTCCATCGGCATGGGCGTGGCCGGCGCCTGGCAACGCCAGGGCATCGGCAGCCGCCTGTTGGGCGAACTGCTGGATATCGCCGACAACTGGATGAACCTGCGCCGGGTCGAACTGGCGGTCTATTGCGACAACGAGGCCGCGGTGGCGCTGTACCGCAAGCACGGCTTCGAAGTCGAAGGGCAACTGCGCGACTACGCCATCCGCGACGGCGGCTATGCGGACGTGTACAACATGGCGCGCCTGCGGTCGGCAGTGGCCTGAACAGAATCAAACCGCAAGCCTATGCCGCCGCCAACCGGTCGTAAAGACTGGCCGGCTGCCGCCTAACAGTTGCCTTTCTTGGCTTGCCCCGGCGGACAGAATCCGCCGCGGCCACCGCCGTCGTGGGGATCGACGACCACGGATCCGCTGGGCGTATAGACCGCACAGCCCGTCAGCAGGAAGGCGATGACAGCCAGGGTAGAGAGTAGTTTCATGAAGGCGCTCGGCGTGGTCATTTGAGATGCCGCGAGTCTAGAAGAGAGCCTGGAAACAGGGTTCGGCGATTGGTAACACTTGGCCGGCCTGCAACAAACCCGGCCCTGTTTTTGGCGGATTATACTGGATATATAACCAGTGTTTTTCACCATGCCGTTCAAAGTCCCCCTTACCCATGCCGAGCTGCGCGTCATCCGCGAGCGCCAGCCCTGGAACGCCGATGTCCTTGCCCTGCTCTGGGAGGTCAAGCGCATGCGCTCGCTCTTGCTGCGCGTGCATCAAGTGTCCTATGACCTGAAACGGCCCGCCGGCCTGATGGGCGACATCTACGACGAACTGCTGGCCGGCCTGGCCCTGGAACCCTGCATCCTGGAACGTGACCAGATGACGGCCGAACTGCTCGAAACGGCCGCCGGTCAACGCAAAGGCATGGCGCCGCGCTGAAAGGCCGCCCCTGGGGGCACGGGGCGAGCCGGGGGGGGTCCTAAGTCATTGAAATAGCGGACGGTAATGCCCGGACATCAGGAGATCCCCCACTGGGGGATTTTCCTTCGCCAAAATCCTAAGCAATTGATTTACGAGCGCATGGCGATCACTTCTGAACAGGTCGAAGAGACAGAGGCGAGGATTGCCGTGCGGGTTGAGCCTTTGGCGATGCCGTTGCAGCAAGGCTGTCACAGGCCGGCTGGGGATGATCGCATCCGCTCGAGGCCCTGGGCTACAAGAGCGACCAGCCCACTGCCTCATCTCGTTTGTCGTGGAAGTAGTCCCATTCCGCACCGCATACCGAGCACACAAACGCCTCGTGGGTCACGCCTTTCCGGGCCGTAGCGAGGCTACGGACATAGCCAAGGCTTATCAGCCCGGCGTGCCCCTGCGCGCCCCGCTTGTTCTGAATGATCCCGCTGCACTCCGCGCATAACGACATTCCCCAACCTTTCGTTTTTCTTTCATCCTAAATACTACAAAATGAAACTAGCAAAAAGGCTCACGAATATTCACCTTTCCCCGGCACAGGGCTGACCGCCTAGGGATATCCCCTAAGTCATTGAAATAACTCGCAGTAATGAAAAGCCATCAGGAAATCCCCATTAGGGAATTTGCTTATGCCCTTTAATTATTTGTAAAGCGCATACTGAGTGGGCAAGAATTCGTTCTGAGCATAAAGCACCCCAGATGGAACTTCGCCAACTCGAGGCCTTCGCGGCCGTCATGTCCACAGGCAGCGTCACCGCTGCCGGGCGGCTGCTCGGCCGTTCGCAACCGGCGATCAGCCGGCTGCTGCAAGAACTGGAAGCCGAGATCGGCTACGCCCTGTTCACCCGCAGCGGCCCCCGCGTGACCCCGACCGACCAGGGCTTCCTGCTGTACGACGACGTCGAACGCGCCCTGTCCAGCCTGCAACAGATACGCGGCCGCGCCGAGGAAATCGCGCGCGGCCAGGCGCAGCCGTTGCTGCTGGCCGCCACGTCGGCGCTGGCGGCCGGGCTGGTGCCCGATGCGCTCAAGCGCATCGAAGCGCAAAGCGGCGCCGCGCGCATTCAACTGCGCAGCGCATCGCCCGAACGCGTGGTGCACGCGGTGTTGAGCGGCGCGGCCCAGCTGGGCGCGACCAGCCTGCCGTTGGAACACCGCGGCCTGACGGTGCATTGGATCGGGCAGGCGCCCTGTGTGGTCGCATTGCCGGAAAACGACCCGGCCGCACGCCATGACGTGGTGCCCGTGGCCGAGCTGGCCGGACGCCGCGTCATCACCATGGCCAACCCGTACCGGCTGCGCCGTCGCCTGGACGCTGCGCTGCCGCCTGGTGGCAACCCGCTGGGCGCCATTGAAACCAATTCGTCCGTCAATGCCCTGGCCGCCGTGCGCGCCGGTTTGGGCGTGTCGGTGCTGGAACCCATTACCGCCTACGGTGCGCCGATGGCGGGCGTGGTGATCCGGCCGATCGACCTGGACATTCCTTTTTTCTTCGGGGTCATCACCCCGCAGTCGCAAGCGCCGACGCCGGCCTGCCAGGCCTTGGCCGATGCCCTGGCGCAGGCCGCGGCGGCGCTGCTGCCCGGCTTCGTGCTGCACGACGCCTGCCAGCACGGCGCGCTGCTGCAGTCCATCTACGGTGATGAAGCCCCTCTTACGGATACCCCCGCACTATGAACTTGCCGCTTGCCCACCCAGCCGCCCCGGCGCCCGCGCCGCAAGGCCTGGCCAATCTGGAAGCCCGCCTGCGACAGGACCTGTCCTGGCTGGAAATTCCCGCCAAGAACTGGGTCACGCCGCGCGTGGTCGATGGCCAGCCGGTGCTGGACGTGGCCATCGTGGGCGGCGGCATGGCCGGCCTGGCCGCCGCGGCGTCGCTGACGCACCTGGGCATTGTCGCCCCCATCTTCGACCAGGCGCCCGAAGGCTATGAAGGCCCCTGGGCCACCACGGCCCGCATGGAAACGCTGCGCTCGCCCAAGCAGTTGACCGGCCCCGCGCTGGGCCTGCCCGCCCTGACCTTCCGCGCCTGGTTCGAGGCGCAGTTCGGTCTTCAGGCCTGGGACGCGCTGGACAAGATTCCGCGCCTGCAATGGATGGACTACCTGCGCTGGTACCGCCGCGTGCTGAACCTGGACGTGCGCAACGAACACCGCATCCTGGCCGTGCTGCCGCGCGCCGACCAACTGGTGCAGCTGGACATCGAATCGCCCGCGGGCCGCAGCACGGTGCTGGCGCGCCGCGTGGTGCTGGCCACCGGCCGCGACGGCCTGGGCGGCGCCTACGTGCCGGCCTTTGCGCACAAGCTGCCGCGCGACCGCTGGGCCCATTCGTCGGACGTGATGGACTACGCCACCCTGGCCGGCAAGCGCGTCGGCGTGGTGGGCGCGGGCGCGTCGGCCATGGACAGCGCGGCCACCGCGCTGGAAGCCGGCGCCGCCAGCGTGGACCTGCTGATCCGCCGCAACGACATCCCCCGCATCAACAAGGGCAAGGGCGCCGGCAACCCGGGCCTGACCCACGGCCACCTGAACCTGCCCGACGACTGGAAGTGGAAGATCCGCCACTACATCAACGCCGCCCAGGTGCCGCCCCCGCGCGGCAGCACGCTGCGTGTATCGCGCCACCCGAATGCCTACTTCAACCTGGGCTGCGGCGTGCAGGACGTGGCACTGGCCGGCGATGACATTCGCGTCACCACGCCCAAGGGCGTGTTCACGCTGGACTTCCTGATCTTCTCGACGGGCTTTCGGATCGACTGGACCGTGCGTCCGGAATTCGCCGCGCTGGCGCCGCACGTGCGCGCCTGGGGCGACCGCTACACCCCGCCGGCCGGCGAAGAGGACCAGGAACTGCACGATTCGCCCGACCTGGGCCCCGTGTTCGAACTGCAGGAAAAGACCGCCGGCGCCTGTCCGGGCCTGGACCGGGTGCATTGCTTCTCGTACCCGGCCGCATTGACCCAGGGCACCGTGTCCGGCGACATACCCGCCATCAGCGAAGGCGCCAAGCGCCTGGCGCAGGGCATCGCGGGCCTGTTCTACCGGGAAGACGTGGCGATTCACTACGCCAACATGGAAGCGTTCTCGGAGCCGGAGGTGTTCGGCGACGAATGGACGCCCGCCGCGGCGCCGACCAAGCAAGCGGAGACCGCGCAATGACCGGCTGGCTGCTACGCCGCATCGCGCAAGCCGCGGTGGTCGTGCTGCTGATGACGTTGATCGTCTTCGTGGGCCTGCACGCCATCGGCAACCCGGTGGACATCCTGATCGGCCAGGACGTCGACCAGATCGACCGCGCCCGCATCATCGCCGAGCTGGGCCTGGACAAGCCCCTGTGGCAGCAGTACCTGGGCTTTTTGAACGGTGCGCTGCATGGCAACCTGGGCAACAGCTTCGTCTACAACATCCCCGCCATCGAGCTGGTGATCCAACGCCTGCCCGCCACGCTGGAACTGGCGATTGCCGCCCTGCTGCTGGCGGTCATTGTCGGTCTGCCGTTGGGCCTCTTGGCCGGCCTGTACCCCGACAGCCGCTTTGCCAAGCTGATCATGGCGGGCAGCATCGTCGGCTTTTCGCTGCCGACCTTCTGGGTCGCGCTGATGCTGATCATGACGTTCAGCGTGTCGCTGGGCTGGCTGCCGGCCAGCGGCCGCGGCCAGACGGTGGAATTCCTGGGCTTTCAGTGGTCGTGGCTGACGGCCGACGGCTGGCGCCACCTGATCCTGCCGGCGCTGAACCTGTCGCTGTTCAAGATCTCGCTGGTGATCCGCCTGACGCGTGCCGGCGTACGCGACGTGATGCCGCTGGACTTCGTCAAGTTCGCCCGCGCCAAGGGCCTGTCGCCGTTTCGCGTGGTCTGTGTGCACGTGCTGCGCAACACCATGATTCCGCTGGTGACGGTGCTGGGCCTGGAACTGGGCTCGACCATCGCGTTTGCCGTCATCACCGAAAGCATCTTCGCCTGGCCCGGCGCCGGCAAGCTGATCCTGGACAGCCTGAACGCGCTGGACCGCCCCGTGATCGTGGCCTACCTGATCGTGGTGGTGTGCCTGTTCGTGACGCTGAACCTGATCGTGGACATTCTTTATAAAGTGCTGGACCCCCGGGTGCGGCTGGAGGCCTCGGCATGAGCGCCACGTCTACCCCTACCCCTACGCCCGCTCTGCGCCGCGAGTCCCCCTGGCGTCGCAATCTGCTGGAATTCCTGTCGTCCAGGACGGCGGTGTTCGGCCTGGTCATCGCCACCCTCTTGATCCTGGCGGCCGTGCTGGCGCCGTGGATCTCGCCGCAGAACCCGTACGACCTGCTGCAGATCGACGTGCTGGATTCGCGCATGACGCCGGGGTCGATGAACGGCCTGGGCACTTTCCATTACTGGCTGGGCACCGACGGCCAGGGCCGCGACCTGCTGTCGGGCATTCTGTATGGCCTGCGCATCAGCCTGATGGTCGGCGTGGGCTCGGCCCTGATCGCCGGCATCATCGGCACGCTGCTGGGCCTGTTGGCCGCGTACGCGGGCGGCAAGGTCGATGCGCTGATCATGCGCCTGGTCGACCTGATCCTGTCGTTCCCGTCCATCCTGGTGGCCATGATGATCCTGGCCTACCTGGGCAAGGGCGTGGGCAACGTGGTGCTGACGCTGGTGATCCTGGAATGGGCCTACTACGCCCGCACCGCGCGCGGCCAGGCCCTGGTCGAACGCCGCCGCGAATACGTCGAAGCCGCCCGCTGCCTGGATATTCCCAACTGGCGGATCATGCTCAAGCACATCCTGCCGAACTGCCTGCCGCCGCTGATCGTCATCGGCACCTTGCAGATCGCGCGCGCCATCACGCTTGAAGCCACGCTGAGCTTCCTGGGGCTGGGCGTGCCGGTGACCGAACCGTCGCTGGGCCTGCTGATTTCCAATGGCTTCCAATACATGCTGTCCGGTGAATACTGGATCAGTTTCTACCCCGGCATCGCGCTGCTCGTCACCATCGTGGCGATCAACCTGGTGGGCGACCGCCTGCGCGACGTGCTGAACCCGAGGACCCACAAATGACCGCCGCCCGCCCCGTCGCGGCGCCGGCCGCCGCATCGAACCCGGCCGCACCGGCCACGCTGCAAGTGCGCAACCTGCGCACCCATTTCTTCACCCGCGCCGGCACCCTGCCCGCCGTGGACGACGTGTCGTTCACTCTGGAACGCGGCAAGATCCTGGGCCTGGTCGGCGAGTCCGGCTCGGGCAAGTCCGTCACCGGCTTTTCCATCATGGGCCTGGTGGACGCCCCCGGCCGCGTGGTCGGCGGCCAGGTGCTGTTCCAGGGCCGCGACCTGACCCAGCTGACCCCGCGCGAACTGCGCAAGCTGCAGGGCAACCGCATCGCCATGATCTTCCAGGATCCGATGATGACGCTGAACCCCGTCTTGCGGGTGGATGTGCAGATGATCGAAACGGTGCGCGCCCACAACAAGATGAGCAAGTCGCAAGCCCGCGAGCTGGCTCGCGACACGCTCGGCATGATGGGCATTCCCAGCCCGGAAGAACGCCTGCTGGCCTACCCCCACCAGCTGTCCGGCGGCATGCGCCAGCGCGTGGCCATTGCGATCGCCATGCTGCATCGCCCCGACCTGATCATTGCCGACGAGCCGACCACCGCGCTGGACGTCACCATCCAGGCGCAGATCCTGTCCGAAGTGCAGAAGCTGGCGCAGCAGCACGGCACCAGCCTCATCTGGATCACGCACGACCTGTCGGTAGTGGCGGGCCTGGCCGACGAAGTGGCCGTGATGTACGCGGGCCGCATCGTCGAACACGGCAAGGTCGACGACGTGCTGGATCGCCCCCAGCATCCCTATACGGTGGGCCTGATCGACAGCCTGCCCAGCAACAACCAGCGCGGCCAGCGTCTGCGCCAGATTCCCGGCATGACGCCCAACCTGCTCAACCTGCCCGCCGGCTGTGCATTCGCGGCGCGCTGCGCGCGCGCCACGGCGCAGTGCGGCCAGGCGCCCGCCATCACCGACGTGCTGCCCGGCCACCAGGTGCGCTGCTTTCACCCGACGATTCAACTGCGCGAGGTGGCGGCATGAGCCAGCAATCCGCTATCGGCACGCCGTTGCAAGCGCAGCCTGACACGACGGCCGGCGCACAAGCCGGCGTCACGCCCCTGATCGATCTGCGCCAGGTCAGCAAGCGCTTTGGCGAACGCCCCGTGGGCGCCGCCGGCCGCGCCTTGCAGCGCCTGGGCCTGTCCAAACCGCCCGCCGTCACGCGCGCCGTCGACCATGTCGACCTGATCGTGAACCCCGGCGAAGTGGTCGGCCTGGTCGGTGAATCCGGCTGCGGCAAGTCCACCCTGGGCCGCATTGCCGCGGGCCTGCTCACGCCGTCCGGCGGCGACGTGCTGATCAACGGCCGCCGTCCGGCCGAGATGACGTCGGCCCAAGCCCATGCCGCCCGCCTGAAAGTGCAGATGATCTTCCAGGACCCCTACGCCAGTCTCAACCCGCGCCTGCGCGTGGACGAGATCGTGGGCGAAGCGGCCCGCATCCACGGCCTGGTGGGCAACGGCGAGTTCGACGATTACGTCAGCGCCCAGCTGCAGCGCGCCGGGCTGGACCCCGCGCTGCGCCAGCGCTATCCGCACCAGTTCAGCGGCGGTCAGCGCCAGCGCATCGGCATTGCCCGCGCCCTGGCCGTGCAGCCGTCGATGCTGGTGTGCGACGAAGCCGTGGCCGCGCTGGACGTGTCTATCCAGGCGCAGATCCTGAACCTGTTCATGGACCTGCGCGAACAGCTGAACCTGACGTACCTGTTCATCAGCCACGACCTGGGCGTGGTCGAGCACCTGTCGGACCGCGTGGTCATCATGTACCTGGGCCGTGTCGTGGAAACGGCCACGGTCGACGAGGTGTTCCAGCGCCCCAACCACCCTTATACCCAGGCGCTGCTGGCCGAGATTCCCAACCTGAAATCGCGCCACAAGACCTTTACCGCCATCAAGGGAGAGATTCCCAGCCCGCTGAACCCGCCCTCTGGCTGCCACTTCCATCCGCGCTGTCCGCATGCGATGCCGCGCTGCAAAACCGAGGTTCCCACTTTGAAGGGAATCGCCATCAACCACCTGAGCGCCTGTCACCTGAACGACATGGCCTGACGCTCGCGGACCACGGCGCCTGCGCCGCGATCCATGGAACCTTTACTGCTCGTTCCCCCTCACCAAGGACTCCGAACATGAAACGCCTGATTCTCTCGACCCTGACCGCCGCCATCCTGGGCGTGTCCGCCGCGGCCTCGGCCGACAACCTGTCCATCGGCTTTGCCGACCCGCTGTCGTCGCTGGACCCGCAACTGAACAACCATGCCGGCGACCGCTCGGTGGCCCTGCACTTCTGGGACCTGCTGATCGAGAACAAGTGGAACAAGCTGCAGCCCGGCCTGGCCGTGAGCTGGAAGCCGCTGGACAGCACCACCTGGGAATTCAAGCTGCGCGAAGGCGTCAAGTGGCAGGACGGCACGCCGTTCACCGCCGACGACCTGATCTATTCCTACACCCGCGCCCGCGCCGTGCCCGGCAGCGTGGCCACCTACGCCGGCTACCTGCGCACCATCGACACGATGACCGCCAAGGACCCGCTGACGCTGATCGTCAAGACCAAGACCCCCAACCCCGACCTGCCGCTGAACCTGGCATCGGTCCACGTCGTCAGCAAGCACGTCGGTGAAAAATCGACCACCGAAGACTACAACTCGGGCAAGGCCATGATCGGCACCGGCCCGTACAAGTTCGTGTCCTACACCCCCGGCGACCGCGTCCTGATGGAACGCAACGACGGCTACTGGGGCGAAAAGGCCACCTGGGACAAGGTCAACTACCGCTACATCAACAACGCCGCCGCCCGCACCGCCGCCCTGCTGGCCGGCGACGTGGACGTGATCGACAAGGTCTCGGTGTCCGACCTGGCCAAGCTGCAAAAGGCCCCGAACGTGTCCGTCTACCCCTACGACGGCCTGCGCGTGATGATCCTGCAGCCCAGCTTCAACCCCGCGCCCAATCAGTACATCACCGACAACAACGGCAAGCCGCTGGACAAGAACCCGCTGCTGGACGTGCGCGTGCGCCAGGCCCTGAACCTGGCCATCAACCGCAAGGCCATCGCCGACCGCATCCTGCAAGGCGCCGCCACCGAAGCCAACCAGTGGATGCCCAAGGGCACCTTCGGCTACAACCCCGACGTGAAGGACATCCCCAACGATGTCGAACAGGCCAAGAAACTGCTGGCGGCCGCGGGCTTTCCGGACGGCTTCAAGCTGACCATGCACGTGCCCAACGACCGCTACCCGCAAGGCCCGGAAACCGCCCAGGCGGTGGCGCAGTTCTGGACCCGCATCGGCGTCAAGACGCAAGTGGAAGTCGTGCCGTGGGCCGTGTATTCGGGCCGCGCCAACAAGAACGAATTCGCCGTCAGCATGCTGGCGTGGGGTAACGGCACGGGTGAAGCCAGCTACGCGCTGGTCAACATCCTGGCCACCGTCGACGCCAAGAAGGGCCTGGGCGCGTCCAACTGGGGCCACTACAGCAACCCCAAGGTCGATGCCGCGCTGGACCAATCCACCTCGGAATTCGACGTGGCCAAGCGTGAATCCATCCTGCGCGACTCGGTCAAGCTGGTGGCCGACGACGTCGGCATCATCCCGCTGTACCACTACAAGAACATCTGGGCCGCCAAGAAGGGCCTGAAGGTCACCCCGATGACCAGCGACCGCACCGCGGCCATGATGGTCACCAAGGACACGGGCAAGTAAGACCATGGTCCCGACCCTTTCCATCTCCCCCGCGGACGCGTTGATCGACGTGCCGCGCCACCTCCGGGTCGAGCATGTCGCGCCCGGCCAGACGGTCGAGATCACCGCCTTGACCCGCCGCAACGGCGTGCTGTGGCAAAGCCACGCCGCCTTCGTGGCGGGCGAGGACGGCGTGGTCGACCTGTCGCGCGACGCCCCGGCCTCGGGCGACTACGCCGGCGTGTCGCCCATGGGCCTGGTGTGGTCGCAGTCGCCCGTGGACTCGCCCAGCCGCGAACACTTCAACCACCCGGTCACCGAGGCCCTGGTCACCGACATCGTCGTGCGCGCCGCGGGTGCGCGGGCCCAGGGTCGCTTCGTGCAGCGCCTGGCCGCCGACGGCGTCACCCGTATCGACGTGCGTGAAGCAGGCCTGGTCGGCACGTTGTACCTGCCGGCCGGCGCCACGCCCGGCTCGCACCCGGCCGTGATGATCCTGAACGGCTCGGGCGGCGGCATCAACGAACCGCGCGCGGCGCTGTATGCCTCGCGCGGCTATGCCGCCTTTGCGCTGGCGTACTTCAAGGCGCCGGGCCTGTCCGACTACATCTCGAACACCCCGCTGGAATACTTCCAGACCGGCCTGCGCTGGCTGCGCAAGAAGGTCCAGCCCAAGCACGACTTTGTCGCCATCAGCGGCCAGTCGCGCGGTGGCGAACTGGTGCTGCTCCTGGGCGCCACCTTCCCCACCGAAGTGTCGGCCGTGGTGGCCTATGTGCCCGGCGCCGTCGTGCATAGCGGCCAGAACGCCTGCGACCCCAAGATCGGCCGCGAAGGCCCGACCTGGCTGCTGGGCGGCAAGCCCCTGCCCCACGTCTGGGAAAACAACCGCACCGCCACCTGGGCGCCGTTCGACGAAGGCCCCAACCCGCATCGGCACGAGAAGGCCATCCTCACCGCCTTGCAGGACCCCGACGCCGTGGCGCGGGCCCGCATCCGCGTCGAAGACATCCAGGGCCCGGTCATGCTGCTGTCCGCCACGGACGACGGCTCGTGGCCGTCCAGTCTGTATTCGAAGATGGTGCAGGACAAGCTGGCCGAGGTGAAGCACCCCTACCCGGTCAAGTGGCTGGACTACGAGAACGGCGGGCATTCCATCCTGTTCCCGTATGTGCCGACCACGCAGCTGGTCTACGCCCACCCCGTGTCCGGCAAGATCAGCACCAGCGGCGGCAATCCCAAGGACAACGCCCGCGCCGACCAGGAATCCTGGGAAGGCGTATTGAAGTTCCTGGACGCGGCAGTGAAGGCTCGCGCGGCCGGCACGCCCGCCAAACCGGCGCAATGACACTCAAGGAGACGCTCTCAATGGCACAACAACCCATCGTCTACGACGCCGCGAAAGACCTCGTTGACCAGCTCATCGGCCTGAAGGCCGACAGCACCACCTACGCCGTGCGCCACCAGCGCGACAAGGTCGCGGCCGCCACGCAAGGCAGCTACGACGCCCTGTTCGACCCCGCGCTGCCCGGCCTGACGCTGGCCGAGCGCCTGCTGGTCGCGCTGTACGCCTCGCGCCTGACGCCGTCGCCCGCGCTGGCCGCCCACTACCGCCAGCGCCTGGTGGACGCCGGCGCCAGCGCCGCCGACATCCAGGTGGCCGAATCCGGCAAGCCCGCGGACGCCGTCGATCCGCGCCTGGCCGCCATCCTGGAATTCACGCGCAAGCTGATCGAAAAGCCCGTCGAAGGCGACGAAGCCGCGCTCAAGACCCTGCCCGCTGCCGGCGTGTCCACGCCAGCCGTCGTCACCTTGTCGCAGCTGGTCGCCTTCCTGTCGTACCAGGTGCGCCTGGTCGCGGGCCTGGACGCCATGAAGTCGCTGGCCGAGCAACCCGGCCACCCCACCGGCACGCCCGCCGCGCCCTTCCCGCCCAACACCGCCGCCACCGCGCCCGGCGACGTCATCAAGAACCACGGCTTCACCAACGAATCGCTGGAATGGAAGGCCTGGCTCGACGTCATCGACCTGGACAAGGCCACGCCCGACCAGATCGCCGTGCTGGAAGAAAGCCACCCCAAGGCCAAGGTCTCGGACTACTACCGCTTCCTGGTGCACCAGCCGGAAATCCTGCGCCAGCGGTCCACGGCGTTCAACGCCATCATGTATGCGCCGGGCGGCCTGTCGCGTGCCGAGCGCGAGCTGGGCGCCACCGTCGTGTCGCGCGTCAACGGCTGCGTGTATTGCGCGTCGGTGCATGCGCAACGCTTCGAACAACTGGCCAAGCGCAATGACGTGATCGCCCAGGTGTTCGAAGACCCCGCCACCGCCGGCACCACCGCGCGCGAACTGGCGATCGGCAAGTTCTCGATCCAGATCACCGACGCGCCGGCTGCCGTCAATGCCGACAGCATCCAGGCGCTGAAGGACGTGGGCCTGACCGAAGGCGAGGTGTTGGACCTGCTGCATTCGGACGCGATCTTTGCGTGGGCCAATCGCTTGATGCTGAACCTGGGCGAGCCGGTTTTTCCGGCTTGATGCCGCCGATGCGAGTCGGGTAGATATCGGACCACGCCTCGCACCCGGCACCGCAAACACAGGCCGCCTTCGGGCGGCCTGTCATTTTTGGCGCGCTTCCACCCGCTGCGCCAACAGGTCGTAGAACAGCCGCGCCACCGGGTTGAGCGCCTTGCCGCGCGGATGGATCAGGCCGATGGTGCGCGTGACCGTGGGGTTGCGCAGCGGCACGCTGACCAGCATGCCATGTTCCGGCCCCGGCATCGCCAGGCGCGGCACCACGCCCACACCCAACCCCGCCTCGATCATGCTGACCAGCGCCGGCACGTGCTGCACTTCGCAGAAATGGCGTGGCCGGCAGCCGCTATGCACCAGCGCCTGGTCCATCAGGAAGCGATTGCCGCTGCCCTGGGCCAGCGTGATGTACGGATGGTCTTCCAGGTCGGCCCAGCCCACCCACTTGCGCCGCGCCAGCGGATGCTTGCGGCTCACGGCCGCCACGAAGGCCTCTTCCAGCAAGGGCTTGAATTCGATCTCGGCGTCGTTGGCGCCGATGTAGGTCAGGCCGAAATCGGCATCGCCTCGCGCCACCGCCGTCAGCACCTGCGACGACGACTCGTCGATGATGCGGATGCGGATGCGCGGGTATTGCGCGTGATACTCCCGGATCACATCCGGCAGGAAATACGCCACCGCCGATGGCACGCAGGCAATCGTCACCATGCCCGACAGCCGTTCGGCCACGTCGCGAATGCCGATCAACGCGCTTTCCAGTTCGTTCAGCACGCTGCGGGCCTTGGGCACGAAGCCCCGGCCGATGGTGGTCAGTTCCACCTTGCGGGTCGTGCGTGTCATCAATTGCACGCCCAGCGCCGCCTCAAGCTTGTCCACCCGCCGCGACAGCGCGGATTGCGACAGATGCAGCGCCTCGGACGCCGCGCGAAAACTGCCCAGGTCGGCCACCGCCAGAAAGGCGCGTAGATCCGCGAGATCGAAATTCATGCGTTTTCATCAAGAATTGAACTAATTTTTGCACTTTACTCGATTCCGGGCGCCGGGCACGATGTCTTCCAGCCGCAACCAATAGCGGCCCAGACCAGGAGACCCCACCCCATGAAGCCGTTACGGAGAGCCTGCCTGCGCACCGCGCTGGCCCTTGCGACCGCCCCCTTGCTGCTGTCCGCCATGCCGTCCGCCCACGCCGCCGACGCCTGGCCGCAGCGCCCCATCCGCCTGCTCGTGCCCTACGGCCCCGGCGGCAGTTCCGACGTCGTGGCCCGCGCCGTGGCCGTGGAAATGTCGCGCGACCTGGGCCAGCAGGTCGTCGTCGAAAACAAAGGCGGCGGCCAGGGCACCATCGCCACCCAGGAAGTCGCGCGGGCCCGGCCCGACGGCTACACGCTGATCCTGGGCCATGTGGGCACGCTGGCGGTCAACCCGACCATGATGCCCAATCTGTCGTACGACCCGCGCCGCGACTTCGCCCCCATCGTGCTGCTGGCCAAGCTGCCCATGGTGTTTGCCGTGGGCGACAAGGTGCCGGCCGCCACATTGCCGCAATTCGTCGCCCTGGCCCGCGCCAAGCCCGGCGTCTTGAACTACGGTTCGGCCGGCAACGGCAGCGCCGGCCACCTGGCCTTCGAAATGCTCAAGACTGCCGCCGCCATCGATGTCGTGCACGTGCCCTACAAGGGCACCGGCGCCCAGGTCACCGACCTCTTGGCCGGCAACATCGATGCGGCCGCCGCCGGCATCCCGGGCCTGTTGCCGCACGCCCAGGCCGGCAAGATCAAGATCCTGGCGGTGGGCTCGGAACACCGCCTGCCCATCCTGCCCGACGTGCCCACCGTGGCCGAACAAGGATTTGCCGGATTTGAGAGCTCGCAATGGTTCGGCCTGCTGGCCCCGGCGGGCACCCCGGACGCCGTCGTCGCGCGCCTGCAGGCCGCCGCCAACACCGCCCTCAAAAGCGCTGCCGTGCACCAGCGCCTGGCCCACGACGCCGCCGAGCCGTCCGGCGCCGGCCCCGCCGAGTTTGCCGCCTTCATCGACGCCGAAGAGCGCCGCTGGAGCAAGGTCGTGCGCGACGCGCACATTTCCGCGCAATAGCCCCGCCCCAATCGCCTCCCTCTTTTGTTTGCACAAGGACTTTGACCATGGCTGCCCCCACCGGCGTCACGACCGCCCCCGCTCGTTCCCCTGCCCCCTCCGTCATTGCGGAAGCCGACCTGCGTGACCTGGGCGTACGCGCCTTCCAGGGCCTGGGCCTGCCGCCCCAGGATGCCGCCGACGTCGTTGAAGTGCTGGTACTGGCCGACCTGTTCGGCCTGTCCACCCACGGCCTGTCGCGCATCGAATCGTATGGCGAACGCCTGCAGGTGGGCGGCATCAATGCCCAGGCCCGCATCCAGGTGACAAGCCCCGCGCCCGCCCTGCGCCTGGTGGACGGCGACAACGGCGTCGGCCCGCTGGTCGGCATGCACTCGCTGCGCGCCGCCATGCAGGCCGCCAGCGAATGCGGCGTCGGCATCGCCTTCGCCCGCCAAAGCAATCACTTCGGCCCCATCTCGCCCTACGGCCTGATCGCCGCCGAAGCCGGCTACGCCAGCATCATCGGCAGCAACGCCACCACCACCATCGCCCCGTGGGGCGGCACCGACGCCCGGGTGGGCAACAGCCCCATCGGCTTTGCCGTGCCCAACCCGGGCGGCCAGCACTTCCTGCTGGACATGGCCATGAGCGTGGTCGCCCGCGCCAAGATCCGCAACGCCCTGAAGGCCGGGCAGGCCATCCCCGACACCTGGGCCACCGACGCCCAGGGCCAGGCCACCACCGATCCCAAGCAGGCGCTGGACGGTTTTCTCTTGCCCATCGGCGGCCACAAGGGCTACGGCCTGGCGCTGATGGTGGACCTGTTCGCCGGCCTGCTCTCCAACGCGGCCTACCTGACCCACGTCAAATCCTGGGTCGACGCCCCCGACGAACCGCAGAACTTGGGGCATTTCTTCTTGCTCATCGACACCCGCCGCCTGGGCTCGACGCAATGGCTGGCCGAGCGCATGAACGACTTCGCCGCCATCCTGCACGACAGCCCACCGGCCGACCCCCAACGCCCCGTAATCCAGCCCGGAGAAATCGAACTGGCCAAGCTGGCCCGCCAACGCCAGCACGGCATCGACATCGCCCCCGACGTGCTGGCGCTGCTGCGCCGCCACGCCGGCCAGCCCCACGGCTGACGCGGCCACGCATCCAGGAGGAGACACATCATGAAAGGCTCAGCCTTCTTTGCGCTGGGATTGCTGGCCGCCCTGGCCGCCCCCGCGTCACACGCCGCGGACGCAGCCGCGAGCTACCCCAGGCAGCCCATCCGCCTGATCGTGCCCTACGTGGCCGGCGGCGCCGCCGACATCACCGCGCGCGTCATCGCCGCGCACATGGGCAAGACCCTGAAGGGCACCCTGGTCGTCGAAAACAAGCCGGGCGCCAACGGCATGATCGGCACCGACTTCGTCGCCAAGGCCGCGCCAGACGGCTACACGCTGCTGCTGGACGCCAGCGGCCCGCTGGTCGTCAACCCGTCGCTGTACAAGAAAACGCCCTATGACCCGCTGAAGGACTTCGCGCCCATCAGCCAGATCACCAGCTACCAGTACGCCCTGGTCGTGCCGCAGCAATCGCCCGTGCACAGCCTTGACGATTTGATCGCCGCCGCCCGCAAGAAGCCCGGCGCCGTCACCTATGGCTCGGCCGGCCTGGGCGCTGGCGGCCACCTGGCCGGCGAACTGCTGGCGCTGCAGACCGGCACCCAGATGACGCACGTGCCCTACAAGGGCAACGCCCAGGCCCTGACCGACGTGCTGGGCGGCCAGCTGACCTTCACGTTCGACACGACGGTGACCGCCACCCCGCACATCCAGTCCGGCAAGCTGCGCGCCTACGCCGTCACCGGCCCGCGGCGGGCGTCCAGTCTGCCCGATGTGCCCACCATGCAGGAACTGGGCTACCGCGACTTCGTCGTGACCCAGTTCCAGGGCTTGCTGGCCCCGGCCGGCACCGATCCCGGCATCCTCGCCACGCTGCACCAGGCCGTGATGCGGGCCGTGCAAGACCCGGAGGTGATACGTAAACTGGCCACCGAAGGCGGCAACGAAATCGTCGCCGGCACGCCCGACGATTTCTCGCGCCAGCTGCGCGACGACCTGCAACGCTATCGCACACTGATCACCAACGCCCACATCACCGCGGAATGACGCCATGTACCAGATCGACATCCTGATCCAGGGCTACCCCGGGCGCGCCGTCTGCCACGGCGGCCTGGGCTGGAGCACCAGCACCTTGCTGCGCTCGGCCACTCACAAGATCCTGGTCGACGTCGGCGCCTTTGGCGTGCGGCACCAGTTGGCCAGGCACCTGGACGCCTGCGGCGTCGCGCCCGCCGACATCACCGACGTCGTGCTCACCCACGCCCACTACGACCACGCCGTCAACTTCACCCTGTTTCCCAACGCCACGGTGTGGATCGGTCAGCAGGAACTGGAATGGGCCGCCGCGCAACCGCCGGGTTTTAACCCCTTGCCCGAGCTGTACGTGCAGGAACTGAACCGCCAGACGCGCGTTCGCCGTATCGGGGACGGCGACACCTTCCTGCCCGGCATCACCGCCATCGCCTCGCCGGGCCACACGCCCGGCCACTTGCTGTTCTACGTCGACGATCCCCGCCAGGCGGTGCTGTTCACCGGCGACGCGGCCAAGAACCGGGCCGAACTGCTTTCCGGACAAGTGGCCGACACCGCCGATGCGGCAGCCAGCCACGCCAGCCTGCAACGCATCTGGGCGTGGTGGCGCAAGCGGCCCGGCACCTTGCTGGTGCCGGGCCATGACCTGGGCATGACGCTGGATGACAGCGGCGCGCCCGTCTACGTCGGCGAGCGCCGCGCCGCGATCAATGCCTGGTTTGGCGAAGATCTTCAGCCCACGCGGATTGATCTTTGTTGTGCAGGCATGGCGGGGCGGCACGAGGTCTGACGCCAGTTATCCCCCTGACGCTCTCTTTTTTCCATTCACCATGACCGCCATCGCCCCCCACATCCTGCAAGCCTTCACTCCCACCGGCACCCTGCGCGCCACCATCAACCTGGGCAACCCCATCCTGGCCCGGCGCGATGCCGCAGGCCATGCCGCGGGCGTCTCCGTCGACCTGGCCCGGGCCTTCGCCGACCGCTTGGGCGTGCCGTTGACCCTGGTCGTGCTGGACAGCGCCGGCAAGGCGGTCGACACCGTCAGCCAGGACAACGCCGACATCGGCTTTTTCGCCATCGACCCCAAGCGCGCTACCGACATCGCCTTCACCAACGCCTACGTGCTGATCGAAGGCGCCTACCTGGTGCGCCACGACTCGCCCCTGCAAGACATGGCCCAGGTCGACGACCCGCGCCACCGCGTCACCGTCGGCCAAGGCAGCGCCTACGACCTGTACCTGACGCGTGAACTTCGCCACGCCGTCATCACCCGCGCCGCCACCTCGCCCACCGTCGTCGACACCTTCCTCGAACAGGGCACGGAAGTCGCCGCCGGCGTGCGCCAGCAGCTCGAAGCCGACGCCGCTCGCCTGGGGGACTTGCGCCTGTTGCCCGGCAGCTTCATGACCATCCGCCAGGCCATGGGCCTGCCGCGCCGCCGCGGCGAGGCCGCGCAGCAGGTGCTGGCCGCCTTCGTCGAAGACATGAAACGCAGCGGATTCGTCGAGCAGGCCTTGGCCCGCCATGGCATCGAAGGCGCCGCGGTCGCGCCTGCGGCGTAGGGATTTCGTTAAACTGACGCTTTCCCGCCTTCTTTTGCGCCCCGCTGCCCGCGGGGCGCATTGCCTTGCCCCATGTCCGAAAAGACCCACGACATTCGCCCCGGCCAGTCGATTGAACTGCTCAAGGCCCTGCACATCCTGACCCGCGACGGCAAGATGAACCAGGACAGCCGCAGAAAGCTGAAACAGGTCTACCACCTGTTCCAGTTCATCGAGCCCCTGCTGAAAGACGTTCAACAGGAACGCGGCGCCGTCACGTTGGCGGATCACGGCGCGGGCAAGTCGTACCTGGGCTTCATCCTGTATGACCTGTTCTTCAAGGAACAGAAAGACGCCGCCAACAGCGGCTCGCACATCTACGGCATCGAAACCCGCGAAGAACTCGTCAAGTCATCCGAAGAACTGGCCAGGCGCCTGGGCTTTGACGGCATGTCGTTCCTGAACCTGTCGGTGGCCGAATCGATCACCTCGGACAAGCTGCCCAAGACCATCGACGTCGTCACCGCCCTGCACGCCTGCAACACCGCCACCGACGACGCGATTCATTTCGCGCTGGAAAAGAAAGCCAAGTACATCGTCGTCGTGCCCTGCTGCCAGGCCGAAGTGGCGTCCGTGCTGAGAAAGAACAAGGCGCGCGCCCTGGCCGACCCGCTGGCCGAAATCTGGCGCCACCCGCTGCATACGCGTGAATTCGGCAGCCAGATCACCAACGTGCTGCGCTGCCTGCAACTGGAAGCCCACGGCTACCAGGTCAGCGTGACCGAGCTGGTCGGGTGGGAACACTCGATGAAGAACGAACTGATCATCGCGCAGTACAAGAACCTGCCGAAGAAGAAACCGGCCGAACGCCTGACCGAGATGCTGGACCGGATCGGCCTGCAGGAATTGAAGGATCGGTTTTTCCTGCCGGAAGCGGCGGTGGCGGCATAAAGCAAAAAGCGAAACCTGGCATGGGTTTCGCTTTTTTTCGCTTGTCTTTTGACGGCTTTCGGCGCGGACTGGCCGGTGACCTCGCCCGCTTCAACGCGCGCGCCGCGAAATCAATTGCTGCGACGCAGCCGATCCGTGGATTGCTTGTTCAGCCGCTTGGCTTCGGCTTCGGCGTAATCCTCTTCGCCCTCTTCGTACTTGCCGTCATACATGCAGCTGCTGCGGACCCAGCCGCATTCGCCCACGACCTTGGCGCAGCCCGAACTGAGCAGCGCGAGAAACAGCACGACACCGTAACGGCCCAACGTTTGAATCGACATATTGCTCCTTGAAGTTCCCGCTAGTGTACGGGTGAGGATGACGGCTACGGCCGCCAAACGCAGTAAAAAATGGTGTCAAACGCCGGTGGCGGATCAATGAAAGACACAACCGTACCCTGGTGGCGGGCGTCTGAATCATTGCAAGCCGGGTCCTGCATCGCCGCGCCGGCCTGCCGCCCAGGCATCGGAATCTGGCATCATCGCCCTTTTCGGCGGATCACTTTCCATGCGCAAACTCCTCTGCCTTCGCGACGGCATCGAAGCCATTGCCGCGTGCCATGACGACAGCGATGTCTGGGACCGTTATTGCTGGGTTTACGTGACCGATGGCGTGCCGCTGGTCGACGCCCAACTCTATCTGTCGACCCGCGAAGACGAAGATGACCCCGCCGTCGATGAAGACGGCGAGGAACATCCCGCCTTCGCCATCGAGCACGGGCTGGTCAGCTATCTTGAAGCCACCACCTTCGCCGACGTGTTGAGTGTTCAGAAACGGCAGCAGCCGTTATCGCGGCTAGAAGACTATGCTGCCGCGCTCGAACATTATGCCGAGCAAGACGCGTTCCTGGACCGCGGCGAGTTCTACAGCGGCGGCAACGAACCCGAGCCGACGCCAGGCTTGTCGCGCGACATTTACGCGGAATACGACCTTCATCTGACCGCATGCCCGGCGGACCGCTTGCTGGCCGCTGCGAAGGCTGCCGCCGGCCTGCTGGATATCAACGCGGCCGACGCGCTGAACCGCTGCCGGCAACTGCCGCTGATACTGGGCGAACGCGTCGATGCCCGCGAGCGCGACCGCATCGAAGCGCGATTTGCCGACACGGCCTTGCCCTTGCAAAGAACGACCCACGTACCGCTGGCGTGGCAGATGGACCGCCCTTGAAGCCCTGCCCGGGGTGCGAGATCAGCGCGCCTGACCGATCTGCAACAAGGTCAACTCGCGCCGCATATAGCGGTTCATCACCTGCGCCAGAATCGGGTTGCCGGCATTGTCCGCCTTCGGCGACACCAGCCTGACCACCCCCGCGCACAGCTTGCCGGCCTGGACCGTGCTGCTGGACACCTGGGCTTGCACCGCATCGGCCATACTGGCCCGCCAGGCCGCGTGGATGCCCCCCACTGCCTGCTTGGCCGTGGCGCAGTCCGCGTAGGCCAGCGAAATCACCACCGCCGGCACGTCGTCAATCTGGGCATCCGCGATGATCCCCGAGAAATACGGCGCAATGCCGCGCCCGTTCGCCTCGACCGCCGCCTTCAGATTCTGCTTGGCGATATCCGCATCTGCGTTCGTCGACAGCAACACCTTCGCCGGGTCCACCGCGGCCAGGCCCATGATCGGCGAGATGACAGCCGCCTGCACGATTCGGCCCCGGTCGGCCGGCACGCCCTTTTTCAAACCCGCCAAGGACGTGGCCACGATCTCGCTATCCGCCACCGATGGCACAGGCTGGGCCAACATCGGCATGACCTCGCCCGACGGCGCCTGGATCAACGCCGACCCCAGCGGCAGCACAAAACTGGACTTGCCCATCATGCCGCGCCACGGGTCTTTCGGATTGGCCTTCTTCAGGTCCATCTGGCCGGCGCCGCCATTGGCGATCAGCCCCGACACGCCGCCCTCGACCGCCACGAAATCGCCCTGCTTCAAGCTGGCAACCAGTTTCCCGACCGCCTTTTGATCCTTCAACCCCCAATAGCTGACATTGGAAGGCGGCTGGCCAAACCCCGCGAAATAAACCACGTCGTCGAACGCGACCTTCGCGTTCAGCGACCATTGATCCAGACCCGAACCGATCGATTCAAGCGGTCGAATCGACTGCGCCATGCTCAGCCGGCGCATGCCATCGGCCGTGGGCCCGGACTTTTCCAGGTCCCGCCAGGCGGGCACGTCCAGAAAGACGATCTGCATCGCCTGGGCACCGGAAAGCACCGCCTGCGGTATCTGCTTCAAGGCCTGTTGCAGCGTTTGCGTGCTGTCCTGTGCCACGGCGGAAGATCCAAATCCTGCCAAGAGGCAAAGTGCAAGAGCCTTCAAGCGCATCAACTTTCTCCGTTTTTCTTGATGGGTTTGCCGTGTGAGCGATCCCCATGGGTGGCGAGCCACCCGCCAAGCCGCGTCGCGGCAATCGGCGGCGACGCAGGGCAAGACTGCCCTTGCGGGGTTTGAAATGGCCTCGACCAAAATTCGGGGACACGACAAAATCGATGGGAGATAGTACCTGAATGCCGAAGGATCGCCCCCGATGCACTCAATTCAGCAAAGCGGCAACGCGGACAGGGCAACGCGTTGCGGGCAGGCAGGACGCCAGCTCAGATCGGCCTGCCTGCACCTGCCGTCACGCGTTCGCCCTGAGCTTGCGCCACTGCCCCGGCGTGCTGCCCAACGCCTGCCGAAACGCCTTGCCAAAGGCCGCCTCGGATTGATAGCCCACGGCCTCGGCAATATCCGCCAACGTGCGCCGCGTCTGCTGCATCAGCCTGCTGGCGTGCATCATGCGAACCGCCAGCAACGCGGCACCGGGCGTCATGCCCGAAGCCCCTTTGAAGCGCCTGGCGTAGGTGGCCCGCGACATCGCCGCGGCCGCGCCCAGGGAATCCAGCGTGAATGCATACTGCGGGTTGGCCAGCATCGCGCAACGACGCGCACAGGCGCCCGTCGGCAATCAGGGCCAGCCAGCTGGGTTGGGGCGCTTCAGATGACTCGCCCTCGCCATAGGCGCGCATCGCATAGGCCAGCAAAGCCTGTGGTCGAGTCACTTGACCTCCACAAGTTGCGAGCGCTATCCAACAACCCACTCTTCCGCGCTCCGCTCCCCCAACCTCGCCGAAAACCGCACCAAATACCCATCCGGATCCTGCACCAAGAATTGCCGCACGCCCAATTCAACGGCATTACTCCGATACCACTTCTCTTCCGGGGCCATGAACAACGGCCAGCCCGCCTCCGACAGCGCGGCAAGCAGCGGTTCGATGGCAGACACCGTGATCTGAAAATTCACCCCACGGCCAAGCGGTGCACTCAGCGGGCCGGTAATCCAGTTGCGGCCGCCTTGCTCTTCCAGCATGACCTGCGCGCCTTCATAGTCCAGGTACGCAAAGCCCTCTTCCATTCGGCTATACAGCACGGCAAAGCCGCAGGTATCCACCCAGAATTGCAAACTGGCCGAGATATCGGTGACTAGCAGCTCGGGGACAAGCCTGGCCCACTGATTCGTCATGGTTCACTCCTTTATGCTTATGATGAATGTCGCTCGATCACGAGCGACAGTTTGGTCGCGACTGCGGAGTGTAGATTTATCTGCGCGCCAGGCAATCCAACCCGCCGCCGCGCACATCTTCACAGACGATCACAACTCTCCCGTATCTGATCGTCTGAACACGCTGCACAATAGCGAGATACCTTCATCACGGCGCCCCCGCACACCTTGCGAGCCGCCCGTGCAGGCCCCCAGTTTTCAAAGGATGCGCCCCATGCCGACCTTCCGAATCCAACTGCTCGCAGGCGTTGCGCTGCTTGCCACGGCGGCCACCGCGTCGGCCATCACGACCGACCCGGTGTTTTCCACCCAGGCACTTGGCTTATCCAAGGCCACCGCGGCACAAGGTGATAACGCACCGCAAAATGGCGCCGAGCCTTGCGACCCCAAGGAGCGGCTGCACATCGGGCTGTCGGACAGCGACACGAAATTGGTGTTGCCCTGGTTCGTGACCGAGCTGAAGGAGGCGGTGAATGAAGGCCGGTCGCTAGAGGACACGGCCCAGGGGCTGGCGCGGGGGCTTTGAACCGCCCCGATCTGAGAGCGTGACTGCCCTGGCTGGATTACGCGGCCCCATTAGCGATCAGCAGCGCACGCCGAGCTTGGCCATGCGCGACTAAAACAACGATAGATTCGTCGCATTTCCCTGCGGCATGGGCGTGGCGCGCCAGTATTCCGCCGGCGTCCCATGCAGCATGGCCATGGCCTCGTCAGGCGTGGCGTCCAGCCATGCGTCGTAGGCGGCATCCGTCAATAACACGACCATGCGCTTTTCTTCATTGGCGCGGTGATACCGCTGAAATAGCGGATGCGCGTCAGCGTTGACGGTGATCATGCTGTAGGTTTCCAGCGGATCGCCCGCCGTATCCACGCCCCGTTCCCAGAGACCCGCCAGACCAAGCGGACTGCCATCCGCGCGGGTGAAACGCGTGGGGATCTGGAATTTCTGACGCCAGTCCGGCTCGAAAATGGCGTCGGCCGGGATGATGCAGCGTTGCCTGTCGAACCACGCGGCCTGGAAGGTGCGAGCCGAGTCGAGTCGGTCGGATCGGGCGTTGAAAGTGGAAATTTTCGCCAAGGGCGCCGTGCCGCGCCGGGTCAAGCCCCAGCGTCCGACGACGGCTTCGCGTTGATTGCTGTTGCCGCTATTGCCGCTATTGCCGTTGTCGCTGTTGTTGCTGCTGTTGCCGTTACCACTGCCATCACCACCGCCCTTGATTGGCCGGCGCACGAATATTCCTTCACCGCCCGGATGCATATCGTGCGCATAAGACTTTTCGGGCATCGGCACGCCGAATAGTTTCAGCAGCAGTTCGGCGTCCTTCAGGGTCTGGTAGTGGCTGCACATGGCACCCTCCCATTGGAAGGGCCAGTATATGACCGGCGTCGTAGCGGCGGTTGCAGCAGCAACCCGCGCAACGCCCCCCCTTAACCGCCCTATTTCTTCGGCGCGTACACCACCTTGATCGGCGAGCCCGGCTTGAAGTTCGCGGACTGCGGCCCGTATTCCGGATTGAATGACGGATGCCAGGCGCGCAGCTCGGTATCCGACAGCCATTCCAGTTGCAGTTGATCTTCCGGCGTGGGCGCATCGAATTGCGCCAGGGATTTGACGGCGGACTGGCATGCTTCCGACACGCCGCGTTCCAGAATGGAAACCTGGGTCTTCTCCGTCCACGTCAGCGACCCGGGTTGCGGGCATTTGCGGACTTCGACGTGGTATTTGCCGCCGGGCGACGGCAGATCGACGATGATCTTGTTGGGGCCGCACGCGGTCAACAGGACGGACATGCCCAGCAAGAGCGGGAGGCTTTTTTTCACCGGTGATCCTTTTATCTCTTTTGTCTGTTGGGCCGTTTTCTTGGCGCGGCGCCTGGTTCTGATCGAACGCATGGCCATGCATCCGTCGGCCTGGAAACTGCTGGAAATGATACCGTGGGACGCTACCGAGACGTTCCGCGATGTTTTAACCCAATATGTTCCAAACGCCTGCCCGGGTTCTACAATTTCCACCGCGCCAGGCCGTCAACTTCCTGCCGCAGCGGCATGGGTGCGGATCGGGACGCCAGCCGGCACAGGCGGCAACCAGACCCATCCGCGCATACCTCCACCCACTGACCAGGAGTGTTGCATGCTGAACCGGGAACGTTATCGTGGCCGCCTGATCGACCATATCGGCTTGGTCGTGCGGGATTTCGCCGCGAGCAAGGCTTTTTATACGGCCATTTTCAACGCGCTGAATATCCCCATTGGCGGCTCGGACGAGCGCAATCTGTGGGCGGACGAGCTGTTTATCTCGACGTCCGACAGCAACGAGGTTCAAGGCCACCTGACCGGCCGCATGCACCTGGCGTTCCAGGCGCGGGACAGGGCGATGGTGGATGCGTTCTACCAGGCAGCAATGGCGCAAGGCGGACGGGATAACGGCCCGCCGGGCGAACGCCACTACCACCCCGGCTATTACGCGGCGTTTGTGCTGGACCCGGACGGCAACAATATCGAAGCTGTCTTCCACGGCAAGTCCGAGCGCAGCGCGGCCGCGGTGCATATTCGGTATTAAGACCCACGCAGATCAAGGCCATTCACCCCAAGGCCGGAGTATGCTGCCCCTGAGCACTCGCTCCCTGACGCGTCGTCAAGGGTCTTACCGACCCAAAGGAACCGCCATGCTTGATCTCTCGTCGAAATCGCGCCGCATCGCCCTGACCGCTTTGACCCTGGGCCTGGCCAGCGCCCTCTTCACCGGCTGCACCACCACGGGCCCGCAATCGACGGCCTCTGCCGCCGACAAGCGCCAGGAATTGAATGCCGCCGCCACGGCGACCTTGTCCAAGCTGTACGAGGCCGCGCCCCAATCCAGGCAGCTGGTGGCCCAGGCGCGTGGCGTGCTCGTGTTTCCGGCGGTGTTGAGCGCCAGCTTCATCGTGGGCGCCCAGCACGGTTCAGGCGTTCTGCGGGTGAATGGCCAGGACACCGGGTACTACAGCATCACGGGCGGGTCCATTGGCCTGCAGATCGGCGCGCAGTCCAAGGCCATGGTGGTCCTGTTCATGACGGACGATGCCCTGGCCAAGTTCCGCAACAGCAGCGGCTGGACGGTGGGCGCCGACGCGACGGTGGCCGTGGCGAATCTGGGCGTGAACGGCAATATCGATTCGTACACGGTACAGCAGCCCATCGTGGGTTTCGTGCTGAACAACGGCGGCCTGGTCGCCGGGGTGTCGGTGGACGGCAGCAAGATCTCGCCGTTGCTGCTGTAGCCCCCGGGGCGGGTTTTGTAGAGACCCGCCCTACCCCCGCTGGCTCAACGCGCGGCTGATGCGGTTCTTCGCGACCGTGGTCTTGGGCACCTTGAACGGAAACCACGTCCGCACGTCTTCGTCCAGCCCGATGCCGTGCATGTAGTTGTAGATCGCCTTTTTCAAGGCCCGGCCGAGCGCGTCATGGTCCACGCCGGTCGGGTCGTGAAAGCCGATGTCGTTCTTGGCGAACGTGACCTCGGGCAGCGGCTGCAACGTGACGCCGTATTCCTCGGGGTTCTTGCCCACCGGGGAATGCACCGTACAGGCAAAGCGGTGGAAAAAGCCGCTCTGGATGCAGTCGTTCTCGAACAGCTGGCGCACGTATTCCAAGGCATCGACGGTGTCCTGCACGGTCTGCGTGGGAAAGCCGTACATCAGGTAGGCGTGCACCAGGATGCCGGCGTCGGTGAAGGCGCGGGTGACGCGGGCGACCTGGTCGACCGAGACGCCTTTTTTCATCAAGGTCAGCAGCCGGTCGGACGCGACTTCCAGGCCACCCGACACCGCGATACAGCCGCTGTCGGCCAGCAGTTCGCACAGTTCGGGGCTGAAGGTCTTTTCAAAGCGGATGTTGCCCCACCACGAGATGCCGGCATTGCGTTCGATCAGCTCGGTGGCCAGGGCTTTGAGCGACTTGGGCGGCGCGGCTTCGTCGACGAAGTGAAAGCCGGTCTGACCGGTTTCGCGGACGATGGCTTCGATGCGGTCGGCCAGCACGGTGGCGGACGCGCCTTCGTAGCGGCCGATGTAGTCCAGGCTGACGTCGCAGAAGCTGCATTTCTTCCAGTAGCAGCCGTGGGCCACGGTGAGCTTGTTCCAGCGGCCGTCGCTCCAGAGACGATGCATGGGGTTCAGCATGTCCAGCAGCGACAGGTAGCGGTCCAGCGGCAGGCCGTCCCAGGTGGGGGTGCCGACCTCGGCAAAGGCCACGTCGGGTTCGACCATGTTGATGTAGCGGACCGCGCCGGATTCGGCGTCGCGCACGAAGGTGCGGACCAGGCGCGAGCGCGAGCGCTTGCCCTGCACGTGTTCCAGCAGGGCCAGCAAGGGGCGTTCACCGGCGTCCAGGCAGACGTAGTCGAAGTAATCGAAGACGCGCGGGTCTTTCAGTTCGCGCAATTCGGTGTTGACGAAGCCGCCGCCCAGCACGGTGACGATGCCGGGGTCGTGCGCCTTGATGGCCTGGGCGATGCGGAAGGCGGCGTAGACGGCGCCGGGGAACGGCACGGACAGCAACACCATGGTGGGCGCGTGGCGCGCCAAGGCTTCGTGGGTCAGGTCGCGCAGCGTGTCATCGACCAGGTTCAGCGGCGCCGCCAGGGCTTCGGCCAAGGGGTCGAAGGTGGGCTGGCTGCCGGCCAGTGACTCGGCATAACGCACGAATTCAAATCGCGGGTCGATGCCGTCGCGCAGCACGTCGGCCAGGTCGTTCAGATACAGCGTGGCCAAATGCTTGGCGCGGTCTTGCAAGCCCAGCGCGCCGAAGGCCCAGCCCAGGGGATCGCCGCCGTCTTCGTCCATGTACACGTCCAGCGTGCTGAAACGCGGCCCTTCCGGCAGGAAGTTGCGGCCGACGATACGGTGCGCCAGGGTGGAATCACGGCCTTGCAGGAAGGCGATGACCGGGCCGATGGTGGCCAGGTAGCGCGGCTGCATCGCAATGAAGGCCTGGATAGGCGGGGTGTGCTGTTCCAGCGGCAGGGTGTCGATCTGGGCGGCGACGGCGCGCAGGCCGTCCGCCGACAACAGGCGCAGCACCAGGGCCAGCGCCAGGTCTTCCTGCACCGCCGGGACCTCGCGCGAACGCAGAAAGCCCGTCAGGTAGGCGGTGGACGGATAGGGAGTGTTGAGCTGCGTCATCGGCGGAATGACCGACAGGACGCGTAAAGGCAAAGAGGACATGAGGCACGGCAAGGCTGCCGTCAAAGCGGGGATCAGGGTGGATTATAGGCAGTGCGGCCCCTGGCCCGCTGGCGCAGCCCGATTCGCTACACTGGCTCGATGCGCCAAGCCTCCGACCCCTTCGCCCCGCTCAGAAAAGCCCGCCCCGCTCGCCAGAACTCGTTGCTGTGGATCATCGAGCCCCTGGAACGGGACCCGAATTTCACGCACCGCAAGATGTTCGGCTGCGACGCGGCGTATCTGGATGGGTCGCTGTATCTGGTGGTGGCCGAGCGGGACGAACCCTGGAATGGGGTCCTGGTGTGCACCTCGCACGATCGCCAGGAAGCGCTGATCGACGAGGTTCCCGCCCTGGTGCCGCATCCGCAATTGAGCAAGTGGCTGTACCTGCCGCAATCGGACGAGCAATTTGAAGCCTGGGCCACGCATCTGGTGGAACTGGCGCTGGCGCGGGACCCCCGAATGGGCGTGGTGCCCAAGCCGCGGGCGCGGCGACGCAAGTCCTGGCGCAGTGACGAGTAAGCGTGGCATAGCCCGGCTGGCTCAGGCTGGCGCATCCCCTAACAGTGCGGGAAGACGAAGGCTCAGCGCTGGCCGGCGGCCTTGGGCGCCGCGCAACAATGTTGGGTATCGATGCGATGATTGCGGCAGGCCGGCAGCCCAGGCACGCTTTTGCACACCAAGGACTGATAGGGCAGCGCATAAGTGAAACGCTGATCCAGCATGCATAGCTGGGCCGCGGCGATATCGTTCAGCGGCATGACGTCGACAGGTTCCTGGGTAGTGGTATATCCGCACGCCTGCATGGCCTGCCTGACGCCTTCGGAATCCGTGTCGAGCCGCGCCCAGCGGGAGGATTCCGCCGGCCTGGGCGGCCGTGGGCGGATTCGCGCCGGGTCGAAATCCGGATCGGTGCCGAATGTCTTGCCGCGCGGCACCTGTGCGCAGGCAGGCAGATCGGGCGCGTCAGTGCAGACAATGCGCCGCCCCAGGTAGCGATAGCCCTGATCCAGCATGCACAATTCGGCGCGGGCATAGTCGTCTGGCGTCATGCGGCGGTTGTCGATATAGGCTGAATCCGCAAAGCCGCAGCCCAGCAGCGCTTCGCGCACGCCGGCCTCCTGGACGCCGGACTTCTGCCAGAGCGTGTACAGCGGCGGAATGGGCTGCAGCGGCCGCGACGCCATGCAGCCGGCCAACAGCCCCAGGCAAGACAGCGCGACCCACCAGGCGATGCGGCGCAGGGAACCCATCACCGAAACCGCAGATGCCGCCGCTGCAGATCGGCCACGGTCTGGCAGCCCATCAGCTTCATCGCCCGTTCGATTTCGATGCGCATCAGGTCCAGCGCCCGTTCCACGCCAGGCCTGCCGGCAGCGGCCAGGGGGAACAGGTAGTAGCGGCCCAGGCCCACGGCCTTGGCGCCCAGCGCCAGGGCCTTGAGCACGTGCGTGCCGCGTTGCACGCCGCCGTCCATCATGACGTCGATGCGGTCGCCGACGGCGTCGACGATTTCGGCCAGCTGGTCAAACGCGCTACGTGAGCCATCCAGTTGGCGCCCGCCGTGGTTGGACAGCACGATGCCAGTGCAGCCGATGTCGACGGCGCGTTTGGCGTCTTCGACGGACATGATGCCCTTCAGGCAGAACTGGCCGCCCCACTCGGCCACCATCGCGGCGACGTCGTCCCAGTTCATGGCGGGGTCGAGCATGTCGGTGAAGTAGCGGCTGATGGACATGGCGCCGCCGCCCATGTCGACGTGGGTGTCCAGTTGCGGCAGCCGGAAGCGTTCGTGGGTGACGTAGTTGAGCGCCCAGGCCGGCTTGGCGGCAAACTGCGCGATGCCGGCCAGGTTCAGGCGAAACGGAATGGCAAAGCCGGTGCGTTTGTCGCGTTCGCGGTTGCCGCCGGTGATGCTGTCCACGGTCAGCATCATGACCTGCACGCCGGCGGTCTTGGCGCGCGCCATCATCTCGCGGTTCAGGCCGCGGTCTTTGTGGAAGTAGAACTGGTAGACCTGGGGGCCGCCGCTGATCTGGCGGGCTTCTTCCAGGCTGACCGTGCCCAGCGACGACACGCCGAACATCGTGCCGAACTTGCCGGCGGCCGCGGCCACGGCGCGTTCGCCATCGTGATGGAACAGGCGCTGCAACGCCGTGGGCGAGCAATACACCGGCAGCGCCAGCTTCTGGCCCATCACCGTGACGGACATGTCCACCTGGGCCACGCCGCGCAGCACGTCGGGCACCAGGTCGCAGGCCTCGAAGGCGCCGGTGTTGCGGCGGTAGGTGGTCTCATCGTCGGCGGCGCCGTCGATGTAGTTGAAGATGGGGCCGGGCAGCCGCTGGCGCGCCATGCGGCGAAAGTCGTGGAAATTCTGGCACTGAGTCAGACGCATTGCGGGGTCCTTGGTCAACGCTGCAGGGGCGCGACGGCGCCGTCATGATATCGCCAAAGATCAGGCCGACCGGGCCCCTGCGCCCGGAAATTTCCGCTGGGGGCATGGCGAAATTTTCGATACCCGGCACCGTCATGGCGCGTTGCGGCCAGGGGCTGACGGCCCTGTGCAACGCGCGGCAGACGACGCCAGGGTCCCGTGACGGCTAGCGACCCAGCCGCACCACCAGCTTGCCGAAGTTCTTGCCCTCGAGCAGGCCGATGAACGCTTGCGGCGCCTGTTCCAGGCCGTCCACAATGTCTTCGCGCCAACGCAGCTGGCCTGTCTTGATCCATTGCGCCGCCTCGCGCAGGAAGTCGTCCTGCTGCGCGTCGACGAATTCGTGCTGGATGAATCCGCGCAGCGTGATGCTCTTGGCCAGGATCTCGCGCATGGTGGTCGGCAGGCGGTCGGGGCCGCTGATGGCCGCCGGGTCGTCGTTGTAGTTGGCGATCAGGCCGCACACCGGCACGCGCGCAAAGTTGTTCAACAGCGGCAGCACTGCGTCCCACACGTGGCCGCTGACGTTCTCGAAATACACGTCGATGCCGTCGGGGCACGCCTGGGCCAGTTGCTGCGCGAAGTCAGGCGCCTGGTGGTCGACCACCGCGTCAAAGCCCAGCTCGTCTTTGACGAAGGCGCACTTCTCGGGGCCGCCGGCAATGCCCACGACGCGTGCGCCCCGAATCCGGGCGATCTGGCCCACCACCGAGCCGACCGCGCCGCTGGCGGCTGCGACCACCACGGTTTCGCCGGGTTTGGGTTGGCCGATGTTGCGCAGGCCCGCATAGGCGGTAAAGCCCGGCATGCCCAGCACGCCCAGGGCGGTGGAAGGCGCGGCGACGGCCGGATCGAGCCGCCGCAAGTCGCTGCCGTCGGACAGCGCGTACTGCTGCCAACCGGCCGCCGACAGCACCACGTCGCCCTCAGCCCAATCGGGATGCCGGGAGACTTCCACGCGGGCCACGGTGCCGCCCACGATCACGTCGCCGATCTCGATGGGCGGCGCGTAGGATTTGGCCGCGCTGATGCGCCAGCGCATGTAGGGGTCCAGCGACAGGTACTGAACCCGCAGCAGCACCTGGCCGTCGGCCGGCTCGGGGATGGGGGCCTGCTCGAAACGAAAATCGTCGGGACGCGGCCGGCCGACGGGGCGGGTAGCCAGGACGACACGCAGATTCTGAGGGGCGGACATGGAAGTTTCTCCGTAGTTCAAGGGGACGCGAAGGGCATTCGGTTTCGCGATACGGGGATACTAGGAGCGCCGCAAAGATACAGGTAGACTGAACTCTCATAATCCAGACTTAACAGATTGATAATGTCAGACCCTGCCCTGTCCGGTGACTTCGACCCCGCCCTGCTACGCACTTTCGTGGCCGTTTGCCGCCACGGCAGCCTGAGCCGTGCCGCCGATCAGGCCGGGCGGGCCCAATCAGCGCTCAGCACGCAGATCCGGCGGCTGGAAGAACAGGTGGGCAAGCGCCTCTTGCACCGAACCGGCCGCGGCATGGCGCCGACCACCGAAGGCGAATTGCTGCTGAGCTACGCCAACCGCATCCTGGCGCTGGGCGAAGCCGCCGCGGCCCGGTTGCGCGAACGCGCGGTGGCGGGCAGCGTGCGCATCGGGCTGTCGGAAGACGTGGCCGTGGTCGCCCTGCCCGCCGCGTTGGGCCGCCTGCGGCGCGCCTGCCCGCAGTTGCACCTGGAGGTCGTGGTGGACGACGGCGAAAGGCTTGCGGCGCGCTGGCAGGAAGGCACGCTGGATGTGGCGGTGGGCGTATGCGCGGCGTTCCTGGATGAACCTGTGCAGACCTGGGCGGTGGACCTGCACTGGGTCTGCGCCATCGACGAAGCGCCCGACCCGGACGCGCCGCTGGAGGTGATCGTGTATGCCGAACCGTGCTCGTGGCGCCGCCTGGCGTTTGATGCGCTGACCGCGGCCGGGCGTGATTTCCGCGTGTCGCTGACCAGCCACAACGTAGGCGCCACGATTGCCGCGGTGGAAAACGGCTTGGGCGTGGCGCTGCTGTCCAGCGAATGCGTGCGGCCCGACACCATGCGCATCATTTCGCTCGGGCCCGATGGCCCGCCCAGCCTGCGTGCGCAGTTTGGCATGTATGCATCGAAGCGGCTGAACGACAGCGGCCGCGCCGCGGTGTCGTTGCTGCGGGAAAGCCTGCAGAATTGGGGCGTGCCGCAGCCAGCATGGCCGACCGGCGCGGGGTATTCGCCCTTGCCGGACGCCCTGCCCGTCGTGGGGCTGGCCGGCTAGTTCGGCGAATTATCCGGCCGTGGCCGGCGCATCCACGGGCTCGCCGAACACGCCGCGCCAGGCCTGCGTCAACACTGCGGCCTGTCCGTGGGCGACCCACTGCGCGCCGCCCAGCGCCATGGCGGCGTACAGGCAGGCATCGCTGACATTGCGCCACATCGGCGTCAGCCATTGTTCGATTTCACCGTCGTCTTCGGTCAGCTCGAAAGCGGCGTCGCCGTCCAGCGCCTGGGCGCGTTCGCGCACCAGCGTGTGTATCAGCAGAAAGCCGGCGTGGATGGGCGAACGTTGCTTGTCGATGCGGCGCGTGGCCGAGAGCACGCCGTCCCAGGCTTGCAGGGCGCCATCGGTTTCAGGCGCGGCGCCATCATCAGCGGACCAGCGCATCCAGGCGCGGCCCCAGGCCCGCCACGCCTGCGGCGGCACGCCGGCCGCAAGTTGCTCGGCCTGCGGGCGCGACAGCTTGCGTATCTGCTCAAGCAAGCCGACGATCGCTGCGCCCTGCGGGCCGAACAACGTCGAGACGGGCAATTCCTCGAGCAGTTCGATCACGGCGGCGCGCCAGTAGCCAGGCTGCGCCACCAGACCCGACATATCGCCCAACTGCGTCACCCGCACCCGCCACAGACGGCCGGGCCAGCGGCTGCCGATCGTGATGCCGGCCACGGACTGCTCGACCACCATCCAGGGCGGCACGGCCTGCGGCAGGCTGACCTGGTTGCCCGATCGCTTCAGGGACAGCGATGCGTCGGCCGCATCGAACCAGAAGCCCTCGCGTTCAGCCGGCAAACTACGCCGCCTTGCCTGCGCGCTGGGCCTGGATCAGTTCCATGACGTTCAGCGTCAGGCGCGTGGTGTGGCTGCGCATGGCCAGGTAAGCCTGTTCCGGCTGGCCGGCCAGAATGGCTTCGACGATTTTCTGGTGTTCGCGGTGCGAGACCTCGAAGCGGCGCTCGACGCCGGATTGCGCGGCGCGGAACGGCGCCAGCCGTTCGCGCAGGCTTTCGACGGCGGCAACCAGCGTGGCGTTCTGGGTGCCCTGGCAGATCAGTTGGTGAAAGCGCGAGTTCAGTTCCAGATAGGCCTCGGTATCACGCTTGTCGGCCACCGATTCGGCTTCTTCGTGCAGCAGTTCCAGCTGACGGCGCTGCATGGCGCTCATGCGTTGCGTGGCGATGCGGCAACAGAGCGATTCCAGTTCGCACAGGGCTTCGAGCATGTCGGCCAACTGGTCGGGGCTGGTGTTGATGACGACGCCTCCGCGGCGCGGCACCAGTTCGATCAGGCCGCGCGCGTCCAGCAACCGCAATGCTTCGCGGACGGGCGTGCGCGACACCTGGAATCGTTGCGCCAGGGCGGGCTCTTCAAGCTTCTCACCGGGAGGCAGGAGGCCGGAGATGATGTCTTCGGCGAGCTGTTGGCTGATTTGGGCGGCGATGGTTGGCACTAATGTCCTTCGAATCAGTGTCGGGAGTGGCAAAAATTATACACGCCCCCATTTTTTCGCCTGATTTGTGGCTAAAGATATTTCAGCCAAGCCATCTGCGTGCATATCCACATTTTTGTACACATTGAGTGAACACGACTTCGTGTCCGCCTTGAGCAGGTACGCCGTGCCGGCCGTTTCCGTCACTTCTATCCAGGGGTTTCCCTCATCACAGGTCCGCTTCCCCTGCATTTGGCCTAGGAATCCCAAAAATCCTTTGTGTATACACATCAATAACAATGTACACTTTGAGAAAATTATGTACCTTAAACAGGACAAGGGGAGACCAACCACATGGCATCGACTTCAGCCGTTTTCAGGGGCGTCACAAGATCGGGTTCGCGCACCGCGCGCCAGCCCCACCGAAGGCGGGTGGCCGCTGCCGCCGTGCTGGCGGCCAGCGCCGCCGGCCCCGCGCTGGCCCAGCCCGGCAGCAGCGTGCAGATCTACGGCTTCATCAAGGAAGACGTGGAAACCGTCAGGCTGTCGGGCAATGGCCGCTCTGAATCCCTGACCCGGCTGGTGAACGACCTGTCGGTGCTGGGCTTTCGCGGCCAGGAAAGAATCAGCGGCGATCTTGAAGCGTTCTTCCAGATCGAAACCAATCTGCGCATGACCGGCACCGGCACGTCGGAAATCTCCGACCGCAATTCCGGGCTGGGGCTGCGCGGCCCCTGGGGCGAGTTCCTGATGGGGCAATGGGAAATGCCGCTGCGCTTTGCATCGGTCTATACGGTGGACCCGTTCACGGCCGGCGTGTTCGCGTCGAACTCGATCATGGGCAATGGCTTCACCACGGCCGGCAATGGCGTGGCGCCGCATTCGTTCGACCGGCGCCAGAAGAACCTCTTCCAATACGCCACGCCAAACTGGCGCGGCTTCAGCCTGAAGATGGGCGTGACGCTGCCCGAACGCATGCCCACGGGCAATCCCATGGCGTGGTCGGGGCTGGCCAGCTACGCCAGCGGCGACTGGTTCGTGGCCTGGGGCCACGAGTACCACCGCGACTACTTCTACGACGGCTCGGCAGACCATGCCGACCGCCTGGCCGTGACCTACACCTTTGGCGGCACCAAGCTGCGCGGCGCCTACGAGCGCTTGCGCTACCAGCCCGCCCCGGGGCAGTCGGTGTATCGCGATGCCTGGCAACTGGCCGCCACCCAGAGCTTTGGGCCGCATCAATTGCGCGCGTCCTACACCTACGGCGCCGACGCGCACGGGGACACCACCAAGGCGGTGGGCGGCATCGGCGTGCCGGGCTCGGGGTCCGGCGCCTGGCAGATCTCGCTGGGCTACGGCTACACGCTGTCCAAGCGCACCGAGGTCTGGACGTCCTTCACGCGGCTGGTGAACGGCGAGACCGCTCGCTACAACCTGTCCGGCAATCCGCTGCCGCAACTGACGGCGGGCGACGCCGCGACCGCTTTCGGGGTGGGCATCACGCACAAGTTCTGATGCCGCCCGCCACCGTTTTCATCCACCCGGTTCCAACCAGGAGCATCTCCATGAGCAACAAACTGCGCCACATCGCCCTGTCCGTGCCCGACCCCTGGGCCGCCGCCGAGTTCTATCAGAACGCATTCGGTTTTCGCAAGGTCGGCGAAACGGATTCGTCGCTGGCGCGCGGCGTGTACCTTACCGACGGCACCATCAGCATCGCGCTGCTGAACTACAAGAGCGACCACGCGGCGGGCGAAGACCGCGGCAAGGATTTCGTCGGCCTGCACCATATCGGCGTCTGGGTCGAAGATATCGCCGAAGCCCGCAAGACGGTCGAGGCCGCGGGCGGCAACTACTACATGGGCGAGGTGCCGGTGAAGGGCAACATCTTCTATGAAGTGAAGTACCGCGACCCGAACGGCATCATCATCGACCTGACCGACCACGGCTGGGGCGGTGCGTCCCGCGCGGGCGGTGACGGCGATGCGGGTCCGGCCCTGCGCAACCCCGATTTGAAAGCCGATCGCGACGGCCTCTGAGGCCACGCTTGCGCAGCGATACCCCGCCGGGGCATCGCTGCTTGCCTGCCTGCAATCAGGCGGGCAAGCGAACGGGATGGGCGGGCGCGCCCCGCTCGAACCAGCCGTCCAGGTTGCTGGCCAACGCCGCGTGCTGCGCAATGCGCGTTTCCGGCGAACGGCCCGCCAGGTGCGGCGTCAGAATGACCTGGTCCATCGTGCGCAGGGCTTGCGGCACGACAGGCTCTGTTTCCAGCACATCCAGCGCGGCCCCGGCAATGACGCCGCGCGCCAGCGCGTCGATCAGCGCGTCGGTATCCACGACCGTGCCGCGCGACACATTGACCAGAAAGCCGGCCGGACCCAGCGCCTGCAACACACTGGCATTCACCAGGTGATGCGTCTGCGGGCCGCCCGGGCAGGTCAAGGCCAGCACATCCGACGCGGCGGCCAGCGACACCGCGTCGCCATGCGGCGCGTAGCCCTCGCCGCCCTGCGTGCCTTCGTGCCACAGGTAGGCCACCTGCATGCCCACCGCCGCCCCCAGCCTGGCAAGCCGGTGGCCGATATTGCCCAGGCCCACGATGCCCAGCGTCTTGCCGCGCAGGCCGGGCCGCGCGGCGCGCAGGGCTTCCCAACCGCCGGCCTTGACGCCGCGGTCCAGCGCGGCAATGCCGCGCGCCAGCGCCAGCATGAGGGTCAGCGCGTGGTCGGCCACGACCTGGCCATTGGCGTCGGGCGCATGGCAGACGCGTACCTGCCGTGCCTGCGCCGCATGCAGGTCGATTTTCTCGTAGCCGGCGCCAAAGCTTGCCACCAGCTGCAGCGCAGGCAGCGTGGCCAGCTCGTCGGCGCTGAGCCCGGTCGAGCCGTTGGTGACCACCGCCCGTGCGCGGGCGCGCAGGTCGGCGTCGGCCTGCGTCCAGGGGGTCACGTGGTAGCGGGGGGCCACGGCGGCCAGCCAGTCCGCGTCCAGCGGCAGCCGGGTCAGCACGTGCAGCGGGCCGGCGTGGTCCGCGTCGGTGTTCGAGTCTTTCGGGGTTCCGTTCATGACGGCGATTGCCTCCTCAGGGGGTGAAACGGGGGTGGAACGATGAGGGGGCAAAAATTATCACAAACCCTTTGACGTGTATACACGTAAGCTTTAAAGTATTCATCAAGGCGGCAGTGAGAACACGCAGGCCGCCGCTACACCTCATCATCACAACAAGGAGATCCCCGTGATCTGGCACGGCCTAGCAACCTACGCACTGAACGGCGTCCAACAACCCGGCCTGGTGGTCGACAACACGCTCTATGACCTGGCGCAACTGGCCCGTGCCAGCCAGGCCGGGCAGAGCGGCGACCTGCCCGCCGTGGACGGCCTGCTGGAAGACTGGGATGCCGCCGCCCCGCGCCTGGCGTCGCTGGCCGAGCAGGCTCGTGGCCTGGCCGCCGAAGGCCGCGTGGCCGCCATCGACGGCGCGGCCTACGCCATTCCCTACCGCCCGCGGCGCATCTTCGGGGTGGCCTCCAACTTCTACGAACACGCCGACGAAATGGGCACGCAGCTCGCCGCCCGCGCCGAAAGCCAGCCCTACGTCTTCATGAAGGCGCAGAGCAGCGTCATTCCCACCCAGGCCACGGTGCTGATGCCGCCGGAAACCGAGAAACTGGACTGGGAAGTGGAGCTGGGCGTGGTCATCGGCAAGACCTGCCGCCATGTGTCGGTGGACGACGCGCTGTCGGTCATTGCCGCCTACACCGTCTTCAACGACATCAGCGCCCGCGACCTCAACCGTCGCACCGACTATCCGTTCAAGCACGACTGGTTTCGCGGCAAGAGCTTCGACACGTTCGGGCCGATGGGCCCCTGGCTGGTGCCGGCCGGCTGCATCGCCGATCCGCAGAACCTGCGCATGACGCTGAACGTCAATGGCGAATCCATGCAGGACGGCAACACCTCGCAGATGATCTTTTCGGTGGCCGAGCAGATCGCCTACCTGTCGCGCATCCTGACGTTGCAGCCCGGTGACCTGATCGCCACGGGCACCCCGGACGGCGTGGGCATGGGCCGCGGCGTGTATCTCAAGCCTGGCGATACGATGACGGCCTGGGTAGAGGGCATCGGCACCCTCGAGAACCCCGTGGCCCTGGAAAGCCGTTAGCCTGCTACGCAACCTGATAACGACGGGGCCGACAGCCCCGCGAGGAGACAACCGTGAATGCCGCAGACACAAAGGCCATCGCACCCATCCGGACCCGCAAGCTCGGGCACCTGGTGCTGATGGTGCGTGACCTGGAAGCCTCGACGCGCTTCTACACCGAGGTGATGGGCCTGAAGGTATCGGACCGCATCGCCGACCAGATGGTCTTCCTGCGCGCCGGGCAAGACCACCATGACCTGGCCCTGTCGCGCCTGCCGGCCGACGCCCCCGACCGCGATGACCTGCCGCGTTACACCCGCCCAGGGCTGGAGCATTTCTCGTACTACGTGGAATCGCTGGACGAAATGAAGCGCGCGGTGGACGTGGCGCGTGCGCTGGGCGTAGAGATCGAGCGCGGCATCGGGCAGCACGGCCCGGGCAGCAACTGGTTCCTGGTGTTCAAGGACCCGGACGGCAACAACGTCGAGATCTACACCGACATGGAACAGATACCGACCAGCGCCGAACACGAACCGCAGACCTGGGCCCGCGACCTCGAATCGTTCGACCGGCACCGCCTGGCGCATTTCGTGGTGCAGCCGTCGCCGGCGATTCTGGCGGCCAAGGAAGGCCGGCCCGCGCCGGGCAAGAAAGACCAGCCCGAATGAGCCGAGGCGCGCGATGACATTCCCCTTCCCGCACGCGCCGTTTCCCGGGCTGGACGACGCGCAACGTGCCGCCATGCTGACCCTGGGCCCGACCTGGGCCAACGACATCCAGGGCAACCGGCGCCAGGTCTGCGAGCTCTACGACGCCGTCCATTGTGGCCTGCCCGCGGACGGCCTGCGCACGATGCCCGCGCAGGCGTATGGCGACGATCCGCGCCAGCAGCTTGACCTATACCTGCCGGCCGCAGCCGATGGCGCCGCGCGGCCCATCGTGGCCTTCGTGCATGGCGGCGCGTTCCTGCGCGGCAGCAAGGACGCCACGCCGCACATCTACGCCAACGTGCCCAGGCTGTTCGCACGCGCCGGCTGCGTCGGCGTCAACGTCGAATACCGCCTGGCGCCGCAAGCGCCCTACCCGGCCGGCGCCGACGACGTGGCCGCGGCGGTGGATTGGCTGCGCAAGCATGCCGCCGCCTGGGACGGCGACCCGCGGCGCATCGTGCTGATCGGCCACTCGGCCGGCGGCAGCCACGTCGCCACCTTCCTGACCGACCCGCGCTACCGTGGCCAGGCGGATGGCGTGGCCGGCGCCGCGCTGATCAGCGCCCGCCTGGAGGCCGACACCCTGCCCGGCAACCCCAACGCCGCCGGCGTGGTGGCCTATTACGGCCCGGACCCCGCGTTGCAGCGGCGCCATGCCCCCATGGCGCATGCCGAGGCCATGGCCGTGCCGCTGCTGATCGCGATCGCCGAATACGAAAATCCTTACCTGGATCGCTACGCGCTGCAATACGCGGCGCGCGTCGCCGCCGCCGGGCGGATGCCTCGCATCATCCAGGTGCCCGGACACAACCACACCTCCGTGGTGGCGCACCTGGGCAGCGCCGACAGCGCCTTTGCCGCCGCGCTGCTCGATTTCGTCGCCACCCATGCCGGCCCCTTGCCCGTCACCGCCCCCGTTACCCCGGCCCCGGGCCGCTCATCCTGAGGAACCTTCCATGTCACATCCTTCGCTGCGCGGCGTGTTCGCACCCGTGGTCAGTCCGTTTCGCGCGGACGCTTCACTGAACCTGCCCGCGTTCGTCGCGCACTGCAAGCAACTGGTCGCCGATGGCGCCGGCCTGGCGATTTCCGGCACCAACAGCGAGGCCTGCTCGGAAACGTTCGACGAACGCATGTCGCTGGTCGATGCCGTGATCGACGCGGGCATCGCCCCCGACCGCATCCTGGTCGGCACGGGCTGCTGCGCGGTCGACGACGCCGTCGTCCTGACGCGCCATGCCCTGGAACGGGGCTGCGCCGGCACGCTGGTGCTGCCGCCCTACTTCTTCAAGAACGTGCAGGAAGACGGCGTGTTTGCCTATTACCGGCAATTGATCGAGCGGGTGAACAACCCCGCCCTGCGCATCGTGCTGTATCACATCCCCGCCGTGTCGGGCGTTGCCATCACGCTACCGCTGATCGAGCGGCTGGCGGCGGCGTACCCGCAGCACATCGTCGGCGTGAAAGACAGCTCGGGCGACTGGGACAACCTGAACGCCATGCTGACGCGTTTTCCGCAGCTGTCGATTTTCCCGGCATCCGAAGTGCTGATGCTGCGCAGCCTGGAAAGGGGCGCGGCGGGCTGCATTTCGGCCACCAACAACATCAATGCACGCGACATTGCGCTGGCCTGCGGCTCACCCGAGCAAGCCGCGCGCCTGGGCGACCGCATCACGGCGGTACGCAAGACCGCCGAGCAGTTCCCGATGGTGGCGGCCGTCAAGCACACCCTGTCGCTGTTGACGGGCGACGACGGCTGGCGCCACGTGCGTGCGCCGCTGGTGCCACTGGATGCCGACACCGCCGCGCAGGTCGAAGCCCGCATGCGCGCAGCGTTGCCGGCACTGCAGGCATGACGGCCGGCGTCTGCCAAGGAGACCGCGCATGAACGATTCCAGCACGCTGGACCAGTTGTTCCGGCAGGCGCGCAGCCACAACGGCTGGCTGCCCCGCGACATCGCCGACGCCGAGCTTCACGTCCTGTACGAACTGGTGCGCCACGGCCCCACCAGCGCCAACACCAGCCCCATGCGGCTGGTGTTCGTCAAGACTGCCGAGGCCAAGGCCCGGCTGGTGCCGGCGCTGGCGCCCGCCAACGTGGCCAAGGTGCTGGGCGCGTCCGTCACCGCCATCGTTGCGTACGACAGCGCCTTTCACCAGTGGGGCGAAACGCTGTTTCCGCATCGGCCATCGCAGTACGACGCCTATGCGGCGGACGCGGCGCTGGCCGAGGAAACCGCGCTGCGCAACAGTTCGCTGCAAGGCGGCTACCTGATCCTGGCCGCGCGCGCCCTGGGCCTGGACTGCGGGCCGCTGTCCGGCTTCGACGCCCACGCGGTGAACCAGGCGTTCTTTGCCGACAGCACCTGGCGCGTGAATTTCCTGTGCAACCTGGGCAAGGGCGATCCCGACAAGCTCTTTGCGCGCTTGCCGCGGCTGGACTTCGCCCAGGCCTGCCGGATTGCATGACCGACCCGGCACAACGCCGGGCGCATACCAAGAAAACGAGGAGACATCATGACAACCCCCATCAACCCGGCCAGGCGGCGCTTCAGCCTGGGCGCGATGACCCTGCTGGCCGGCGCGCCCTTCGTGGCGCGGGCCGAAGACAGCTGGCCCAACCGGCCCGTCACCATCGTGGTGCCGTTCTCGCCCGGCGGCAACACCGACCTGATCGCGCGCATGATGGCCGAGAAGCTGGGCCAGCGCATCGGCAAGCCGTTCATCGTGGACAACCGCGGCGGCGCGGGCGGCCTGATCGCGGCGGAATACGTGGCGCGGGCCAAGGCGGACGGCCAGACCCTGTTCATGTCGACCATGACGCAGATCGTCACGGCGCCCATGACCAACAAGATCCGCTACGACCCCATCCGCGATTTCGCGCCCATCATCAATGTGGGCGGCAACCCGTTCGTGCTGGCGGCCAGCGCCGACCACGGCTTCAAGACGCTGGCCGACCTGGTGGACTATGGCCGCGCCAACCCCGGCGCCCTGAACGTGGGCCACGCCGGCACCGGCGGGCTGACGCACCTGTCGGCGCTGTTGTTCCTGACACGCGCCGGCGTGCAGGCGACGATGGTGCCGTATCGCGGCGGCGCGCAAGCGCTGGCGGACGTGCTGGCCGGGCAGATCGACCTGTACAGCGCCAGCGTGTCCGAAGTGCTGCCGCACGCGGCCACCGGCAAGCTGTCCCTGCTGGCGGTGTCCAGCGCCAAGCGGCTGGCGCAATTGCCCGACCTGCCGGCCATTGCCGAAACCTATCCCGGGCATGTCGTGGAAACCTGGAACGGCCTGGTCGGCCCCACGGGGATGCCCGAAGCGGTGCTGGCCCGCCTGGCCGACGAGGGCCGCCGCATCGTCGCCGACCCCGCCTTTCGCACGCGGCTGGAAGAAGCCGGCATCACGCCCTATGGCGAACTGCGCGACGCCTTCGCCACCCGCATCAAGACGGAACAGGGGCTTTGGCAGCCGGTGATCGAAGCCGCCGGCATCGAGCCTCAGTAGCGCATCGCCGCCGCGCCGCTGCCCGGCGGCGCGGCCACCTCGCGCAGGCAGGCAATGAATGTCTGGCAGGCGGCGCCGGGCTCGCGGTTCAGGCGCAGCGAATAGCCCACGGTGCCGAACGCGCCGGTCTCGGGCAGGTTCAGGATGCGCAAGAGGCCGGCATCCGAGAATTGCCGCGCAGCGGCGCGCGGCATCAACGCCACGTGCGGCGTGTGCAGCAACAGGCCGATATTGGTCAGGATCGACAACGATTCGACGATGTCCGTGGGCAGCGGCAGGCCGGCCCCGCGAAACAGGTGTTCGGCCGCCAGTCGCGCGGGCGAATCCGGCGTGGGCAGGATCCACGGCGACCCGATCAGCTCGGCCAGATGCGTGACGCGGTCGGCCGCCGGGCCATAGCCCTTGCCGACCACCACGCACAGGGCCTCGTCAAACAGCGCGTGGTGGCTGAGCGCATGGACGTTGGCCAGCGGCAGCTCGGGTTCGGGCAGGCGGCCGACGACGATATCCACGTCGCCCGCGGCCAGCGCCGGAAACAGGTGCGCGGTGGCGCCTTCGCGCACGGTGACCAATACGCCAGGCGCGCGCGCCTTCAACATCGCGATCGCGTTGGGCAGCAGGCGGGCCGACGCCGAGATCAGCGTGCCCACCGTGACGTGGCCGCTGGCGCCCAGGCGGAAATCATTCAGTTCGTCGGTCATGCCACGCAACTCGGCCATCAGCAACTTGACCCGGCGGCCCAGCAACGCGCCCAGCGCGGTCGGCGCCACGCCACGGTTCGACCGTTCGAACAACGGGCCGTCGAAACAGGCCTCGAGTTCCTGGATGACCTTGGTCACGGCCGGCTGCGACAGCCGCAATTCCTGGGCCGCGCCGATCACGGAGCCGGCTTCGAGCACCCGCCCGAAGATCATCAACTGGTTCAGCTTCAAACGGCGGATCAGCGACAGGTCATTCAAGGGAAGCGCGTCCGCGGCATGCATGGTGGGTTCCTCTTGTCCAAAGCCCGGGGGTAGGGCATCCGGCCTGGCCGGATGCTGCCAGCCGCGATTCTGGTGCATTCGCCGCTTCGCGCCTATTCAGGAAGGCCCTGATGTATACATTTTGAAATACCGCCGCTATAACCAAATCGCCTGTCACTATAAGCAGACAGTTCAATAAACCTATTCCCCCTCTTCGTATACTTTTATCAATAAATGTATACAAAAAAAAGTCCAACGTTGACCCGAGCGACAGGCCCGAACCGCCCTGCGGCCGGGCCGGCTCACCGAGGAGGGGAAAGTGCAATGAAGAGGATTTCGGCACTGGCGGCCGTCGTGGCGCTATGCGCAGGTTCCAGCGTGCAGGCCCAGACCCGCGTCTGGCTGTCCGGCTACGTCGACATGAACATCAAGCACCTGCAGTCGTCCGGGCCCGGTTCGACGACGCGCATGTCCAGCGGCGGCCTGAACAATTCGCGCTTCAACCTGAGCGGCGTGGAAGAGCTGGGCGACGGCAACAAGGCCGTGTTCACGATCGAGCCCATGTTCTCGGCCAACAACGGCCAGCAGGCGGCGCAGTTTCGCCAGTCGTTCGTGGGGCTCAAAGGCGACTGGGGCGAATTGACGCTGGGCCGGCAGTTCACGCCGTCGTACTGGATCGCCGGCTATGCCGACCCAAGCTGGGCCGCCGAATTCAGCATGGTCAACAACATGGAATTCTTCTATGCGTCGTACCGGGTGGACGGCGCGGTGCAGTACAAGACGCCGGCGTTCCATGGCCTCACGGGCCGCCTCATGATGACCAACGGCGAAGGCGGCAGCTCCAAGGCCGGGCGCTTCATCAGCACCGCCCTCGAATACCGCGAAGGCCCGCTGTTCCTGGGCGTGGCCAGCGAGCAGCAATACACCCGCGACATCTTCCGTTCGTCCGAGGTGCATGCCTCGCGCGACAACTATTTCTCGGCCGTCTATCGCATCGGCTCGGTCGAACCCACGTTCATCTTCCATACCTACAACGGCTACTACGCCTACCCGCCCTACACCGCCTTCAACGCCAGCGGGTGGGACGTTCAGCTGGGCGCGCGCTGGAACATCGACGGCCGCAACCGCCTCTACGCCAGCGTGGTACATCGCCACGACGACGACAACAAGAGCCTGTCCAGCGCCAACGGTTTCGTCCTGGGATTCATCCACGGCCTGTCCAAACGCACCGACCTGTACGCCAGCGTGGCCCATGTGCAGCATCGCCGCGCCGCGCCCGTCCCGTACCCCGTGACCTTCCAGAACTATCCCAACGCCGGCCAGAACCCGACCGGTTACCAGGTCGGCATCCGCCACGCCTTCTGAATGCCCGCCGCCATTGCCGCATCCGGCGAGCGCCCCCGTCCCCAAGGAGACTGCATGTCCATCCCCCGCCCCCACTGGCCTGCCCGATTCGCGGGCCCGGCTGTTGCATCGCTGTTGCTGGCCGGCGCCGCGCTGCCCGCCATCGCCCAGACCGCGCCGCACAAGCCTGCCGCGCCTGTCGCCACGCCCGGCACGCCCACGGTGCAGGACCCCTATCTGGCGCAATGGCTGCGGCTGACGCCCGAGCGCCGGCCCGTACCGCTCAAGCCCGGCGTGGACTACGGCATGGACCCGGCGACCGGCCAGTTCATCTGGCCCAAGGCCACGCCCGAAGTGCACACCGGGCAGAAATTCCCTGGCGAGATGGCCACCTGGGACAAGCAAAGCTACGCCAAGAACGTCAAGGTGCTGGCCTTCTACCCCGGCGTGGGCTCGCCTTTCCATGCGTGGAACAACATCGCCGACTTCGAGGGCCGCCGCTACCTGTATGTGCACGACCGCGACTACCTGCGCATCCTCGATGTCACCGACCCGGCCCACGGCAAGATCGTCTATTCCAAGGGCGGCGTCTGGGGGCCGAAAGGGTCCAGTGAAAAGTACGATCCGAATACCGTGCAGGACTATCTGGGCGGCGCCACCATCGCCTGGAGCAAGAAGCTGGGCAAGCCGGTGCTGGTCGCCTCGTTCGAGATCGGCCGCTATGGCCTGATCAACGAAAAGCTGGAACAGCCCGACAAGGTCGCCGCGCAGCGCCAGTACAACTCGCTCAAGGGCTTCAAGGTCTTCGTCATGGACGGCCCCTTGCCCAGCCAGTGGCGCCTGATCGCCACCCGCACGACGGACTACCAGCACCCGGACGCGCCGGTGGGCAAGCAACGCGGGTCCGGTTCGCTGGATTCGCCGGAGTACTACGGCGGCAAATACATGATCCTGTCGGCCGCGCCGGACGACACCTACGGCCTGACCGAATACCCGAACTACCTGTATTCGCCCGGCTACCAGGTCTGGGACATGAGCGATCCGGCCGATCCCAAATTCGTGTCACAGGTCGCCGTGCCCGGCCAGATCCTGGGCGACAAGGAACACGAAGAGGCCTACCTGATGAATCCGCGGGCCGGCAACCGGACTTCCTGGATGGGGTCGCGCAACCCCATCTTCCTGTCGCAGCCGCTGGAAAACGGCGGCAAGATCGGCTTTGGCGCAATGGGCGGACTGGGGGTGTACGCCTTCGACCTGTCGGACCCGGCCAAGCCCAGGATGCTCAGCGGCGTGAACACGGCGCCCAGCTTCGCCGGCACCGAATTCGACAACGCCGACGTCAGCCAGTACGCGCGCACCGGCTACGTGTTCGCCAACGGCTACCCGATGAACCGCGATTGCTACGAGCCCTATAAAGACATCTTCGTCATCGACGCCCGCGACCCCTCGCACCTGAAAGTGGCCGCCAAGATGCCGCAGCCCGAAGTACCGCCGGGCGCGCCGTTCACCAGCTTCTGCCAGCGGGGCGGCAACTTCGGCCCGAAACGCGCCAACGCCATCGGCCAGCCGGGCCAGTGGCGCCAGGGCATCGTGCCCTACTCGTTCTACAACGCGGGGGTGCAGATCTTCAATGTGGAAGATCCCGCCAAGCCCACCATCGCCGGGTACTTCGTGCCCGCGCTGGCCGATGAGTCCGAGCTGCCCGTCTATACCCTGGGCAAGGGCGTGTTCTCGATCTACACCGAGTACGACCGCAACATCATCTGGGCCTTCACCGAAAACGGCGCGTACGCCTTGTCCACGCCGTTGCTGGGGGAACCGAAGCTGGGCATGGCCGACCAGCCCTGGCCCGCGCGCTGAGCCGGGCAGGCTGCGGCGGCCCCGTGCTCAATCCGCCGCCGCGGCTTCCAGCACAAACGCCGGCTCCAGCCGGTTGCCGCCCAGCGCCTTGGCCCGGTACAAGGCCTGGTCGGCCCGCGCCAGCGCATCGGCCAGCGGCGGCGCATCGCGGTCATAGCGCGCCAGCCCGATACTGACGCTGGCGCGCAGCCCCAGGCCGCTGGCCGGATCGGCGATCGTGTCGGCGAACCGTCGGGCGACGGCCTCGCCCATTGCCTGGGCCTGGCCGGCCGCTTCCCCCGACAGCAAGGCCGCGAATTCCTCGCCGCCGATGCGGGCCAGGATGGCGTCGGGGCCGAGCACGTCGCGCACGATCTGCGCGAACGCTTTCAGGACGTGGTCGCCGGCCTGGTGGCCGTAGCGGTCGTTGATGGACTTGAACTGATCCAGGTCGAACGCCAGCACGGCCACCGGTCCGCGGGCGACGCTGTCGTCGATGGCGCGCGCCCCCTGCTCGAAGAACCAGCGGCGGTTACCCAGCCGGGTCAGGTAGTCGGTCTGGGATTCCAGCACCAGCCGGCTCAAGGTTTCTTCGCGGATGAGCTTGATCAGCGTCATCGGCAGAATCACCGAATACAGCACCCCTTCGTACATGGTGATGTTGCTGGCCAGCAGTTGCGCCGCCGGGCCGTGGGCCGCCACCCACCAGGGCAGGATGAAGGCCCGACCCAGGTAGATCAGCGCATGGATGCTCGCGACCGCCACGGCGATGTAGCGTGTCTTGAAGGCTTTCAGGGAATCGCAACGCCATAGTTCCCATGCGGTCAGGCCGCTGACCAGGGCGATGGGAAACGCGCTGACGTATTTCCAGACCAGATCCTGCCCGCCCGCGCCGGCCACCAGCCAGATCAGGGCCATGACGGCCAGCAAGGCAAAGGCGCGGACCCGGTAACGCCGCCCGCTCAGCGAGGCCACGCTGTTCAGCACCAGCAGGTAGCCGCTCAGGATGACCAGGTTGCTCAAGGCCGGGCCCAGCACGGCGGGCAGGTCGGCGCGAAACAGCACCGAGGTACAGCCGACCGCCAGCGTGGCAAAGCCCGCGGCCAGCAGGCGCAGCGAACGGCTGCGAGTGGGATGGGTTCGATGCTCCCAGAACGTCAGGCCGGCGCTGGCCAGCAGCGTCCCGATGGTAATGAGATACAGGGTGAGGAGATCGACGTACATCTCGAATAGGGAGGGTTTGCGCCGGGAGAGGCGGCGGCAGTCGCGATTTTAGGGGGAAAACCTTCGCACGGATGTGACGAGTCCGGGGAACCACGAAGGTGATACGCCCCTATTTTTTGCAGGCAAACACGCAATTTCACCCCGCCCGCGCACGAATTGAGGTCAACTAGCGTCCCCAACGCTTGCGAGATCCCCGCCGCCATGGCCAACCGTTCGTATCTCTACAGCTTGAGCAACCGCCCCACGTCCTACGCCGACCGGCCCGAGACGATTTCGGGCTTGTCCGAATGGCCCTACGACGTGCCGTTCATCTACCGCCTGTTGATGTCCGGCGACCCGCAGCTGTGCGCGTCGCTCGTTTCCGATGGCCTGGACGACGACGCGCCCGGTTCCCACACCCGGCTCTACGCCATCAGCAGCCCGTTCGAACCCGGTTTCGAAAGGGTCAAGCGCTTCCTGGACATCCTGCGCGTCGCGGTGGCCGTGCCGCTGCCCACCGCCTCGCCGGCCCCGGCCGCGCCGCAACCGGTGTCGTTCCTGGAACGCGTCAAGCGCCTGTTCTCGCCGGCCAAAAAGCCCGGTTCGTCGATTCCGGTCCAGGCAGCCACCACGTCGTACGCGCCGCCGTCCGACCTGCTGGTGGCGATGGACGAAACCCTTGCCTTCCTCGAAGCGCACCGGGACGCGTACCTGCTGCTGGAAACCATCGAGCTGGACATCATGAGCGAGTCCGGCGAAGCCGCACTGAAGGCGAGCGTCGAACAGGAACTGGCGCGCTGCCAGCACGCCGGCGCGGCGCTGGACGCGTTGCCCGCGGATATCGCCGAGGCCGCGCGCCAATTGAAGACCGCCTCGGTGCAGCAGGCCGCCGAACCGCTGGACGTGCTGTTCGGGCTGCGGCTGGACAATGAGTTCGACAGCACCCGCAGCGGCGCCACGGACTATCCGCTGGGCCTGGAATGGTCAGACGTGCTGTATTTCGAGCTGTTCAATCGCAGTGAATACGAGGCGCGCCAGCGCTAGCGCCGGGATATCTACCCCTACCCCCGGCGCGCGGCCTCGATCGCGGCGACGTCGATCTTGCCCATCTGCATCATGGCCTCGAAGGCGCGCTCCGCCACGCCCGGGTCCGGGTCGGTGATGGCGTCGGTCAGCACGCGCGGGGTGATCTGCCACGACAGGCCCCATTTGTCCTGGCACCAGCCACAGACGTTTTCCTTGCCGCCGTTGCCGACAATGGCATTCCAGAGACGGTCGGTTTCCTCCTGGTCGTCGGTGGCGACCTGGAACGAAAAGGCCTCGTTGTGCTTGACGCCCGGGCCGCCGTTCAAGCCCAGGCACGGGACGCCCATGACCGTGAATTCCACCGTCAGCACGTCGCCCCGCTTGCCGGACGGAAAATCGCTGGGCGCATGCATGATCCGGCCCACGGCACTGTCGGGAAACGTCTTGGCGTAGAACTGGGCGGCTTCCAGGGCGCCGCCGTCATACCAGAGGCAAATCGTATTCTTGCTGACCATTCGGATTCTCCTGTCGAAGACGCATCGCGGCTTGCGACGCGTCGGCGGGCACGGGCCCCGTGAACAAGGCTGCGTCGTCGAGGATACTGCGACGCAGCCAGTCTTGCATGCTCGTGACGGGGATGCCGTGCCGGGCGTTGAAGGTCCCGCCCTTGTCCCAGGCCACACCGCGCCCTTGGGCGAACACGGCGCGGTACTTGCGCATGGCGCTGTCCGGCTCGGCGGCCAGCAGACGTTCCAATTCCGGCACCGTCCATTCGTGGCGTTCGACCTGGCCGCCGCGCACACGATCCAGCGCGTCAGCCACCTGGCGATAGGTGACCGTATCGCCGGCCACGAACACCGCCTGGTTGGCGATGCGCGGCTGGGCGAACAGGATCTCGGCCGTCAACGCGCCGATGTCGTCGGCCGTGGTCAGGGTCACGGCCGTGTCCAGGCTGCCCAGCGCGTTGACGCGGTTGGCGGCCAGGTCGACCACACCGAAGGCAGGTTCGAACAGGAAACTGGTGAACATGCCCGTGGACACGATGACCCATTCGGTGGCCTGCTGCGCCCGCAGCAGGTCGCGCACGTCCAGTTGTTCATCGAACAGGTCCTGCGGACTGCCCCGGCCGATGGCATCGTAATCGACCCCGAACTGCCAGGGCACGAAGCGCTTGACCCCGCCATCCAGCGCGGCCCGCGCGATCTTGCGCTGCACGCCGGGGCCGCCGACAAAGCCCGTGCACGAGATCACGGTGTGAAAATGGCCGAAGGTAGCGGCCAGCTCGGCGGCCGATTGTTCGGCCAGGTCGCCGTGGACGATGTCGACGCCCAGCGCACGCAGTTCAGCCAGGTCTTGCTGCCGGGCCGGGTCGTCGGAGGCTGCGGACGACGGGCGCAGCAGCACCGATAGCGACGCGTCGCCGGCCTGGCGGGCCCGCGGCGCCAGGGCGCGCAGCATGGCCATGCCAAGCTGGCCGGCGCCCAGGACGAGAATGGTGTTGTGATTCAACATGGAAGTCCCCGAGGGATGAGTCGATGAATTAAAGACAGCGGCCGATCGCCAGAGCGATGCGACACGACGCGGCGGTGATGCGTTGGCCAGTGTAGGAGCCCCTCGGCCGGCCATTGTTCGCGCTGCTTGAATACACATCGCAGGGACCAACCGCCCGTAAAAACCGGGGCGTTGTTAACATCGCCGCATCCCCGCCGGACTCGGCGCAGGCATGCGCCGCCCCTTCACCACACGCCCTTTCAGCAGGCATGGCCCATGGACAAACTTCAAGCGATGGCAACGTTCGTGCGGGTCGTCGAGGCGCGCAGCTTCAGCCGCGCGGCGCAATCGCTGGCGATGCCGCGTTCGTCGGTGACCACCGTCATCAAGCACCTGGAGGCCCACCTGGGCACGCCGCTGCTACGGCGCAGCACCCGCAGCCTGAGCCTGACCGAGGCGGGCGAACGCTATCTGGCCGCCTGCCAGGCCATCCTGGCCGATATTGCCGCCGCGGAAAGCGATGTGTCCGCCGCCACCCAGGCCCCGCGCGGTCGGGTACGCGTCGACATGCCGGGCACCATCGGGCGCGCCATCGTGGTGCCGCGCCTGATTGAATTCGAAGCCCGCTACCCGGACATCGAGGTGGTGCTGGGCCTGAGCGACCGGCCGACGGACCTGATCTACGAAGGCATCGACTGCGCGATCCGCAGCGGTACGCTGGCCGATTCCACGCTGGTGGCGCGCCCCTTGGGCCAACTGACCTGGCTGACCTGCGCGTCGCCCAAGTACCTGAAACGCTTTGGCGAGCCGGAATCAGTGGCGGCGCTGGCCTCGCACCGCGTCGTGAACTACCTGTCCAACGCCACCGGCCGGCCGCTGGACTGGCGCTTTCGCGTGGCGGGCAAGGCCATGTCGGTGACCCTGCCCAGCCGCTACGCCGTCAACGAAACCGAGGCCTACCTGCACTGCGGGCTGGAAGGGCTGGGACTGATTCAGCTATCCGAGCTGGCGGCTGCCGTCTACCTGCGCAGCGGACGCCTGCGCGAAGTGCTGGCCGATGCCCGCTGCGCGCCGGTGCCGATTTCCATCGTCTACCCCCAGGCCCGCGCCACGGCGGCGGTCAAGACCTTCGTGGACTGGGTCATCGAGATCGCGCGGCCCGAACTGACAGCGTGATTCGGCGCTAGGGCGACGACGCATTCAAGGTGCGTCGCGCGTCCGCTTGTGCGCCGCCAAGTGACAAATTCATCACTCATCTACAATCCGGGGTCACATTGGCTGCCTCTGGCGGCCGGTCCGTAGCCCCAGGTAGCATGACGCGCGCGAAGAAACCCGCCCCCAGAAAGAGAAGCCCCCCCTCTCGAACGAATTCCCGGTCCGCCGGCCGCATTCCCCGTTTTTTACGGGCGCTGGTCGTGACCTCGCTGGCCAGCTTCGGCGCCGCCACCTACATGCTGAATCCGCAGTGGCGGATGCCGGCATCGGCCAGCGACATCCTGTCGCGGCTGGGTTGGCCGTCGCAAGAGCGCACGGCGCCGGTGGCGCTGCCCGCACCCAATTCGGCGCTGGTGCAGACCACCTTCACCGACTGCCCGCAATTCTTTCCGAACGCGCGCCCGCCCGCCGTGCCGGCCAGCCAGCGATTGCGCGAGGTCTGTTTTTCGTCGTTCGCGATCCTGCACAATGGCCAGACCAAGACCCCCGTGTTCGTGGCCGAACGGCTGAACCGGCAGAACCTGAGCCAGGCCAAGGGCCTGCACCGCACCGACAAGTTCTATGCCGACGCCCGGCTGCCGCGCGCCGAACGATCCGAGCTGGACGATTACCGGGGCTCGGGCTATTCCCGCGGCCACATGGCGCCGGCTGGCGACATGGCCACGCCCGAAGCCATGGCGCAGAGTTTTTCGCTGGCGAACATGGTGCCGCAGGACCAGACCCACAACGCCGGCCCCTGGAGCCGCATCGAACAAGACACCCGCCAATACGTGATGCGGGCGGCGGGTGACGTGTACGTGTTCACCGGCCCGGTCTATGCCGACCGGCCCAAGACCATCGGGTCGGGCGTGGCAGTGCCGACCTATATCTACAAGGTGGTGTACGACGCCACCAGTGGCCGTTCATGGGTGCATTGGCAGGCCAACAGCGCCAGTACCAAGGCTGGCCCGCCGATCAGCTACGAAGAATTCGTGAAACGCACGGGAATGCGACTGCTACCCTGAAAAATCAGAATCTTCCAATGGGAAGATCGGACAGGCGCTGCGTACTCTCGAGGCTTTTGCGCGAACCGATGCCCGGGGCCACTCCCCACCACGCCCGCCCGCGGCAGCCAGGTTCGGCGCTGGAGCCGTGTGCCGTGGATATGAAGATACCGCTAGTCCGTTTTTTCTCTCAAGGTGACGAACAACGATTCTTCGACGCCCTGGCTGCCATCCCGGCCATTACGAACCACGCGAGACAAGGCCGGGATTTCACCCTGAAAATCGACCGTCGCAAGCTCGACTCACCCATGGTCCACGAATTGGTCGCGCTGCTGGTGCGCTATGGCGCCGACCTGTCTTCCTTGTGCCAGTTGGCGCGCGAAGAAAAATTCCGCTGGCTGAACGAGCCCGGCAAGTACTGGCACCGGCATTTGCTGGCCACGCCCGCCCCGACCACCCACGACTATCAATACGCGCCCTACCTATACGACGACCTGAGCTAGGCCAACCGCGGTGACGTCCCGAGTCCGCACGCTGATTGTCGTCATCCTCGATCCCTGAGTTATTTATTATTCGAAAACATATGGCAACACGGGTTATTCCAGTCAGCGATATGATTTGCGCCGCTTGATTGTCTAAAAGGATAACCATGAAAAATGTCACCCGGACCGGCAGCCTGACCGCAGCGTTGCTGCTTGCCTTGCTGACGGGCGGCGCGATGGCGCAATCGACGCCCGCGGCCCCGGCCCCGGCTGCCGCGCAACCTGGCAAGTCGGACGCCAAAACAGCCGAGCCGGCCAAGCCGGGCGAAAACCAGACTGGCGCCGGTAGAACCGACAAAAGCCAAACGAGCGCGGGTAAAGCCGGCGCCAATCCGGCCCCCGACGCCGTCAACCGCCCCATGACCGAGCAGGAATACTACGCCCGCATGGAAGCGGCATTCGACAAGCAGGACATCAACGGCGACGGTTATCTCACGCGCGGTCCGCTCTTGAATGAAGCGACCTCGGAACAGGTGGCCGCGATGGACTCCGACGGCGACGGACGCATCAGCAAGGCCGAGTTTCTGGACTATGCAATGAAGAATTTTCGCAGCCGGCCTAAATACGAAATGAATCGCAAGCCCAAGCCCTGAAACGCCGGCGTTCATGCGAGCGTTGGGCCGTCATTTTGCTGTTAACGAATAGATACATAAGACAGAAAATCGGCAATGGGCGAACGCATGACGCGTGCTAAGTTACGGCCCGGTAGTCCGTCCCTGGTAAAACGTACCCCGTAAAACGTGCCCTGCCATAGCGGCAAAGCACTTCCTACTTCCTACACGACATCCCTATGCATATGAACCCCGATCGCGCCCCGGCTTTCGCGCCCGCCAAGAAGCGGCTTATGTCCGGCATTTACGCTGTTGCCCTGGGCCTGGCTTTTGTGGCGGCGGCGCCGGCCATGGCGGCGCCGGGGGATGCGCCGGCATTGGCACCGGGCCAGCTCCCGCCCCGCCCCCAGTCCCAAGTGCAACCGCAATCGCAGCCGCAATCCCAATCGCCGGCGCTGCCGCCCCGGCAACCGCAGGCCCAGCCCCAGGCGCAGCCGCAACAAGCGCAGCCGCAAACCGGCCAGGCCGCAGCCCCGGGCCAGTCTCTGCAACGGGTGCAGAAAACCGAAATCCTGGACCAGGCCGCCTACGAGCGCCTGCGCAACAACAGCGGCGTCACCCTGCAGTGGCTCTGGAGCGACAAGCGCGGCCACCTGACGGCGCGCGACGACCGCGACGTGGTGAGCCTGGAAGGCGGCCAGATCAACGGCGACCGCTCGGTGGAACTGCGCGGCGACGTGGTCTCGATCTCGGCCGACCGCTTCACTTTCCGCGGCACCATCCTGATCCTGAACGCACCCGACCCGGGCCGTCGCTGCGAACGCACCGGCGACTATGAATTCCGCGCTACCGGCAAGCGCAAATACTGGCGCCTGCAGCAGATGGAAGCGTGCGGCGGCCTGACAGACTACGTCGATATCTACTATTGAAGTGCCTGCGGCGCGGCGGCCTGCCGCGCCGTTGCCCTCGAAGAACGAGGCGACCGACGCCCTGCCGTGGCACGGCAAAAATCAGAACATTCCAATGTTCGCGGGGGATTGCGCTGCGTAATCTGCAAGGCCTTGGCCCACCCTGCAGTTGCGCTACGCAATCCTCGATTCTTCTCATGAAACCGCCTGTCCCCCTGAGCGCCGCCGGCGCCCAGAACGCTTCGTCCTTCGATACCCTCCCCGAATTCGACTACCGCGCCCTCGCCCGGCAGGCGCTTGCGCAAGACATCGCTTCGCTGCGACGCCGGTCCCTGACGGGCGCCGCGCCGGTCAAACTCTACGAACACGGCTGGGGCGCCGCCCTGCTCTGCGGCCTGGCAGGGGGATTGCTGCTGGTTGCGGGCCTGCTGGCGGGTCTGGAATTGAAGCGTTGGCTCATCGGCGCCATTGGCATCGTCAGCGGCTTGCACCTGACCAAGGCAGCCCTGCGGGCGTTCTGGCTGCAGCGCCAACCCTACGCCGTGCTGTCGCACAAGGGCGTCTGGCTGCCGGACCTGAACACCTTGGTCCCCTGGGACCCGATCACCGACGTCAGCACGGAAGAACAACTGAACCTGTCGGCGGGCACCGGCGCCCTCGCCAGCAAGCGGATCGTGCTGACCATGGCCGCGGGCTATCAGCCGCCCAGGAACGCCTGCAAGGGCTCGCGCACCCGCTATGCGGCAACGTCCAGGCAGTACGTCTTGCCATGTTCCTCCCGGGACACGGCGCCCGAGACGGTCGTTGCGGCCCTGTCACGCTACTGGGAGGCGAATGCGGCGCTGTCTCGCGCCACCGCCGGCGCCAAGGGATGCGCCGATTAGCGGTATCCTGTTGCCACCTCGGCACCTGCGGGAACCCCGAATGAACCCCACCCTGATCAAATGGATTACCAGCGTTGTATTCGGCCTGCTGGTTGGCCGGGCGGCGTTTGGCGTCGTCAATCCCATACTGATCGTGCTGTTCGGTCTGAACCACCCGGCAGGGCAACCCTATGTGGCCGATGACCCCGCCGTGCTCGACCGCATGCTGATCACCGGCACCCTCATCAGCGCGGTGATCACGGTCGTGGTGGCGGCCGCCTTGCTTCGTATTTACGACAACCGACGCCGTGCCGGCTGGGGCTGCGTGCTGCTCGGCGTGACGCTGCTGCTGACGCTGATCGCCAGCGTGCTTACGATGAACGCCGGCATACAAGATGCCGCCACGGCGGGCGCGCAGGCTGCCAACGACAGCAAGACCGCGCTGTTCTTCTGGGCGCTGATCTTCGGGCTGCCCTACCTGGGCGGCGGCTTGCTCCTGACCATCGGCGGTGCGGTGCTGATCCGCAAGCGCCGCGCCCCGGCGCCGCAATAGCCAGCCGGCGGGCGCCGCGCTATCGCCGGTCGCCCGCCCTTGCTAAGATCGCGCGCTTTGAACCCGCACGGATTCCACCGCATGACGAACGCGCGCCCTGCCTTGAACGCCACCTCAATCGCCCAGGCGCTGGTGCGCGGGGCCCTGGAACTGGAAACGACCGCGCGCGGCCTGCTGCCGCATCGCCTGCCTGCATGGGCACGCCAGCAGTGCCCGGACCCGCAACTGGCCATGGCCGAATCGCAGCCGTCGGGTGTGCGCCTGGTGTTCCAGACCACCGCCACGCGGATTGAACTGGATGTTGCCCCCACGCGCTACGTCTATGCCGGTGTACCGCCACGACCTGTGGGCATCTACGACCTGCTGATCGACGGCCAACTGGCGGCGCAGGCCAGCGCTGATGGCGGCGATGTAATCACGATCAACATGGCTACGGGTGCCGTCTCGCGGCACACGGGTGCAGTCGCGACGTTGCGATTTGACGATCTGCCCGGCCACGCCAAGCGGGTCGAGATCTGGCTGCCCCACAACGAAACCACCGAACTGGTCGCCCTGCGCAGCGATGCCCCGCTTGAACCGGTGCAAAGCGATGGCCGGCCGGTGTGGCTGCATCACGGCAGCTCGATCAGCCACGGATCCAACGGCGACAGCCCCACCGCCATTTGGCCTGCGCTGGCCGCTCGCCTGGGCGCCGTGGAACTGGTGAACCTGGGTTTCGGCGGCAGCGCGCTGCTCGACCCCTTCACCGCCCGCGTCATCCGCGACACGCCGGCCGACGTGATCAGCCTGAAGCTGGGCATCAACCTGGTGAACGCGGACCTGATGCGGCTGCGCGCCTTCGGCCCGGCAGTGCACGGTTTCCTGGACACGATCCGCGACGGCCATCCCGACACGCCGTTGCTGGTGGTGTCGCCGGTCCATTGCCCGATCCATGAAGACACGCCGGGCCCCGGGGCCTTCGATACCGACGCCCTGGCCGCCGGCAACGTGGCATTTCGCGCCACCGGCAACCCGGCCGAGCGCCAGGCCGGCAAGCTGACATTGACAGTGATTCGCGATGAACTGCGTCGCATCGTGACGCAGCGCGCCGCCACCGATCCGCAGCTGCGCTATCTGGATGGCATGACGTTGTATGGCCCGGCCGACTTTGCCGAACTGCCGCTGCCCGACCGCTTGCATCCCGACGGCGCGTCGCACCGCCGCATGGGCGAGCGCTTTGCGCGGCTGGCGTTCGGCACCGGCGGGTTGTTGCTGCCGACCGCCTCGGGCGCGAAAGGTTAGCGCGGCGGGTATTGCCGTCCAGGCCGGCGTCGATCAGCTGGGCGGGGGACCGATACCCCTGCCCACGCAAAGCCAGGCAACACGGTTTGCAGTCTGACACCATTTTCGCCAGGGCCGCCCGGCGCCCGCCAGGCCCGCCCGGTACAATTTCCCGCGCCCTTCCCCCAACCGCTTTTCCTGTCGTCCCAGCTCCTCGCCCATGTCCAATCTCATCGTCCACGGCGGCACGCCCCTGCGCGGCCGCGTCATTCCGTCAGCCAACAAGAACGCCGTGCTGCCCGTGCTGTGCGCCACGCTGCTGACCGACCAGCCGCTGCGACTGCATGGCGTGCCCGACATCACCGACGTGCGCAAGATCCTGGACATCTTCCGCACGCTGGGCAGCGAGGTGCGGCTGGACGAAAGCACCCGCACGCTGGACCTGCACCACCGCGACACCGCGTTCGACGCGGCGCAGCACCGGCTGCCCGAGGAAATGCGCTCGTCCATCATGCTGGTACCCCCGCTGCTGGCGCGCTTTGGCGTGGCCCGGCTGGAAGACAACGTCAAGGGCTGCACGCTGGGCGTGCGCGAGATCGACCCGCACGTCGACATCTTCCGTTCGTTCGGCGGCGAAGTCGAACGCGCCAGCGGTTCCTTGCTGGTGCGCAGCGCCGGCCCGCTCAAGCCCACCCACCACTGGCTGGACTACGCGTCGGTCACCACCACCGAGAACTTCGTACTGTGCGCGGCGGCCGCCGCGGGCGAATCGACCCTGACCAACGCCGCATCCGAACCGCACGTGCAGGAATTCTGCCGCTTCATGGCCATGATGGGCGCCGACATCGACGGCATCGGCACCTCGCGCCTGACGGTGCGCGGCGGTGCCACCTTGCGGGGCGGCGAATTCACCTTCGAAGAAGATTTCCACGAAATCACGACCTTCCTGGCGCTGGGCGCCATCACCGGCGGCGACGTGGTGGTGCGCAACAGCACGCCCGGCAATTTCCCGCTGATCGACCGCACCTTCGCCAAGTTCGGCGTGCAGATCGTGCACGAAAACGGCTGGTCGCGCGCGCTGCGCAACGGCCCGCTGAAGGTGCAGACGCCCTTCACCAGCAATGTGCTGACCAAGGTCGAAGCCGCGCCGTGGCCGTATTTTCCGGTGGACCTGCTGCCGATCTTCATCGCGCTGGGCGTGTGCGCCGAAGGCAACGCGATGTTCTGGAACAAGGTCTACGACGGTGCGCTGGGCTGGACGGGCGAACTGTCCAAGTTCGGCGCCCACGTGTTTTCGTCGGACCCGCACCGGGTCATCACCTTTGGCGGCAATCCGCTGACGCCAGCGGTGGTCGAAAGCCCCTACATCATCCGGGTCGCGATCGCGCTCTTCATGATCGCCAGCAGCATCGACGGCCGCTCGGAAATCCGCAACGCCACCCCCATCCGCCGCGCCCACCCGCGCTTTGTCGAAAACCTGCGCAGCCTGGGCGTGCAGGTCGAATGGGCCAGCGAGGAATAAACGGGGCACGGGTTTCCTATAATCGGGGGCTACCCACGGACGGCGCCACGGTGCGCCCTAGCCCCCAGGACCCCCTACATGCTTCCGATTGCCCGCCAGGATATCCACGTGCCCACCCGGCAAGGCCGCCTTTTCGCGCGCCGCTGGGACCCCGCGGGCCAGGACGTTGACAGGGCTGACAGCATTGGGGCGGGAAACTCGGCAGCAAACCTGGCCCCCATCGTGCTGTTCCACGACTCGCTGGGCTGCGTCGACCTGTGGCGTGATTTTCCCGAGCACCTGGCCGCGGCCACCGGCCGCAGCGTCATCGCCTACGACCGGCTGGGCTTCGGCCAGTCGGACCCCAACCCCGCCGTGCTCGCCACCGGCTTCGTCGAAGCCGAGGCCCACGAGGGCTTTCATGACCTGCGCCAGGCGCTGGCCATCGGCCGCTACATCGGCCTGGGCCACAGCGTGGGCGGCGGCATGGCGATCTGCGCGGCGGCGGCCTACCCCGACGACTGCGTGGCGCTCATCACCGAGTCGGCCCAGGCGTTCGCCGAAGACCGCACGCTGGACGGCATTCGCGCCGCCCAACGCAATTTCGCCGAACCCGGCCAACTGGACCGGCTGAAGAAATACCACGGCGACAAGGCCGCCTGGGTGCTGGCCGCCTGGGTCGATACCTGGCTGTCGCCGGCCTTTGCCGACTGGAATTTGAACGACACGCTGCGGCGGGTGCGCAGCCCCGTGCTGGCGCTGCATGGCGAACTGGACGAGTACGGCTCGGCGGCGCATCCCGAACGCATCGCGGGCCTGACCGGCGGCAAGCAGGCGCTGCTGGAAAACTGCGGCCACGTACCGCACCGCGAACAGGAACGCATCGTGCTCGACCTGACCCGCCACTGGCTGCAGGCCGTGACCCCTCGCTAGGCTGGCCTGACGCCGGCGTCCTGGCGACGCCGGCTCGCCGCCCGCACGGCGTGCCACCCGTGATACTTTAGTACCGCCCTGGCAGCCGCGCCGCGACCTATTCCGCCCAGCGCTGCCCGCCAAGCCCGAACCGCAATACCTGCCCCTACTCACGGAGCGCTAGGAACATGAGTCACCTGGTCTTGCTGCTGCTCGGCGTTGATTACCTGCACAAGCGCGCGCGCACGCTCGCCATCATCGGCTGGCTGGTACTGGCCGCCGGCGTCACGATCTTCATCGATGCGCTGGACGGGGCGCTGTATTTCCCGCTGTACCTGTTCGCCACGCTGTTCGTCATCGAAGGGCTGGCCACGCTGGCCATCGCCACGTCCGGGGTGGGCGGCCAGCGGGTGCTGCGCTACGCCAAGGGCCTGTTCGTGCTGGCCGCCGGCGTCCTGATTCTGGCGGGCCACCACCACGGCCATTTCCTGCTGTCGATGATCTTCGGCCTGCTGTTCCTGGCGGACGGGTTGCTGCAGTGCATCGCCGCCTATGTGGTGCGCTATCCGCGCTGGCGCTATGTGTTCGCGTCCGGCGTGGTCGAGATCCTGCTGGCGATCTTCTTCTTCCAACCCTACCCCACGCATTACGTGGGCACGGTCCCGTACTGCCTGGGCCTGTTTCTGGCGTTTTCGGGCATGAAGCTGGTGTGGCTGGCGCGCCGGGTGCGCAGCCTGGATTCCAACCCGGCGCTAGCCGACAACCCGCATCCCGACTTCATGCCGACCCGTGTCGACGGTCCGGCCCAGACCGTGTTCGACGGCCCGCCGCAAGCCAGCGAACGGGCCTTGACGGTGCACGTGTGGACGCCGTCCGGTTCCGCCAAGACGGCCACGCGCAACTACCCGGTGCTGGACCGCTACATCGCCGCGGTCGACATCAACGGCGTGGTGTCCACCGGCCACGCCGCGCTGGAATCGCCCGAAGGCGTGTACATCAGCCTGTACCCCGCGCAGGAAATCGATCATTCGCCCGAACAGTTCGGCACGCTGCTGCGCGCCACCGCCGACAACAACGTGCCCGGCGTGTACCAGCCCGATTACGCCACCGAATCGCGCGCCTGGTGCCCCTCGACCATGCGGGTGCGCATCCGCAACTATGACGCGGCCAAGCTGCAGGCGTTCTGGGACGTCTACCGCCAGACCGAGATCTACAACCTGACGCACCGCAATTGCTCCAGTTCGGTGTCGGCGGCGCTGGAAGCCGCGCTGGACGGCGTCGTGGGCCGCCTGCATGGCCCGCGCGCCGGCTGGGGCGTGCTGCTGCGCCTGCTCTTGACGCCCGAACTCTGGGTGGCCGCGCAGATCCGCAAGCGCGCCCTGACCATGGCCTGGACCCCGGGGCTGACGCTGGACTATGCCCGTGCGCTGAGCATGCTGGCCGACCCGCGGCCTTTCGGCTGGTGGAAGATGTCGCAGGCCGCCATTCGCCAGATCGCGGCATTGCGCGCCGGCTGGCGCCGCCAGGACCGCGAGGCAGGCGCCCGCAACGCGCAGGCCCAGCCATGATCTGGGCCGTTGCCGCTGGCCTGGCCATTGCGGCGGGCGCGGCCTGGGGCGCGCTGGCGCTGTGGTTCCAGCCCTTGATGGGTACGCGGTGGCGGCCCCTGCTGCCCGCGGCCTGGCTGGCGCTGGCGGCCGCCGCGCTGATCGGGCTGGCCACGGGCCACGCCTGGCCGGCCTGGGTCTTCGGCGGGCTGCTCTTGATGCTGCTGGCCTGGTGGCGCTGGGGCGTGCGCCCGTCCAACGACCGCGACTGGATTCCGGAAGTCGCCCGCATCACGCAAGGCTCGGTGCAGGGGGACACGCTGACGCTGCGCAACGTGCGCAACTTCAACTGGCGCAGCGCCACCGACTACGACGCGCGTTGGGAAACGCGCACCTATGACCTGTCGCGCCTGGCCTCGGTGGACCTGGCGCTGTCGTACTGGGGCCGCCCGGCCATCGCGCACGCGCTGGTGTCGTTCGGCTTTACCGAAGGCCAGCAGGTGGTGTTCTCGGTGGAAATCCGCCGCAAGCGGCACGACAAGTTTTCGGAAATCGGCGGGTTCTTTCGCCAGTATGAACTGTCGGTGCTGGCTTCTGCCGAAGAAGACAGCCTGCGCGTGCGCACCAATATCCGCGGCGAAGACGGCTACCTGTACCGCGTGCACATGCCCGACGGCGCGGCACGCAAGCTGCTGCTGTCGTATGTGGACACGGCGAGCCAGCTGGCGCGCCACCCGCGCTTCTACAACACGCTGACCGCCAACTGCATCACCATCATCTACCAGCTGGCCGACAAGATCGTGCCCGGACTGCCGCTGAACTACCGGCTGCTGCTGTCGGGTTACCTGCCCGAATACCTGTACCGGCTGGGCACGCTGGAAGGCGCGGACAGCGCGGTGGCCTATCGGCGCGCCGGGCGCTATACCGAGCGGGCCCGCGCCACGACGGACCCGGCGCAGTACTCCCGCAACATCCGCCGGGGCGTGCCCGGCGTAGCGCCTGCCGAAGACGAAGACGCCGCTGGCCCACGCACGCCACGCGCCCCGGCGTAGGCCCGTCAGGTCAGGTTCAAGCCGCCATCCGACAGCAGGATTTCTCCGGTCAGATAATCGGACTGCACCAGCAACGCCACCGCCTGCGCGATGTCGTCCGGGCTGGCCGCGCGGCGCATCGGCGCGCGTTCTTTCCAGAGTTGCTGCGCCGCCGTCCAGTCCTGCGTCAACGGCGTGTCCACCAGGCCCGGCGCCACCGCGTTGACGCGGATGTTCGGGGCCAGCGACACGGCCAGAAGCCGGGTCACGTGGTTCAGCGCAGCCTTGGCCGCCGCGTAGGGAATGGACGCGCCCTTGGGCCGCACCCCGGCGTGCGAACTGACATTGACGACGCACGCCGACCTGCCGCCCGCGGCCGCTGCCAGCAGCGCGGGCTGCGCGTGGGCCACCAGGCGAAACGGCGCCACCACATTCACTTCGTGCATCTCGTGCCAGACGTCCGGCGTCGCGGCGGCCAGGTCGCCATGCGGGATGACGCGGCTGATGCCGGCGTTGTTGACCAGCACGTCCAGCCGCCCCCAGGCGGCAACCGCTTCGCGCACCAGCCGGACCCGGTCGGCGTCGACGGCCAGGTCGGCCTGCACGTAGACGGCCGAACCGAGTTCGGCGGCCAGCGCATGGCCGGCATCGGCCGAACGGCGCGAATGCAGCACAAGGGAATAGCCGTCACGCGACAGGCGCCGGGCGATGGCGGCGCCGATGCCGGACGTGGATCCGGTGACCAGCGCGACGGGAGCGGAATGCGGCATGAGCGTCCGTTATGAAAAAGCGTGGCCCGCGCCAGGCGGACAGCGGCGAATGAAGGCCAGAAGGCGTTCCGTGATGGCCGCTGGATGATCCATGCTGGGCAGATGCGCGGCGTCTACCGATTCGTACGCCTCGCCCTGGGGCAGCATCTGCGCCACGCGGCGCGCGCGTTCCTGGATGTGGGGAAAATCCAGATTGCCCCACATCACCAGCGCGGGCGCCGTGAACTCCTGCAGGCGCGCGTACGCGGCCACGTTGTCCTGGCTGGCGCCCGCGGGCGCAGCGCGCAGCGCCTGCCCATGCATGTCCAGGAATTGCTCGCGCACCGATCCGGCGACACGGCCTTCGGCGGCCAGGGGACCGTCCAGGAACAAGCGCGCTTTCAGGCGGTTGACCTGATCGATATCGCGCGCGGCCTCGGCCGTCTTCAACGGCGCCATCAGCGCTTGCAGCGCGGGTGGCAGCGCCGCTTCGGGCGCGCCGGCTACCGTCGGCGATATCAGCACCAGGCCGCGCACCGAGGCGGGATGCAGCAGCGCCGCGTCCAGGGCGATGCGTGCGCCTTGCGAGCACCCCACCAGGATCACCGGCTTGCCCCCGGCGGCCGCCTCGATGACGGCCATCAGGTCAGCCACGGCCGAATGTTCCTCGGCCTGTCCGCGTGTGTCGCCGAAGCCGCGACGGTCGTAGGCGATGGCCTGGCAACTTGCAGCGATGCCTGCCATCTGGGGCCGCCACATGCGGCGATCGCAGATGGACGCATGCAGAAAAACGACGGGATCACCACGACCCATGGTTTCGCCGGCCAGCACGGCATGGCCGTTGGCGACGTCAAAACGAGAATGCATGGCCTAACCTCGCAGGCGCAGGAATGAGCGGCAATCTTACCCCCGGGCGGATGACGCCAGGCTGTCCAGGTAGGCACACAGCATGTCGCCCAGCGCATCGGCATAGGCGTCGATTTCCTGAGCGGTGCGCGGGCTTTCCGAGAATTGCTTGCCGACCGAACTAAACGTGGTGGTGATCAGGTCGCCGGCCAGCGCGCGGGTGGCCTCGGATGCCTGCGGCAGCGCTTCGCGCAGAAAGACCTGGACGATGCGGGCGCCCTCTTCCTTGGTGGCCTTGGCTTCGGGCGCATCGCGGTACAGCGGCGCGGCGTCGTTGAGCGCCACGCGCATCACGGCTTCCTCGCATTCGGAATGCAGGAACGTGCGCACCACCGTGCGCAGACGCTCGCGCGGCGGCTGGCTGGCGTCTTCCAGAATACCGCGCAGCAGGCCTGACGTTTGCGCCCATTCTTCCATCTGCAAGCGGTACAGGATGGCGGCCTTGTTGGGAAAGTACTGATAGAGCGACCCGATACTGACGCCGGCCTTTTCCGCGACCCGCGCCGTGGTGAAGCGCTGTGCGCCTTCCTTGGCCAAAACCTGAGCCCCGGCTTGCAGAATGGCGGCGACCAGTTCTGCCGAACGGGTCTGCTGGGGCTGTTTTCGCTCTGAAAGCCTGGCGTTGCGGCGAGTGGGCATGGGATATCCGGAAATGCGAATAGAGAAATGCGACGAATTCGTCGTATTCTAAACCGGCACCGGCAGCGCTTCAACGGACCGATCCGACAGGCCCTCTGATGCTGCCGCAACCGCTCATTTGATATCGGACCCCTCGCATGACCAACACCCTGACTTCCTCCCCCGTGGCCCCGCTCCTGGACCTGCTGTTCACGCAGGCCGACGCGTCGTGGTCCGCCGCCGACCCGGCCCTGACCACGATGTCGGACGCCGAACAGACCCGGCTGATGCGCAGCAAGACTGACTACCGCGATTTCTACGGCCGCATGAAAGACCTGCCGCTGGCCGTCTCGCCCGAAACCGGCACGCTGCTCTACATGCTGGCGCGCAGCGGCAACGCGCGCCACATCGTGGAATTCGGCACCTCGTTCGGCATCTCGACGCTGCACCTGGCGGCCGCGCTGCGCGACAACGGCGGCGGCCGCCTGATCACCAGCGAGTTCGAGCCGTCCAAGGTGGTGCGTGCCCGCGAGAACTTGGCCGCGGGCGGCCTGGCGGACCTGGTGGAATTGCGCCAGGGCGACGCGCTGCAAACGCTGGCCGCCGACCTGCCGGACCAGATCGACCTGGTGCTGCTCGATGGCGCCAAGGCTTTGTATTCCGACATCCTGGCGCTGCTGGAAAGCCGCCTGCGCCCGGGTGCGATGATCGTGGCCGACAACGCCGACTACTGCCCCGAATACCTGGCCCGCGTGCGGTCGCCGGCATCGGGCTATCTCTCGACGCCGTTCAGCGGCGATGTGGAAGTGTCGATGCGGCTGGGCTGACGCGCGGCGGGCTTCGGTTCCGTTCGCCCCAGGCACAGGAACACGATCAGCGCGGTCAGCACGGTCACGGCCGCCAGCCCCCACAACAGGCTGGCGAATGCTTGCCCCGAAGCCTGCACCAATGCCGCGCGCCCGACCGCGGGCAGCCACTGCGCGGCGGCGGCGAAATCGCCCGCCACCAGCCGCTGGGCGGCCTCGGCGGCGTGCGCAGCCCCGCCCGGAACCGCCGCGCCGATGTGCCGCGCCGTCAGTCCGGCCAGCACGCCGCTGACGATGGCCAGGGCCACGCCCTCGCCCGCCACTCGCGTGGTGCTGAAAATGCCCGTCGCCATCCCCGCGCGTTCCTTGGGCACGACACTGACCGCCAGGCCGTCCATCAGCCCCCACGGCAGGCTGATGCCCACGCCGATCATCAGCATCGGGCCGATGAAGGCCTGGGGCTCACCGGCCGCCATCGCCACGGCCAGCCACGCCAGGCCGCCCGCGGACACCAGCAGGCCGGCGCCGCAGATGACGGCGGGCGCCAGCCAGCGCGTCATCAGGCCGGCCGCCACCGGCAGCAGCAGCAACGGCGCCGACAGCGCGATCATCAAGCGGCCCGCGGCGATTTCGCTCAGGCCGTCCACGGCGATGAAACGCACCGGCAGCAGGATCAGCAGCACCACGAAGGCATAGGCCGGCGCGGCCGCCAGCCACTGCACGCCGACAAAGCGCGGGTAGCGAAACAGCGTCAGGTCCAGCATCGGCCGCGCCGTGCGCAGTTCGATCCGCGTGAAAGCCACGAACAGCAGCAACGCGCCCGCCAGCATCGAAAGCGTCAGCGGATCGCCCCAACCTTCTTGTGGCCCCCGCATGATGCCCCACGTCAGCAGCGCCAGCGCCGCAGTGAAGGCGGCCGCGCCGGGCCAGTCCAGCCGGCCCGCGTCAGGGTCGCGCGATTCGCGCAGGTTGCGCACACCCAGCACCAACGCCACCACCGCCAGGCCGATCACCAGCAAGAAGATGCTGCGCCAGCCGTAGTGTTCGATCAGCCACGCCGACGAAATCGGCCCGAACGACAGGCCCGCGCCGAAGCTCGCCCCGAGCAGGCTGAACGCCCGCATACGCGGCAGGCCATCGAATTCCTGCGCCAGGGCGGCGGCCCCGCCCGAGAAGATCGCCGCGCCGCCCAAGCCTTGCGCGGCGCGTAGCCAATCGAAGCTGACGATGCCGGGCGCGTAGACCAGGCCGATCGAGGCCGCGATGAACAAGGCCGTGCCGGCCAGGAACACCCGACGGCGGCCATAGCGGTCAGCCAGGGCGCCGGCCACCAGTAGCGCGCTGCCAAACGCCAGCATGAAGGCATTGGTGACCCAGTTCAGCGCCACCGGTTCGCCGCCCAGCGCCCGGGCGATCGACGGCAGCGCGACGGCCGGCCCGGTAAAGCTGAGCGGCATGGCCGCGCAAGCCAGGCATACGGCGATCAGGATCAGGGTCTTGCGGGCCGCGGCAAGCGGGGCAACAGGGGATGAGGACATGAGGAAACCAGAAGTAGACGCAACGGCATTGAAGATACTTGCGCATGGCTTCTGGATAAATAGGGTAAAAATCCACACATAGAAGAATTAAATTCCTCAATGGAGCCCCCATGGACCGCTTGAGCGGCTTGATGCCGTTTGTCCGCAGCGCCGAACTCGGCGGCTTTGCCGCCGCTGCCCGCGACCTGGACCTGTCGCCGTCCGCCATCGGCAAGGCCGTGGCCAAGCTGGAAAAAGACCTGCACGTGCGCCTGTTCCAGCGCAGCACGCGCCGCATGCAGCTCACCGAAGAAGGCCAGCTGTTCTACGAGCGCTGCAAACGCATTCTGGAAGACCTGGACGATGCCCACGCCATGCTGTCGCAGACGCTGGAAGTGCCGCGCGGGCGGCTGCACGTCAGCGCCCCGCTGGTCAGCTACCACTTCCTGTTGCCCGTGCTGCCGGCCTTCGCGGCGCACTATCCGGGCATCGAACTGGACATGGATTTCAACGACCGTATCGTCGACCTGATCGGCGAACGGGTCGACGTGGCCATCCGCAGCGGCGACCTGCCCGACTCGCGCCTGGCGGCCCGCACGTTGGGCAAGTACCGGTTGCAGCTATGCGCGGCGCCGGCCTACCTGGCGCAGCACGGCGTGCCCGCGCGGCCACGCGACCTGGAACGGCACCGCGCCGTGCGCTTTCGCTATCCCAACGCGGGCACGCTGCAGGAATGGCCGCTGATCTTGCCCGCGGGCGACGCGCCGCCGCGCCTGGCCCCGGCATTCACCTGCAACAACATGGAAGCGCTGCTGGGCGCCACCGTCAGCGGCTTCGGCATCGGCTGCATGCCCGACTTTTTGGTACGCGACGCGGTGGCGAGCGGGGCCTTGCAGGTCGTGCTGGCCGACCATGTGCAAGGCGAAGGCCGCTTTCAGGCGCTGTGGCCGTCCAACCGCAACCTGTCGCCCAAGGTGCGCGTATTCGTGGATTTCATCAGCGAACGACTGTTCAGGCACGGCCACTGAAGCCTGCCGCAGGCACACGGGCCGCGCGCCCGTCACTGCCCGACCTTCAGGCCTGCTGCGCACGAGCGCCACCCGACGCACGCCCCAGGAAATCCAGCACCGCCAGGTAAGACCCTTCGTTGCCCGCCGCATTGGCGGCCGGCGTGCCGCCCGCGTCCAGCAGCAGGCCGGACATGGCGTGCGGCTTGCTGATCAGCGTGGCCGGCAGGTAGGGATAGTGCACGTGGTGCCCCGCCCCCATGCAGACATGGTGGAACGTGGGCAGGCCATGCGCCTGGCGCTGACGCATCACGATTTCGGAATACGCCGTGCTGGGCCAGAAGCCGTCGTCGGACGCGCTGACCAGCATGACCGGCCCCGGATAGTGCTCGACCGGAATGCGGGCCCGTTCGAACGCCGCGGCGTCGCGGCTGGCGCTGAGAAAAGCGTGGGTCTGCCGATACGGCGGGTCGGACGCATAGGCCGCGTCCCAGTCGGCGGTAGCGTTGTCCTGCCACAGGTGCGGCAGCGGCTCGCCGGCCTTGCGCCAGACCTGCGCATTACGCCCGGTGCCCGGCTCACCCGCGCTGACCACGCCATGCGTCACGGGCGACGGCACGTAGGCCACCACCGCGCTGACCAGCTCGGGATAATGCGCCGCAGCCAGCAACGAAGTCTCGCCGCCCCGGCTGATGCCCGACAGCGCCACGAAGCCGTCCCGTGGCTGCAGCGTGTCGCGGGCCCAGCGCAGCGCCTGCGCGAAGTATTCCAGCGGCATGTCGTTCAGGTACTTGGGCCGGCCCTCGTAATTGAAAATGCCCAGCGCCAGGCATTGGTAGCCACGGGCGGCGAACAGCGCGGCGCGCGGCGCGTTGACGCCGCCGGACGAGCCGTTCATGTAGACCACCAGCGGATGCGGGCCGGGGCCAGCGGGCGTGTAGAGTTCGCCCGATACGGTCATGCCGCCCACTTGTTCGCGCACCGGCCGGTGCGTCACGCCATCGGCCAGGAAGTCCTGCACTAGCTGCGCAGTGGCGCTGCGCTGGCCGTCGGTGGCATGCAGCTCGACGATCAGCGGCTCGGTGCGGTCGGGCGGAAACACCACCCGTTCCATTTCGGTGCACACCATCGACCAGACGATGCCCATGGCCGACGGTTCGGCGTAGCTGCCGGACACCGGGCAGTCGCGCCCCAGGTCCAGGCTGCCGTCGTGGCCGGCCATGAACACGGCTTGCGACTGCCACGGCGCGCCGCACATGCGCATGCGGGCCGTGACGGTCACGAAGGCATAGGGCGCGAAGCCGTCGATGCGGATCTCGCGGGCAACGTCGATCAGCGCGAATTCCGGGCTGACAGTGATGCGGGGCTGTTCGGTCATGGCGGGTTCTCAGCCTTTCAGGTCGGTCTTGGGCACGTTGTTGGCGCGGATCACGCCGGCCCACAACGCGGATTCTTCGGCAATGACGCGGTCCAGGTCGGCCGACGAGGTGAATTCCACCGTCACGCCCTGCGCGGCAAACTGCTGCACCAGGCCGGGGTCGCGCGTGCCTTCGCGCACCGCGTTTTCCAGCGTGCGGACCACGCTGCCCGGCATCGCGGCCGGGCCCGAAATCATCATGCGGGTGTAAAGCTCCATGCCGTCGACGCCCGCCTCTTTCATGGTGGGCACGTCGGGCAGGCTGGACAGCCGCTTGTCGGCCGTCACCGCCAGCACCTGCAACTTGCCCGACTGGATGTTGGGCAGCGCCGAGGTCGGAAAATCAAACGTGCTTTGCACCGTGCCGGCCATCAGGTCCAGCAGCGCGGGGCCGCTGCCCTTGTAGGGCACGTCCTGGAACTGCGTGCCGGTCTTGGACTGGAAGTGCAGCAGCGCCAGGTGGTTGATGACGCCGCGCCCGGCGTGCGCGCAGGTCAGGTCGCCCGGCTTTTTCTTGGCGAGCGCGATGAATTCCTGCACGTTCTTCACGCCCAGCGCCGGATGCACGATCAGCAGCATGGGCGACTTGCCCATCGACCCCAGTTGCTTGAAGTCCGACACTTGGTACGGCAGGTTGTTGTACAGCAAGGGGTTCAGGATCATGCCGTTGGTGCCGGCGAACCCCAGCGTGTAGCCGTCGGGTTCGGCCCGCGCCACCGCCACGGTGGCGATGATGGCCTGGCCGCCCGGGCGGTTCTCCACCACCACGTTGCCCTTCAATATCTTGGCCATGCGCTCGGCCAGCGCGCGCGCGGCAATGTCGGTCAGGCCACCCGGCGCAAAGCCGACCAGCAGCCGTACGGGGCGGACAGGAAAGTCAGCCTGCGCCCGGGCGGGGCGAGGCATCAGCGGCAGCGCGGCAAGCGCGCCCAGGGCATGGCGGCGGGTGAACGGCATAAGGCTCTCCGGACAGGCGTGCACGGCAGGCGCGCGGCATCCGGCCGCGGCGAGCCATGCGATCAACGACAAGGGGGAAAGGAGGCACAGGCCGCCCGCCGAACGGCGGGGGTCTCAATGGCGGTATCTTGTATGCAATAGGGCGCCGGGGCTATCTAGGGATATCCCGGTGAGTCTCACGCCTTGGTCATCAGGCGCTTCCAGCCTGCAAGACCCAGGCGGTTCATCGTCTCGATATTCTTTTCGTAGATCTCGGCGGCATCCGGGAAGGATTCCACCGCGCGGTCGATGCTGTCTTCGCGCAGCAGGTGCAGGATCGGGTACGGCGAACGGTTGGTGTAGTTCTCGATGTCGTCCGGCTTGGTATCGGCGAACTGGAACTGCGGATGAAAGGTGGCGACCTGCAACTCGCCCACCAGGCGCATGCGCTTGAGCAGGCGGTCGGACAGTTCCTCGAAGTCGTTGAAATCCAGGAAATCGTCCAGCGCGTCGGGAATGATCAGCAGGGTCGTGTCGATCTTTTCCGGATCGGCTTCGGCCAGCAGGGCCAGTTCATCCTGCAGATCGGTCAACACGCCTTCGGCGTCGGTCGCATCGCTGACGGCAAAACGGATCTGGTCCTTGACCTGAACCGCCTTGGCGAACGGACAGAGGTTCAGGCCGATCACGGCCTGGTTCAGCCAGTGGCGGGTTTCTGCGACCACGTTGGCGTAGGCGTCGGAGGTGGAAATCATGTGGGCAATCCTGGAAAAGAAAAACGCGGGCTTGATATAGCCCGCGCTCGGTAACGCGTGTCCGCCCGTCAAGCGGCCGGCATGGCGGCCATCGTCTGGGCGACCGCGGCCGTGAGCTTCTTGCCGTAGGGCACGTGCAGGAATTCGTTCGGGCCGTGGGCGTTGGACTTCGGGCCCAGTACGCCGCAGACCATGAACTGCGCCTTGGGGAAGCCCTTTTGCAGGATGCTCATCAGCGGAATCGTGCCGCCCTGGCCGATGTAGCCGCAGGGCGAGCCGTAGTACTGCTGTGAGGCGGCGTCCAGCGCGCTGGTCAGCCACGGTACGGATGCGGGCGCGTTCCAGCCGGTGGCGGCGCCTTCGTTGGCCTTGAAGATGACCTTGGCGTTGTAGGGCGCGTCGGCTTCGAGCAGTTCCTTGATTTCCTGCGAGGCGGCCACGGCGTCGACCAGCGGCGGCAGGCGCAGCGACAGCTTGAAGGCAGTGCGCGGACGCAGCACGTTGCCGGCGCTGGACAGCGGCGGCAGGCCTTCGGCGCCGGTCACCGACAGCGTCGGACGCCAGGTGCGGTTCAGCAGGGCCTGTTCGGGCTCGGTGGTCATGGGCAGCACGAAACCGCCTTCGGCGCCGCAGCTCCAGGGGAAACGGCGCCACACTTCGTCGCCCAGGATGCGGGCGGTGGCGGAAACCTGTTCAATGCGTTCGGCCGGGATTTCGCAGTGCAGGCTTTGTGGCAGCAGGCGGCCGGTGCCGCTGTCTTCCAGGCGGTCCAGCAGATGGCGCAGGATGCGGAACGACGACGGCACCACGCCGCTGGAATCGCCCGAGTGCACGCCTTCGTCCAGCACCTGCACTTCCAGCGTGCCCGACACCATGCCGCGCAGCGACGTGGTCATCCACAGCTGGTCGTAGTTGCCGGCGCCCGAGTCCAGGCACACCACCAGCGCCACGTTGCCCAGGCGGTCGCGCAGCGCGTCCACATAGGGCAGCAGGTCGTAGCTGCCGGATTCTTCACAGGTTTCGACGATGCCGACGCAGCGGGGGCGCGGAATGCCCTGCTTGTCCAGCGCCATGATGGCAGTCAGCGAGGCGTACACGGCGTAGCCGTCGTCGGCGCCGCCGCGGCCGTACAGCTTGCCGTCTTCGTATTTGGGCGTCCAGGGGCCCAGGCCGGCGCGCCAGCCCGAGAATTCCGGCTGCTTGTCCAGGTGGCCGTACAGCAGCACCGTATCGCCGTTGTCGCTGCGGGTGGCCGGCGCGTCAAAGAAGATGACGGGCGTGCGGCCCGGCAGGCGCACCACTTCCAGCGTCAGGCCCGAGACCTTCTGCGCTTCGACCCACTGGGCCGCGTCGCGCACCACGCGCTCGATGAACGCGTTCTTTTCCCAGTCGGCATCGAACGCCGGGCTCTTGGCCGGAATGGCGATGTAGTCGGTCAGTGCGGGGATGATTTCGTTATCCCACTTGTCGTCCACAAAAGCCTGCAGAGCCTTCGGATCGAGGGTAGGAGGAAGGGCGTCGTCGGGGATACGTGCGTTCATGGCGCGGAATCCTGTGAGGGGATGTCAGGGGGGAATTCCGCTATTTTAACGCGCCGCGTACGCCTCGATCCGGCCCCACACCTGGCGCGCCAGCGGCTTGGCGTTGTCTACCGACTGGTACAGCCGGATCTCCATATGGATGTCGTTGCGCGCGCTGTCGGCGCGCACCAGGCTGCCTGCGCGCAGGTCGGCCTCGACCAGCGTGTGCGGCAGCCACGCCAGCCCGAACCCCTGGCGGGCCATGGCGTGCAGGGCGTCGGCCAGGTCCGATTCATACATCGTCTGCAACTGCGCGGTGACGCACAGGCCGCGCAAGCGGTCGCGCAGGATGCGGCCCAGCGACATGCTGTCGGCATAGGCCAGGAACGGCACCGCCGGGTCGCTGGCCAGCTTGGGCACGGCGTGGCGCGGGTGCTTGCTGCCTGCGGCCAGCGGCGCGCTTACCGCCACCAGCTTGTCGGCGCCCACCCGGCGGCAGCGGTAATGGGGGTTGTCGATCTGGGCGTACAGCGGTTCATGGGCGTGGCACAGCAGGAAATCGACCTCGCCCTCGGCCAGCATGTCCACGCCGTAATTCAGGGTGGTGGTGATCACCTTCAACTGGAAGGGCGGCATGCCCTGCTGCACGCTGGCCATCAGCCCGGGCAGCACCGAATGCGCCAGCGTCTTGCCCGAGGCAATCGAGATCTTGCGGCTGCGGGTCAATTCCGGCTTTTGGAGGCTCAGCCGGGTTTCCCGCAGGATGTCCAGCACGTCGATGGCCGCCGCCAGCATGCTGCGGCCGGCCGGGTTCAGGGTGGACACCTGGTGGCCGCGTTCCACCAGCGGCACGCCGGCCCAATCCTCCAGCGCCTTGATGCGGCGCCCGAACGCCGGGTGCGTGATATTGCGCGCCTCGGCCGCCTGGTACAGGTTGCGCGATTTGGACAACGCCACGAAGTCCTCCAGCCACTTGATGTCCATCCTGTCTCCGACGGCTTGTTATGGTGCTGTGCCGATTCGGCACAGCGTCTGCACATTTTGCACAAAGCTGGCTTTAGTTACAACTAGTATTACGGCGTCATTCCGGAGATGCCGATGCCCGACGCCCCCATTCTGCTGAAAACCCTGCGCAGCCACTTTCTGGGCGGGCACGAGGTCGTGGCCAGCGGGCTGCCGGTGCTGCAGAAGAAAGTGGTGGGCAACGCCTCGGCGCGCGCCATCGACATGAACGGCCGCTACAGCGCCGGCCAGCTCTACGTGCAGGAATACCGGCTGGCGCAGCCGCGCCACCCCTACCCCGTGCTGCTGTGGCATGGCGGCGGCATGACGGGCGCCCAATGGGAAAGCACGCCCGACGGCCGCCAGGGCTGGCTGTGGCGCCTGCTGCAATCAGGCTACGACGTGTTCGTGGCCGATGCCCCCGAACGCGGCCGCGCGTCGTGGGCCATGTCGCCGCAGGTCTACGACACCGCGCCGATCTTCCGTTCCAAGGAAGAAGCCTGGCAGTTGTTCCGCATCGGCCCCGCCGACGGCTACGCGCCCGCCGGCCAGGCGCGCCGCGCCTATCCGGGGCAGCAGTTTCCCGAAGACGCCTTCGATACCTTCGCCAAGCAATTCGTGCCGCGCTGGCTGAACCACGACGCGATGGCGCTGGACGCCTATCGCCTGCTGCTGGACCTGGCCGGCCCCTGCATCGTCATCGGCCACAGCCAGGGCGGCGGCTACGCCACGCAACTGGCGCGCGAATGCCCCGGCCCGATCCGCGCGGTGGTGGCGGTGGAACCCACCGGCACGCCCGCCACGGTCGACGGCCCCCTGCCGCCGCAACTGCTGGTCTGGGGCGACCACTTCGCCGCCAACGACACCTGGCAGGGCTACCGCGCCCGGACAGACGCCTATTGGCACGCCTTGCAACGCGCGGGCAAGCGGGCCGACGTGCTGGACCTGCCCGCCGCCGGCATCGCCGGCAATTCGCATTTCTGCATGCTGGACCGCAACAGCGACCGCATCGCCGAACTGATCGTCGACTGGCTCAACGGCCTCGACTAACCTTCGCCTGGAGACACTCATGACATTGACCAAAACCACCCTGGCCGTGGCGCTCTTGACGGGCGCTTCGCTGCTGCCCGGCGCGGTCTCGGCCCAGCAGGCCGACTATCCCAACAAGCCCGTGCGCCTGATCGTGCCGTTCGCCCCCGGCGGCACCGCCGACATCATCGGCCGCGTGTTCGCCGCGCAGCTGGGCACCGAACTGGGCGCCACCGTGGTGGTCGAGAACAAGGCCGGCGCGGGCGGCTCGATCGGCACGCGCTTCGTAGCAGATGCCGCGCCCGATGGCTACATCCTGCTGCTGGCCTCGTCCAGCACCCACGGCACCAACCCCGCCGTCTACAAAAACCTGACGTACGACGCGGTAGAGGACTTCACCGCCATCACGCAACTGGTCACCGTGCCGGGCGTGCTGAGCGTGACCAAGGACTTTCCGGCCGCCGACCTGAACGCGCTGATCGCTTCGGCCAAGGCCAACCCGGACAAATACACCTACGCCTCGTCGGGCGCGGGCGGCCTGGGCAACCTGGCCATGGAACTGATGAAGTCGATGACGGGCGCCAAGCTCATGCACATCGCCTACCGTGGTGCGGGCCCGGCGTTCACCGACGTGATCAGCGGCCAGGTGTCGATGATCTGGGAACCCGTGCCGGCCTCTCTGCCCTACATCAAGGGCGGCCAGATTCGCCCGATTGCCATCGCCGCCGACACGCGTTCGCCCGAACTGCCCGACACGCCGACCTTCAAGGAAGCCGGCCTGCCGCGCTATGAAGCCAATGCCTGGAACGGCCTGTTGGCCCCCAAGGGCCTGCCCGCCGACGTGACGCAGAAGTTGCACGACGCATCGGTCAAGGCGCTGAACAACCCCGAGGTGAAGGCCAAGATGGCCAGCCTGGGCGGCACGGTCGTGGCCGGCACGTCCGATGCATTCAAGAACGTGATCGCCAGCGACGTGAAGAAGTGGAAGAACGTGGCGGCCGACGCCAAGATCCAGCTGGATCAGTAAACGGCGCGCCCGCAAGGCCTGATTCGCGCGGGGACGCGCGGTTCAGGCCGCGGCCGGCGGCGCGCCGGGAAAAGTCACCAGCAGCCCCACGCCACGGCCATTGAGTCCCGGCGCGAACGCCACGGTGGCGCCGTGCCGCGCGGCAATCTGCGCCACCAGCGACAAGCCAATGCCGCTGCCGCCGTCCCCCGCGCCCGCCCCCACCCCGCGATAGAAACGATCGAACACCCGCACCCGTTCTCGCGGCGCGATGCCCGGACCATCGTCGGCCACGCGCAGCCAGGCGCCGCCATCTTGCGCGGGACCGCAGGCCACCGCGATCTGGCCATTTTCCGGGGTGTAGCGCAAGGCGTTGTCCAGCAGGTTGCGCACCAACATGCCCAGGCTATCCAAGCGCCCCCGCACCTCGCAGGCCTGCACATCCAGCTGAATGCGTTGGCGCTTGCGAGAGGCAGCCGATTCGCTGTCGCGCACCAGCAGCACCACCAGCTGGTCCAACGCCACGGCTTCCAGATCGGCGCCTTTTTCGCTGACCGCGTCCATCCGGGCCTGGTCCAGCAATTGCTCGGCCAGCCGCGCGGTGCGCTGTGCCACGGCCCGCAGCTTGACGCCGACTTCGGCCGCTGGCGTACCCGCAATGCCCTGCAACAGCAGTTCGGTCTGGGCGCTGAGCGCGGCCAGAGGCGTACGCAGTTCATGAGCGGCGTCAGCCAGAAAGCGCCGTTCATGGTCCATGGCGGCTTGCAGACGCAACAACAAGGTATTGATGGATTGCACGTAGGGATGCAGCTCGCCGGGCAAATTGTCCAGCGGCAAGGGAGCCAGATCGAACGGCGCGCGTTGCTGGATCGCCTCGCCAGCCTGGTCCACCCGGCGAAAAGCCTGGCGCACTACGATCCAGATTGCCGCGGCCAATAACAGGAACAACGCCGATACGATCAGCAGGCCTCGCTTGAAGGCGGCCACGGCCTCGGCCCGCAACACACTGTCAGCGCGCGCCATTTGCACCTGTACCTGGCCGAAAGCATCGCTGAGCGTATACACACGCAGGCTCTCCCCCTCTCCTTGGCCATCGCTGAAACCGTCCTCGAAGCCCGGATTCAGGGGCTGGGCCGGCGCCTCCGGGGATCGCAACACCAGGCGGCGCTCTTGCAGGGACCAGATCTGAACCAGGCTGCGATCTCCCCGGTACAGGCTGGAAGGAGGCAGCTCGAAGCGTTCATCGGTCATTTCGGCCAAGAGATTGCGCCGCAGCGACAGGATGGCCTGGTTGGCGCTGTCCATCAACGCCTGGTCGCGTATGCCGGTACGCGCCTCGTTCATGGCGTGCTGCTGGCAAAAGAATACGGCCGCCCACGTGAGCAGCAGCGTCAGCAACAGGGTGATAGTCAGACGTCGGCGCAGGGTCTTCATGGCGCGTCCGCCGTGGCGATGCGGTAACCCAGGCCGTGCACGGTCGCCACCAGGTCGTCGCCCAGCTTGCGCCGCAGTTGGTGGATATAAACCGCCACGGTATTGCTTTCGATGGTGCCGCTGCCGCCGTACACGGCGGATTCGAGCTGTTCGCGGCTGACGGTCTGGCCGGACCGTTCCATCAGCGCCAGCAGCGTGCGATATTCGCTGGCGCTCAGCACGACTTCGGCGCCCGCCTTGGTGACCACCCGCCGGGCCGGGTCCAGCAGCACATCGCGGCAACGCAGGACCGACACCACCGAATTGCGGCTGCGCCGCACCACCGCGCGCAACCGCGCCTGCAGTTCATCGAGCTGGAACGGCTTGACGATATAGTCGTCCGCGCCGGCATCCAGGCCCTGCACCCGCTCGGTCAGGCGGTCTCGGGCGGTGATGATGAGCACCGGCGTGGCGTCGTAACGCGACCGCAGGTGTTTCAGCACCGCCAGGCCGCTGCCCCCGGGCAAGCCCAGGTCGAGCAGCACCGCGCCATAGCTGTGCTCGACCAGCGCCAGGCGTGCAGCCGGTACGTCGCGGACCCAATCGACCCGCATGCCCGACCCCGCCAGGCTGGCGCGCAAGGCGTCCCCCAGCATGGCGTCGTCTTCCACCAGCAAGACTTGCACGAACACTCCCTGACTATCCACGGTGCGGCATTGTGCCGCCCAGGATTTAAAGAATTTTTAAAAGCGCGCTTCGACAATGGGCGCCTTATCGCGCTGCGGCCGCTGCCGCGCGCAAGGCCCACCAGAAAGGAAGATCCCCGCAATGAAGCTGGCAATGTTAGCAAGAGGCGCCGCCACCGCCGCCGTCCTGGCCTGCGCCGCAGGCCAGGCCCAGGCCGATCAACCCGGCACCAATTTCATCGGCCTGGGCGTGGGATACGTCCCGGTTTATGAAGGCTCGCGCGAGTACCGCGCCCTGCCCGTGCCCCTGATCAACTACCATTCCGGCAACTTTTTCATCTCGCCGCGCGCCGGCCTGCCCGCTCTGGGCCTGCAGACCGACCTGGCGCCCGACTGGAAGGCCGGCGTCTTCCTGGGCATGGCGTTGGGCCGCGATGCCAGCGATGCCGACCGCACCAAGGGGCTGGACGACATCGACTTCCACGCCACCTACGGCGGCTTCGTCGAATGGACGCCCGGCCCCTGGTCGCTGGGCGCGGCCTACCGGCAGGCGGCCCGCAGCGGCTACGGCGGCACGCTGGAACTGCGCGCCACCTATAACGCCTGGCAAGAAGGCGCCCACCGCGTCAATGTCGGCGCCAGCACGCAATGGGCCAGCCACGACGCCATGCAGACCTGGTTCGGCGTCACGTCCAGCCAGGCCGCGCGCAGCCGCGAAGGCCTGTCGACCTATTCGGCGTCATCCGGCTTCAAGTCGGCGGCCGTGTTCGCCAACTGGTCGTATCGCATCAACCCCAGCTGGAGCACCATCACCACCGTGGGCGTGAACACGCTGTTGGGCGACGCCCGCGACAGCCCCTTGACCGAACGCCGCGCCAATGTGTTCGGCAGCGTCGGCGTGGTCTACGCGTTCTGATCGGTTGCGATCGCACCGGACATCGAAATGATGCGTTTGACCCAAGCGGGCGCGCTGCACCTGATCCTGCCGGACGCCCGCGTGCACGACGCGCTGGCACCGGCGCTTGCGGCCTTCGCCGAACGGCATCCAGACGTGCGGGTCCAGTTGGGCCAGGGCGGCGCCGAAACTGACGCGGTGCGCGAGCGCTGCGATCTTTCCATCGGGTTGGAACCGCCCGCGGACCCCGCCCGGGTGGCCCATCGCCTGGGCGCCCTGCGTGCCCGCCTGTATGCCGCGCCCGGCTACCTGGCGCAGCGGCCGCCGCCCGAACATCCCATCGAGCTGGCGCTGCACGACTGCGTCGGCCTGCACGTCGGTCCGCAGCGCGGGCACGATAGCCGGCCGGCTCGCTGGCGGCTGTGGTCGGGATCGGAACGCGTGGTGGTCATGGTGCGTGAGCGCTATGGCGTCGATACGCCGGCCATGGCGATGCAGCTGGCCGCGCGCGGCGTCGGCATTGCCGCGTTGCATGCCACCGGCACGGCGGCCCCGCTTGCCGCCGGGCTGGTGCCGGTGCTGCCCAACTGGGAAATGGAGCCGGTCACGCTCTATGCGCTGAGCGGCCCGCGGCGCCTGCCGGCGCGCGCCCGCGCGCTGGTCGACTGGCTGGCGCGGGCGCTGGCCTGAAAAGCCATCCTGGTCGGCGGCGGGTTCAGGCGCCCAGCAAGACCGGTTCGCCGTCACGCCCCAAGGCCTGCGCATCGGCATCGATCACCCGGCCGGCCTGCAGCTTGAACACCGCCACCGCTTCTCGCAGGCGTTGCGCCTGCGTTTCCAGCGAAGCCGCCGAGGCGGCCGCCTGCTCGACCAGCGCCGCGTTCTGCTGCGTCACGCTGTCCATCTGCGACACGGCCTGGTTCACCTGCTGGATACCCTGCGACTGCTCTTCGGACGCGCTGGAAATCTCATTGATGATGTCCGTCACCCGGCGCACCGACGTCACGATTTCCTGCATGGTGGCGCCGGCCGCTTCCACCTGGTCCGAACCGATCGACACCTTCTGCACCGAATCGTCGATCAAGCCCTTGATTTCCTTGGCGGCTTGACCGCTGCGCTGGGCCAGCGCGCGTACTTCGCTGGCCACCACGGCGAAGCCCTTGCCCTGTTCCCCGGCCCGGGCGGCCTCCACCGCCGCGTTCAGCGCCAGAATGTTGGTCTGGAAGGCAATGCCGTCGATCACGCCGACGATGTCGGCGATGCGGTTGGAACTGTCGGCAATGGCGCGCATGGTGCCCACCACATCACCCACCGCCTGGCCGCCGCGGGTGGCCACATCGGACGCGGCCACGGCCAGTTGCGATGCGCTGCGCGAGCTGTCGGCGTTGTTCTTCACCGTGGACGACAGCTCGTCCATGCTGGCGGCAGTTTCCTCCAGCGAGGCGGCCTGCTGCTCGGTGCGCGACGACAGGTCGATGTTGCCCGCCGCGATCTCGCGCGAACCCGTATGGATTTCCTCGACCCCCAGCCGCACGGCGGCCACGGTGCGCGCCAGGCTGTCCTGCATGCGCTTGACGGCGGCGTAGAGCACGCCGATCTCATTGTTGCCGCGTTGCTCGATGCGGTTGGTCAGGTCGCCGCTGGCAATACGGTCGAACAGGCGGCCGGCGTCGTGCAGCGGCCGGAACACCGACCGGGCAAACACGGCGTACAGGCCCACGACCAGCACGGCCACGACCACCAGCAGGCCGATCAGGAACGCGATGGCGCCATTGATGCGCGTCGACGACTCGTTCGCCACCCGGCGTCCGACCTCGTCGGCAAAGTCCGAATACTTCTGGTTGGCCTGCGTGAACGTGATGCCCAGCGGCGTCACCTTGTCCAGGTTCAGCCGGCTGGCTTCCTGGGGATTGCTGGCGCGAATGGCGGCAATCATCGGCAGGACCGCCTCGCGCAGGTATACGTCATAAGCCGCCAGCGCGGCCTCGAACAGGGGCTTGCCCACCGGCGACGTTTCGGGCGTCTGGCGCGCGCTCTGCACCAGGTCGGCCGCCCGCTTGGTATAGCCGTCCAGCCGCTGCATGCTGGCCAGGCTGTCGATGCGCTTGCCTTCCAGCAACGCGCTCTGCGCGGCCAGCAGCACCAGGCGGGCACGCAGCAGTTCGGCGCCTGCGTCGTCCATGGCGTTGGATCGCACCAGGTTGGTGTCCAGCAGCACTTCGATGGAAGTGCGGTTGGACGTCAGTTGCTGGTAGACGGCAATGCCGGTCAGCAGGAACAGCGCGAAAAAAACGCCAAGCGCGGTCGTCAGGACCGCGCGGATACTCAGGTTCTTGAACATGGGGGGCCTTTCCGGGTTTGCATGAGGCAGCCGCCAAGGGCTGTCCCCCTTCTTTACGGCCCGATGCAATGAAAAGTTAAATATCTCATTGGGTTACATCGTGGGTTACCCAGCAGGCGAAAAAAAACCTCACCAGAACCTGGTGAGGTCTTTGTCGGCGGCAACAGCCGCCTTTTATTTAACCCAGACGCGGGCGTTGCGGAACATGCGCATCCAGGGGCTGTAAGCGCCGCCGGTATCCGCATTGCCCCACGTTTCCGGCGCCCACGACATCATGACGTTGCGCGTCACGCGTTCCGGGTGCGGCATCATCACCGTGAAGCGGCCGTCGGCCGTGGTGACCGACGTGAGGCCGGCCGGGCTGCCGTTCGGGTTGAACGGGTAGGCCTCGGTGGCATTGCCGTAGTTGTCGATGAAGCGCGCGGCGGCCAGCACGCGGCCGGCATCGCCCTGCTGGGAGAAGTCGGCGTAGCCTTCACCGTGTGCCACGGCGACCGGAATGCGCGCGCCCTCCATGCCGGCAAAGAAGATCGACGGCGACTTGGCCAGTTCGACCAGCGACAGGCGGGCTTCGTACTTTTCGGACTGGTTGCGCGTGAAGCGCGGCCAGTGCTCGGCGCCCGGAATCATCGGGGCCAGCGCGGCCATCATCTGGCAGCCGTTGCACACGCCCAGCGCAAAGGTGTCGGGGCGCGCGAAGTACGCGGCAAACTGGTCCGACAGCTTGCTGTTGAAGCGGATGGTGCGGGCCCAGCCTTCGCCGGCGCCCAGCACGTCGCCGTAGCTGAAGCCGCCCACGGCCACCAGGCCCTGCACCCGACCCAGGTCGACGCGGCCCGACAGCAGGTCGGTCATATGGACGTCAACGGCCTCGAAACCGGCGGTGTCGAACGCCCAGCCCATTTCCACCTGGCTGTTGCAGCCCTGCTCGCGCAGGATCGCCACGCGCGGACGCTTGCCGGTGTTGATGAACGGCGCGGCCACGTCTTCTTGCGGATTGAAGGCGACAGCAGGCGTCATGCCCGGGTCTTTCGTGTCGTTCCAGACGTCCAGCTCGGCTTGCGCGCAAGCCGGGTTGTCGCGGCGCGACATGATGCGGTAGGACACTTCGCTCCAGGCGCGGGCGAGTTCGGCGCGCGGCTGGCCCCAGACCTTCTTGCCGTCGCGATAGAACTCGATTTCGTCGGCGCCGTTCAGGCCGCCGATGACGTGCGAGTGGGCCGACAGGCCCGCGCCGCGCAGCACCTGCATCACGGCGTCGCGCTGGGCGGCCGGCACCTGGATGACGGCGCCAGCTTCTTCCGAGAACAGCGCCTTGAGCGTCAGTTCTTCGCGCTGCACGGCCACTTGTTCCGGACGGATCTTGTAGTCGCCCCAATCGGCCGATTGCGGGTCGAAGGTGAGCATGTCCAGGTTGACCGAGATGCCGGTGCGGCCGGCAAAGGCCATTTCGGCCAGCGTGGCGAACAGGCCGCCGTCGGAGCGGTCGTGGTAGGCCAGCAGCGTGCCGGCTTCGGCCAGCGTGCGGATGGTGACGAAGAAGGCGCGCAGGGCTTCGGGCGAATCGATGTCCGGCACGGTTTCGCCGACCTGGTTGTAGGTCTGGGCGAGGATCGAGCCGCCCATGCGGTGCAGGCCGCGGCCCAGGTCGATCAGGATCAGCACGCTGTCGCCGGCGTCGGTGCGCAGCTGCGGCGTGAGGCTGGCGCGCACGTCGCCCACCGGCGCGAAGGCCGTGACGATCAGCGACACCGGCGCCACCACCTGGCGCTGCTCGCCGTCCTGTTGCCAGGACGTTTTCATGGACAGGGAATCCTTGCCGACCGGAATCGACAGGCCGGCGGCCTGGCAGAGTTCGCTGACGGCGGACACGGTGTCGTACAGCGCGGCGTCCTGGCCGTCGACGCCGCACGCGGCCATCCAGTTGGCGGACAGTTTGATGTCTTCCAGGCGCGCCACGTCGGCGGCGGCCAGGTTGGTCAGGGCTTCGGCCACGGCCATGCGGCCCGAGGCGGGCGCGTTCAGCATGGCGATGGGGGTGCGTTCACCCATGGCCATGGCTTCGCCGCGGAAACCTTCGTAGTCGGCCAGGGTGACGGCACAATCGGCCACCGGCACTTGCCACGGGCCGACCATCTGGTCGCGGCTGGACAGCCCGCCCACGGTACGGTCGCCGATGGTGATCAGGAACGACTTGTTGGCCACGGTGGGGTGGCGCAGCACGCGCAAGGCAGCGTCGGTGAGGTCGATGCCGGCCAGGTCCAGCGGTTCGGACACGCCGGGCAGGCGGCGCACGTCGCGCGTCATGCGGGGCGGCTTGCCCAGGATGACGTCGATCGGCACGTCGACCGGACGCACTTCGGCGTCGCCTTGCGGGCGGATGGTGTCCAGGCCCGGCAGGCCCTCGCCGTCGACCACGCGCAGCTGGCGTTCTTCGGTGGCCACGCCCACCACCGCGTACGGGCAGCGTTCGCGGCGGGCGATGGCGTCGAAACGCTCCAGGTCGCGCGGCAGGATCGACAGGACGTAGCGTTCCTGGGATTCGTTGCTCCAGATTTCGGCGGGCGACAGGCCCGATTCTTCCAGCGGCACGCGCTTGAGATCAAAGATGGCGCCGCGGCCGGCGTCGTTGACCAGTTCGGGGAACGCGTTGGACAGACCGCCCGCGCCCACGTCGTGGATCGCGATGATGGGGTTGTTTTCGGCCTGCTGCCAGCAGCGGTCGATGACTTCCTGGGCACGGCGTTCAAGTTCGGGGTTGCCACGCTGGACCGAATCGAAGTCGAGTTCAGCCGAGTTGCTGCCCATGCTGATACTGGATGCTGCCCCGCCGCCCATGCCGATACGGAAACCCGGGCCGCCCAGCTGGATCAACAGCGCGCCGGGGGGAATGACGTCTTTGTGGGTCAGGCCGGCGTCGATGCTGCCCAGGCCGCCCGCGATCATGATGGGCTTGTGGTAGCCCCAGCGCGTGCCGCCGGCGCTTTGCTCGAACGAGCGGAAGTAGCCCAGCAGGTTGGGACGGCCGAATTCATTGTTGAACGCCGCGCCGCCGATGGGGCCGTCGATCATGATGGACAGGGGCGAGGCGATGCGGTCCGGCAGGCCGTGGTGGTCGGCTTCCCAGGGTTGCAGGGCGTCGTCGAAACGCAGATGCGACACGGTGAAGCCCGTGAGGCCCGCCTTGGGCTTAGAGCCGCGGCCGGTGGCGCCTTCGTCGCGGATTTCGCCGCCCGCGCCGGTCGAGGCGCCGGGGAACGGCGCGATCGCGGTGGGGTGGTTGTGCGTCTCGACCTTCATCAGGGTGTGCACGGTGGTGTCGCGGCGGATGTACCTGGCGTTGTCGACGCCCTCGCCCGTACTGCCCGGCAAACCCGGCACGCCAGCCTGGAAGCGCTGCGCCGGGCCGCCGGCCATGATGGCGGCGTTGTCGGAATAGGCCACCACGGTGCCTTCCGGCTGCGCCTTGTGGGTGGCGCGGATCATGCCGAACAGCGTGTTGGGCTGTTCCTGGCCGTCGATCACCCACTGGGCGTTGAAGATCTTGTGGCGGCAGTGTTCGCTGTTGGCCTGCGCGAACATCATCAGTTCGACGTCGGTGGGATCGCGGCCCAGGTCGGTGAACGACTTGGCCAGGTATTCGATTTCGTCGTCGGACAGGGCCAGGCCCAGAGAGACGTTGGCCTCTTCCAGCGCCTGGACGCCGCGCGCCAGCACGCCGACCTGGCGCATCGGCTTGCCGGCCAGCGCCTGGAACAGCGCCTGGCCATCGAAGCTGGCGTCGACCACGGTTTCGGTCATGCGGTCGTGCAGGCAGTCTGCCGCGCGGGCCAGCATGGCGTCGTCGAACGACTTGGTGCCCAACAGGCCGCGTTCGGGGGTGATGGTGTAGCGCACGCCGCGTTCGATGCGGTGCACGGCCGACAGGCCACAGTTGTGGGCGATGTCGGTGGCCTTGCTGGCCCACGGCGAAATGGTGCCCAGGCGCGGAATGACCAACAGGGCCAGGCTCTTGGCGGGGGCCTCGCCGGTGGCGGGGGTGCCGTAGTCGAGCAATTGGGCCAGGTGCTGCTGCTGTTCGGCCGTCAGGGCGGCGTCGGTGCTGACGAAGTGCTCGTAGCGGGCGGAAATGTCGGCCACGGGCAGGCCGGCTTCCTTCAATTGCGCCAGCAGGCGATCACGACGAAAGGAGGACAGGACAGAGGAACCAGGCAGATGCTGAACTAGGGACACGATGCGGGCGCCGTATAAGGAGGGGAGCAAAGAAAGGATTTTACCTGTTTAAGGGGTTTTCCCGGAGCCGGGATTACCTCAGCCCCGATCCGGGCCGTCACAACGGCATTTCGTCCGATGTTACAAAAGAATTCCACGATGCAACGATGCGCCTGCTGCAAAGCAATATCCGGAACAAACCCCTGCCGCGCGCGCGGTTTATCGCCCCAGGTCGGTGCACGCCCCCTTCCTCGGTATTGCAACGCACCATGTTGCAGCCATACCGCAGCGCGGGAAAACACGAACACCCGCGCCCGCGCCCCGACGGTAGGATGCAGCGACCCTATAACTAGAAAGCGCCCTGCCGCGCTGGCCGTTGCCTCACATGTCACGCCCCGAAGCCCCCGCCGAGCCTGTTGAACCGATCATCCCCGCCGAAACAGATCCCGCCGTGAAAGTGCCGCTGGCCATCGAGGACTGGCTGGCCGTGATCCTGCTGGGGGCCCTGGCGACCATCACCTTCCTGAACGTGCTGGTGCGCTACTTCACCGACCAGTCGTTCGCCTGGACCGAGGAAATCTCGGTCTTCCTGCTGATCGTGCTGACCATGGCCGGCGGCAGCGTCGCCTTCGTGCGCAACCATCACATCCGCATCGAGATCCTGGCCGACAACGGCTCGCCCCGCCGCCAGCGCATCATGGCGCTGATTTCCAATGGCTGCGTGCTGGCGTTCTTCGTGCTCCTGACCGTGCTGTCGGTCAAGCTGGTGGCCGACGAGTACCTCTACGAAGAAACCTCGCCGGCCATCGGCGTGCCCACCTGGTGGTATTCGATCTGGCTGCCGGTGATGGCCGCGGCGATCTCGCTGCGCACGCTCGGCACGATCCGCCGCCTGCTCAAGCGCACGGACAGCGCGGGCCAAGGAGGCCAGGCATGATCGCCGGCATCCTCTTCGCGGTCTTCATCGCGCTGATGCTGATCGGCGTGCCGGTCGGCGTGGCGCTGGGCATCGGCGGCACCGTCGCCATCGTGCTGTCCAACCTGGATACGCCCTGGTATGGCCTGTTGACCGTGCCGCAGAACTTCTACGCGGGCCTGGCCAAGTACCCGCTGCTGGCCATTCCGATGTTCGTGCTGGTCGGCTCCATCTTCGACCGCTCGGGCGTGGCCAAGCGGCTGGTGGATTTCGCCATCGCCATCGTCGGACGCGGCCCGGGCATGCTGCCGCTGGTGTCGATTGCCGTGGCCATGTTCCTGGGCGGCATTTCCGGCTCGGGCCCGGCCTGCGCCGCCGCCGTGGGCGCGGTGATGATCACCGCCATGTCGCGCGCCGGCTACCCGGGCTCGTTTTCGGCCTCCGTGGTGGCGGCCGGCGCCGCCACCGACATCCTGATTCCACCGTCGGTCGCCTTCATCATCTACTCGGTGCTGGTGCCCGAGGCCTCCGTGCCGGCGCTGTTCGCCGCCGGCATGGTGCCCGGCATCCTGGCCGGCCTGGCGCTGATCGTGCCGGCTGTCTGGCTGTCGCGCAAGCACAAGATGGGCATGCTGGAAGCGCACCTGCCGCGCCCGCCATTCTGGAAGAGCCTGCGCGATGCGTCGTGGGGCCTGGCCGCGCCGGTGCTGATCCTGGGCGGCATGCGCATGGGCTGGTTCACGCCCACCGAAGCCGCGGTCGTGGCCGTGTTCTATGGCCTGTTCGTGGGCATGTGCATCCACCGCACCATCAAGCTGCGCGACCTGTACACCATCCTGCGCGAAGCCGCCGAGCTGTCCGCCGTGATCATGCTGGTCGTGACGCTGGCCGGCATCTTCGCCTGGGCCCTGTCCACGCTGAGCGTGATCGACCCCATTACCCACGCCATCGTCAATTCCGGACTGGGCGAATGGGGCGTGCTGGCGCTGCTGATCCTGCTGCTGATGACCGTCGGCATGTTCCTGGACGGCATCTCGATCTTCCTGATCTTCGTGCCGCTGCTGATGCCGATCGCCAAGGCCTACGGCTGGGACCCGGTGTGGTTCGGCGTGATCCTGACGCTGAAGGTGGCGCTGGGCCAGTTCACCCCGCCGCTGGCCGTGAACCTGATGGTGTCGTGCCGCATTGCCCGCGTGCCGATGGAATCCACGGTGCGTTGGGTCGTGTGGTTGCTGGGCGCGATGTTCCTGGTGCTGGTGGCGGTACTGGTGTTTCCGCAACTGGCGCTGTGGTTGCCGCACAAGCTGGGCTATTGAGGGCGCCTGGCCGGGCGTGGGCTCGGGCAGGCATGGCATTCATGACAACAACAGACAACACAGCAAAGAGAGGAGACGCAACATGAATTTCCGCAACCTGATCGGCGCCGCCCTGTGCGCCGCCGCCGTGGTCGGCGCGCCGGCCGCGCATGCGCAGAACTACAAGCCCGAATACAAGCTCTCCATCGTCGTCGGCACCACCTTCCCGTGGGGCCAGGGCGCCGAGATCTGGTCCAACCTGGTGCGAGAGCGCACCCAGGGCCGCATCAACATCAAGGTCTACCCCGGCACCTCGCTGGTGCAAGGCGACCAGACCCGCGAATTCACCGCCATCCGCCAGGGGGTGATCGACATGGCCGTGGGCTCGACCATCAACTGGTCGCCGCAGGTCAAGCAGCTGAACCTGTTCTCGCTGCCCTTCCTGATGCCCGACTACGCCGCCATCGACGCGCTGGTGCAGGGCGACGTGGGCCGCGAAATGTTCAAGCTCATCGAAAAAGCCGGCGTCGTGCCGCTGGCCTGGGGCGAAAACGGCTACCGCCAGCTCAGCAATTCCAAGCGCGAGATCAAGCGCCCCGAAGACATGAAGGGCATGAAGCTGCGCGTAGTGGGTTCGCCGCTCTACATCGACACGTTCACCGCGCTGGGCGCCAACCCCACGCAGATGAGCTGGGCCGACGCGCAGCCGGCGCTGGCCAGCGGCGCCGTCGACGGCCAGGAAAACCCCCTGTCCATCTACACCGGTTCCAAGCTGTACACCGTGGGCCAGAAGTACCTGACGCTGTGGAACTACGTGGCCGATCCGCTGATCTTCGTGGTCAACCGCGAGGTCTGGAATTCGTGGTCGGAAAAAGACCGCGACATCGTGCGCCAGGCCGCGCTGGACGCCGGCAAGCAGCAGATCGTGATCGCGCGCAAGGGCGTCACGCCGGAAGATCCGTCGCTGCTCAAGGAAATCGAAGGCCACGGCGTGACCGTGACCTCGCTCAGCCAGGCCGACCACGACGCGTTCGCCAAGATCACCCAGCCCGTCTACGACAAGTGGAAAAAGCAGATCGGCGAAGACCTGGTCAACCTGGCCGAGAAGTCCATCGCCGCCCGCAAGAAATAAGCAGCAAGCCCCAGGGGAACGGCGGCGCAAGCCGCCAACCGAGGCAGGGACGCCAGATCCCGCCCACCAAAAGACGGGCGCCGGCCACAAGCCGGCGCCCGTCGCCTTTTTGGGGTGGGATTGATGCGGCTGTCTGATTGCCGCTATCTGATTGGGGTAACGCTGGGGTAACGCGCCCGAAGCCGCCCTCACCCCATGCACGCCCTTTCAGACCACGCTACTCGGGATAGCGCACTTCCAGGATATCCAGTTCCTCGATGCCGCCCGGCGTGCGCAGCACCACCGTGTCGCCTTCGCGGGCCTTGATCAGCGCGCGCGCCACCGGTGAGATCCAGCTGATCTTGCCGGCCAGGGGTTCGGCCTCGTCCACGCCCACGATGGTGACCGTGTGGTCTTCACCGGCCTTGTCGGAATACAGCACCGTGGCGCCGAAAAAGACCTGGTCGCGGTTGGGCTGGATGGCCGGGTCGACCACCTCGGCGATGTCCAGCCGCTTGGTCAGAAAGCGCATGCGCCGGTCGATCTCGCGCAGCCGCTTCTTGCCATAGAGATAGTCGCCGTTCTCGGAACGGTCGCCGTTGGACGCGGCCCAGGACACCACCTGCACCACCGACGGGCGCTCGACGTTCATCAGGTGCGTCAATTCGGCACGCAGGCGTTCGTAGCCTTCGGGCGTCATGTAGTTCTTGGTGCCTGCCGGCAAGGCCTGGGCCTGCGGCAGGTCGTCGTCGTCCTCGTTGTCGGATTCTTTGACAAAAGCTTTGTTCATGGCGGCAGCGCCTTGGGCGCACATTCAGATCAAGGGCGGCACGGTCGCACCGTGCCATGAGCCAGGCGGCATCGCACCGCCCGCATAGGGCCTGTCGCCCCTAGAACCAGTCGTGCCAGACCGGTTTGAGATCGGACGGCAAAGGCGGCAAGCGGCCCAGGTCCATCCGGCTTTCTTTCGGGCTGTGGAAATCCGACCCGCGCGAGGCCAGGAAACCATAGCGGCGCGCCACGTCGGCGTACTGCCGGGCTTCTTCCACCGTGTGGCTGCCCGTGGTGACTTCAATGCCCAAGCCGCCCAGCTGCAGGAATTCGTCGAACAGCGCGGCGAACTGCAAGGGCGTGTACTTGTAGCGGCCCGGATGCGCGATGACGGCAATGCCGCCCGCGCCGCGGATCCAGCCCACCGCCTCGGCCAGCGTGGCCCACTGCATGGGCACATGGCCGGGGCGATCGTCGCCCAGGTGCTTGGTGAATACGGTCTGCACATCGGGGCAGTAGCCGGCTTCGACCAGGTAGCGCGCAAAGTGCGTGCGGCTGATCAGTTCCGGGTTGCCGGCGAACGGCAGCGCCCCTTCGTAGGCGCCGGGCATGCCCATTTCGGCCAGGCGGTCGCCGATGCGCTTGGCGCGTTCGGCGCGGCCCGAGCGGGTCTGGCGCAGGCCTTCGACCAGCGCCGTGTTGGCGGGATCAAAGCGCAGGCCGACGATATGCACGGTCAGGCCGGCCCAGGTGACGGAAATCTCGACCCCGGTGGCGAAACGCATGCCCAGTTCCCGTGCCATGGCCGCGGCTTCGGCCAGGCCGCCGACTTCGTCGTGGTCGGTCAAGGCCCAGACATCGACGCCGTTGGCATGCGCACGCTGCGCCACGTCGCGCGGCGCCAGCGCGCCGTCAGACACGGTGGAATGGCAATGCAGATCGATGTTCAGGACAGGGGTTTTCATAGGGCCTATTGTAGAGAAGGCCCGTGCCCCTGGATAGCGCGGGTAGCCGGCGGTGTCCCCATTAGCAGGAACCGACGACCGCCGCATCACTTGAGCGCTTTGCCCGACGCCACCGTCCGCACGCCGCCGCCATCGCCCTGCCCCCGCCTCACGCCAACAGGAAATCCGCCACCGGCGTCACCTGGCTGTCCGCCATCAGCGTCGGCGCGTGGCCCACGCCGGGTACTTCCAGCACCTGCGCCCGCGGATTGCGCTGGCGCATTTCTTCGGTCGTGGCGCGGGTCAGCAGGTCGGATTGCTCGCCGCGCACGATCAGGATCGGGCAATCGATCGCGTCATACGAGCGCCACAGCACCTGTTCGCCCGCGGCCAGTTCCTCGGGCGTCATCGCCATCGGCTGGGCCAGCGCCAGGTCGTAGTGCTTGACCCACTTGCCGTCCTGCTCGGGATAGACGAAGCGGGCCAGGTGTTCCCACTGTTCGTCGGTATGCGGCCCGAAGGTCCCGGAATTGGCGCGCATGTTGGCCACGGCCTCGGCAAACGAGCCGAACGCGCCCGGTTCGCCCACATACTGGCCGATGCGGGCCAGTGCGCCGGTTTCCAGGCGCGGGCCGACGTCGTTGAGCACCAGCTTGTCCAGGCGCACCCCGGCTTGCGGCGGCAGCATGCCCACGTGCGGGCGCAGCGGCAGCATTGCCCGCGCGAACGCGGCTGCGCCGGCCAGGCCCAGGCCGATCAGGCCGCCCATCGACGTGCCCACCCACGACAGGCGGGCGGGCCGCAGCCGGGCCACCAGCGTCACCATGTCGGACACGTACTGCGGCACGGTATAGAACGCCGGGTTCACCAGCCAATCGGAACGGCCCCGCCCCGCCACGTCGGGGCAGACCACGCGGTAGCGGCCAGCCAGCCGGCGCGCCAGGGTATCGAAGTCGCGGCCGCTGCGCGTCAGGCCGTGCACGCAGACCACCACCTGGTCATTGGCCGGATCACCCCACTCCCAGTACGCCATGCGGTGCAGGCCCGCGGGGCTGGCGCAGGTGACGAATTCCAAACGGGGTTCCAGGCTTGCGTCCGACATCGTAGTGCTCCAAATGGCCGGCGTCCGCCCAAATGGCGGCGTCGCGCATGGCCGGTATCTTATCGGATCGTCGCCAGCACCTGATCCACCAGGTCCGCCACGCTGGCGCGCGCGTCCAGCGTCAGGACCGGGCAATGCAGCGAGCTCATCCACTGCCGATGCTGGGCGGGCGTGCGGGTGCCCTCGGTCGCCGTGTCATAGCTGGCCGCCCAGGCCAGGAACTTGCGGCTTTTTTCCTGGATGGCCGCATCGCTGTCCAGCTGTGCGCCATAGCGCTCGGCCTCGCGCCGGCGCAAACGCGCCATGCGCTCGTCCGGCGGCAGGCGCAGGAACACCGCCAGCGTGAATTCCGGAATCAGGCCCGGGCCCCAGTTGTAGACCGAGCCGCCGCTCAGCACCCAGTCGTCGTGCCCCTGCAAGCGCTCGCGAATGCGGCGCCACCGCTCGGCCTTGGGATACTTGTCGGTAAAGGGCGGATCGGTCGGCAGCCAGTAGTAGTCGTCGGCTTCCAGGTGCGGGATGCCAAGCCGTTCGCCCAGGGCCGCCCCCAGCGTGGTGGTGCCGCTGCCGGAGGCGCCGAACAGGTGGATGCGCGTGGCCATGGGGCGATCTCCTTGAAACAGGACTGACATGAACGCGGCGGGCAAATCGGGCCTGCCGGCAAGCCTGCCAGTGTAGCGGCGCTAGAATCACGCCGTTGCCCTATCCCGGTCTTCAGGAACCCCTCACGCCATGCCCGGCGGATACATGCTCAATGGCGACTATGTCGCCCCGGCCCTGATCTTCATTGCCGTGCTGTTCGGCGTACTGGTGCTGGGCCTCGTCGTGGGAAAGCTGGCCCGCCCAGGCACCCGCACGCAACTGCTGCTGGCCTGGCTGCTGGCGCTGATCCTGCTACCGCCCTGGCTGCTGGCACTCACGGCCGACGGCGACATCTTCGGCGTCGTGATCATCGCCCGCTACGCCCTGGCCATCCCCGCCGTGGCGGCGCTGTGGTGGTTGCGGCGCAGCATTCGCGCGTTCAAGGCGCGGCACCCCGCCCTGCCCCCGCTGCCGCGCAAACCCTGGTTGCTGGTGATCCTGGCGCTGGCGCTGTTCGGCCTGCTGGACTATCTGTCGCGCCACCGCTACGACGCCGCCATCGCCTTGAACGACACCATCGCCTCCATGGTTTTTATCGGTGCCGCCGCCTTGTTGCTGGCAGGATGCGTCTGGGCCTTGCGCAGCAGCATACGTTGGTTAAGATTGGCGGGTCCCGGTTCGGCGACCGCGAGTCCGCGGCGCTGACGGCCCGCTGAAATTAGATTGCCTATCGGCACGATTCAATCATTAAATTGGATTCCCGGCGCCGGTCCGGCGAGAGTTATGCGCTTCGAGCATTGCCACATCAGTCATTCCCGAATTGATTTGGAGTCACTATGCAACAAAGCAGTCCGTCATCTCAGCTAAGCACTCAACACACCGAAACCGCCCCGCCTGAGCCGCCCAAGGTACTGCAGGACGTACTGGCGCGAGCGGACGTCCAGATCAACGGGTCGCGCCCCTGGGACATCCAGGTTCATGACAAGCATATGTACGAACGCGTCTTCGCCAGCTGGTCGCTGGGCCTGGGCGAGTCGTACATGGACGGCGAATGGGATTGCGAACAACTCGACGAGCTCTTCACCCGCCTCTTGCGCGCCGACATGGGGTCCGCCGCGCTCGGCCTGGCCCGCGTCAAGCTCATCGCCGAACACCTGCGCCACAAACTGTTCAACCTGCAATCAAAGAGCCGCGCCTTCGAAGTGGGCGAGCAGCACTACGACGCCGGCAACGACGTCTTCGAAGCCATGCTCGACAGCCGCATGATCTATTCCTGCGCCTTCTGGGAAAACGCCGAAACGCTGGAAGACGCGCAGGAAGCCAAGCTGGACATGATCTGCCGCAAGCTGCAGCTCAAGCCCGGCGAAACGCTGCTGGACATCGGCTGCGGCTGGGGCGGCCTGGCCAAGTTCGCGGCCGAGCGCTACGGCGTCAAGGTCACGGGCGTGACCGTATCCAAGGAACAGCTGGCGCTGGCCCAGGAACGCGTGCGCGGCCTGCCGGTTGAACTGCTGCTGCAAGACTACCGCGATCTGCAAGGCAGCTTCGACAAGGTCGTGTCGGTGGGTATGTTCGAACACGTCGGGCCCAAGAACTACGACACCTACTTCACCCACGTGCAGCGGCTGATGGCGCCCGGCGGCATCTTCCTCTTGCATACCATCGGCATCGCCTCGACCAGCCAGAGCACCGATCCCTGGATCGACCGCTACGTCTTCCCCAATGGCAAGCTGCCGTCGGCGCGCGAGATCGCCACCGCCGTCGAAGGCCGTTTCATCGTCGAAGACTGGCACAACTTCGGCGCCGACTACGACCGCACGCTGATGGCCTGGTGGGACCGCTTCCAACGCGCCTGGCCGCAACTGCAGGAACGCTACGGCACGCGCTTTTACCGCATGTGGCAGTACTACCTGATGTGTTGCGCGGGCTTTTTCCGGTCGCGCGAAGGGCAGCTGTGGCAAGTGATCCTGACGCACCCGCAGCGCCAGGATATGTACCGTTCGCTGCGCTGATTCTGTCGCCCCGGCGGCGCTTGCGCGGGCCGAACCGCGCAAGCGTTCCGGTTACGCCGCCCGGCTATGCGGCGGCATCTTCCGCGATCATCTGCGCGGCCCGTTCGGCAATCATGATCGTCGGGGAATTGGTGTTGCCCGACGTGATGGTCGGCATGATCGACGCATCCGCCACGCGCAGGCCCTGCAAGCCGTGCACCCGCAGCCGCGCATCCACCACGGCGCCATCATCCGCCTTGCGGCCCATGGCGCAGGTGCCCACCGGGTGAAAGATCGTCGTGCCGATCTTGCCGGCCGCTTCGCGCAGCTCGGCCTCGGTCTGGTACGACGGGCCGGGCAGCCATTCCTCGGGTTGATAGCGTTGCAACGCGGGCGCCGCACTGATCCGGCGCACCAGGCGAATGGCATCCGCCGCCACCTTCAGGTCCTGTTCCTCGCGCAGGTAGTTCGGCGTGATCACCGGCGGCTGCGCGCCGTCGGGCCCCTGCGCATGCACGCTCCCGCGCGACACCGGCCGCAGGTTGCAGACGCTGGCCGTGAAGGCATCGAAGCCGTGCAGCGGTTCGCCGAAAGCGCCCAGCGACAAGGGCTGCACATGGAATTCCACGTTGGCGCGTGCCTGGCCCGGGTCCGACTTGGCAAACGCCCCCAGCTGCGACGGCGCCATGCTCATCGGCCCGCTGCGGTTCAGCAGGTATTCCAGGCCGATGCCCGCCTTGCCCCACCAGGTCGACGCGATGCGGTTCAGCGTCTTCACGCCTCGCACCTTCAGGATGACGCGCAATTGCAAGTGGTCTTGCAGGTTCTCGCCCACGCCCGGCAAGGCGTGGCGCAGCGTGATGCCGCTTTCGCGCAGGCGCGCCGGTTCGCCAATGCCCGACAGTTCCAGCAATTGCGGCGTGTTGACCGCGCCCGCTGCCAGCACCACTTCCCGCGTGGCGCGCACGCTGATGGATTGGCCTTCACGACGCAGTTGCACGCCCACGCAGCGCGTGCCGGCGAACAGCAACTGTTCGGCATGCGCGCCCGTCATCACGTGCAGATTGGGGCGCTGGCGCACCGGCCGCAAGAACGCCTTGGCCGTATTCCAGCGCCAGCCGCGGCGCTGGTTCACATCGAAATAACCCACGCCGAAATTGTCGCCACGGTTGAAATCCTGCACCCGCGGAATGCCTTCCTGCTGGGCCGCGTCGGCAAACGCATCCAGGATGTCCCAACGCAAGCGCTGTGCCTCGACCCGCCATTCGCCGCCCGCGCCATGGCAATCGTCCGCGCCGCGATAGTGGTCTTCGCTGCGCTTGAATACTGGCAGCACTTCGTCCCAGCGCCACGACGGGTCGCCCGCGATGTCGGCCCACTCGTCGTAGTCCTGCCGCTGGCCGCGCATGTAGATCATGCCGTTGATGGACGAGCACCCGCCCAGCACCCGGCCGCGCGGATAGATCAGCGACCGCCCGCCCAGGCCCGGCTCGGCGCCGGTGCGGTACATCCAGTCGGTGCGGGGGTTGCCGATGCAGTAGAGGTAACCGACCGGAATGTGGATCCAGTGATAGTTGTCGCGGCCGCCGGCTTCCAGCAGCAGCACGCGCGTGGCCGGGTTCCGGCTCAGCCGGTTGGCCAGCACGCAGCCGGCCGACCCCGCCCCCACGATGATGTAGTCGTATGTCTCCATTGGCGCTTCTTCTTTTAGGTGTGTAGTGGCTGCGCCACTGTCGCGCAGCCCACGGGGGCTGTCCAATGAATTGTTGAAAAGCGCTTTATAAGCCTCTTTAATAATGGGTATCGCCCCGCTTGGGCATCGTCGCCGGACCCGCCCCATGGACCTCAAGCACATCCGCACCTTCGCCGCCGTGGCGCGCGTGGGCAACCTGACCCGCGCGGCCGAACACCTGCACCTGACCCAACCCGCGCTGAGCCTGCAGCTCAAGAGCTTCCAGGAAGCGCTGGACCTGCCGCTGTTCACCCGCACCGCCCAGGGCCTGGCGCCCAATGCCGACGGCCGCGCGCTGCTGCCTTCGGCCCAGCGGGTGCTGGACGCGCTGGACGACTTCGAACGCGCCATTGGCGCGCTGCGCACGACGGTGCAGGGCGAACTGCGCCTGGGCACCATCCTGGACCCCGAATTCCTCCGCCTGGGCGCCACGCTGCAATACCTGGTCGAACACTATCCGAAGATCCGCCCCACCCTGCGCCACGGCATGTCCGGTTCCGTCGGGCGGCAGGTGCGCACGGGCGAGCTGGACGTGGGCTTTTTCCTGGGGCCGCAAGAAGATACCCGCGGCCAACCGGCCCTGCACGCGCTGCCACTGGCGGCGTTCTCGTATTACGTCGTGGCGCCCAAGGGCTGGGGCGCGCAGGTGGCGGGGCGCGGTTGGCGTGAAATCGCCGCCTTGCCGTGGATCTGGACGCCGCCCGACTCCGTGCACCATCGCCTGTTGGCCGGAAAATTTGGCGAACTGGACGTCACGCCCAATACGGTGGCCGAAGTCGACCAGGAAGCCTCGATGCTGGACCTGGTGCGCTCGGGCGTCGGCCTGACACTGGCGCGCGATTCCATCGCGCTGCGCGAATCGCAGGCGCATGGCCTGGTGCTGGCGCCGGGCCTGGCGATCCAGGCGGAACTGGCCTTCATCACCCTGGCGTCGCGGCGGGAAGACCCCTTGGTGGCGGCGGCGTTCGCGGCGGTGCAGGCGGCGTTTGCGTAGGCGCTTGCGTAAGAGGTGGCGCAACCGGCTGTGCCCGCAAGCAGTGGCACAACCGGCATGCCCGCAAGCGATGGAGCCTTCGACTCGCCCAGCCTCCCGCGTCCCCTCGGGTATGCTCGCAACAACGCTCGGGCGGCATCGCCCACGCCCACCCGGAGAACTCTCTATGCGCTGGCGCACCCTCGCATCCCGCGTTGCCATGATCCTTGCCATCACACTGGCCCACCCTGCCCCGACCCTGGCGGCCGCGCCTGCCAACCAGGCCGAATGGAGCAAAGCGGTGCAGCGGCGCTTGATCTCCCGCCTGGATTACCCGCGCGAAGCCGAGCACATCAGCGGCAGCCTGGCGCTGTCGCTGAACATCACGGTACTGCGCAACGGCGCCATCTACGACGTCGCCATCGCACGCTCGTCAGGCTACGAAGCGGTCGACAAGGCCACGATCGCCATGGTCCGCCGCGCCGCGCCGCTGCCCGTGTTTTCCGCGGACATGACGCAAGAGAAAACCTCGCTCACCTTGCCGGTGCGCTTCCAGATGGAAGACGCCGATCCCGCGCCCCCGGCCGCCGCGCCCAGGCGCTACGTCGACCCGGCCACCGGCTTTGGGGCAACCGTATCCGCCCCATTTCAGATCGGCGCGGCGCGCGAGTCGGGCCGCTACGCCGCCCTGATCGAGATTTCCGCCCCCGAGGGCTTTCCGCCCGTGGCGCCCGGCGCCAAATTCCTGTGCCGGGCAGGATTCACGGCCACGGCGGCCGGCGCCGCCACGGCCAAGCCCCCCCAGGGCGCGCAGGCCTATGACGCCCTGATCGCCGCCGCGACAAGCCAGCAGCGCAAGCTGCGCGGCACCATCGAACAACTCGACGTCTTCGATCAGCCCGGCCGGCGCGGCATCGACTACATCGTTGCACCGGGGGCCGGTCCGGGCCATGAAGACACCCGCCAGTACATCGCCGACTGGGTCCGCCCCGAAGGCCGCATCCGCCTGGCCTGCGCCACCACGCGCGACGCCATGCCCGATGCATTGGCGACGTTCCGGGCGATTCGGGATACGGTGATTGTGGATCGGCGTTGATGCGGGGATGGTTGATGCATCTGGGCGGATGCATTGGGGTTAATGCATCGACGCTGATGCATCAAGACTGAACGTCGGGCGACAGATTCGACGCGCATCAACGGCCATGCCAATAACGCCGCCCCACGTCCCGCTGCGCCCACACATCCAACGCCCCCGCCCGGGATCGCGCCATCACCGCGCCATCCCGATCACTGCGCCAGAACACCGCCCCCGCACGCGTCCAGCGCAGCTCCACCGCCCGCGCCGGATGCCGGAAACGATTCAGATACCCGGCCTGCGCAATCACATGCGCGGCGTCGGACGCCGCAACCAGTTCCCGACTGGACGACGAAGCCGAACCATGGTGCGGCGCCATGACGATATCCGCCGGGGCCAGGCCCTGCGCGACCAATTCCCTTTCTTGCGCCACGCCGATATCGCCCGTCAGCAACAGCGCGTGCTCGACGCCCTCGACGCGCAGCACGCAGCTATCGGCATTGCGGTCCTCGACCCGCCCGCTCGTGCCGCGCGCCGGGTGCAGGAAGGTGAACGTGACGCCGTCGACTTCCCAGCCCACGTCACGCGCGCAGCCCAGCACCTCGCCGGGCGGCGGCGTCGGTAAACCCGCGCCCGCGCCATCCGGCCACAAGCGCGCATCGCGCCGCAGAAACGCCATCAGGTCAAAAGACGCATAGCTGCGCGCCACCGGCACCGCCGCCAGCACCGACCGCGTACCGCCCACATGGTCCGTGTCCGCGTGCGACAGCACCAGCACATCCAGTTCACCTATGCCGCGCGCCTGCAGAAACGGCGCGATCACCCGTTCGCCCGCGTCACTGCCGCTGAAACTGCGCGGCCCGGCATCGAACAACAACGCCTGGCTGGCCGTTTCCACCAGGATCGCACTGGCCTGCCCGATATCCATCGCGCTGATGCGCCAATACCCCGGCTCGGGCCGATCCGGCCGCCAGCACAGCAGCGGCGCCATGCACAGCCACCCCAAGCGCCGCGCTGGCCAACCTGGCGCCTGCAACGCCCAGACCATGCCCGCCACCGCCCACGCCAGCCAGGGCCAGGGCGCCGCCGCCACCGAAAAACTGGCCCAGCGCGCGTTGCCCACCCACGCCACCACGATCATCATCAGGTCGAATACGTACAGCCCCGCCTGGCCCGCCAACGCCGCGGCCGCCGCCAACCCCGGGGTCACCGACAAGGCCGCGCACAGCAGCGCCAATGGCGTCACGAAAAACGTCACAGCCGGAATCGCCACCGCATTGGCCAACGGTGAACCGAGAGACACCTGATGCACCAGATACGCCAAGAGCGGCGTCAACCCCAGCGTCACCACCAGCTGCAAACGGGTCGCCTGCCCCAGCGCCGTCGCCCAGCGCTTGCGCCAGCCTGCGTCCGCGTCGCGCGGCGCATCCACCACGCGCAGCAGAATCGCCACCGCGCCGAACGACAGCCAGAACCCCACCGACATCGGCGCCCACGGGTCCAGCGCCACGACCGCGGCCGCCGCGCAGGCCAGGATGCGTCCGGCAGACATCCTCAGCCGCGACACCGTCGCGGCCAGCACCACCGACAACATGAAGAACGTTCGCCGCGCGGGCACGCCCCACCCCGCGATCAGGCAATAGCACAAGGCCACCACCGCCGCCGCGGCGCCGCCCACGATGCGCGACGGCATGAATTCAGCCAGGCCGGTCCCGCGCCACCGCGCGCGCCGCCAGCACGCGGCCAACAGCAGCCCTGCAATACCGGCAATCGACGTCACATGCATGCCGCTGATCGACACCAGATGCGTGATGCCGCTGCGATTGAAAAGGCGCCAGTCCTCGCGCGCCACGCCGGCCTGGTCGCCAATCGCCAACGCGATCAGCACCGGCGCATAGCGGTGGTCGCCCAGCGCTTGGCGCAGCCCTTCCCGCACATGATGGCGGGCGCGTTCGATGGCAATGCCCGGCGAGGCCCAAGGTTGGTCGTCCAGCAAGCGGGGTTGCCCCCGCACGGTGCCCGTCGCCCGCAAGCCGCGCGCGAACATCCGCGCTTCGGTGTCGGGTGCGTCCGGGTTGAGCAAGCCGCTGGGCCGACGCAACACCAGCGCCATGCGCCATACCTGGCCGGGCATCAGCAAGGGTTGGCTCGCCTGCCCACCGGGCGGCGACAGCCACGACACCAGGATGCGGGACGGCATGCCGTTGCGAACGGGCGCCACCTGCTCGCCGACAAAACGCTGCCCGCGCGCATCGCCATCGGGCAGTTCCGCCACCCGCAACACCAGCCGTGCGACTTCGTTCTGGTGTTCATCGGCCAAGGCATCGTCCAGCCGCAGTTGCGCTTGCGCGGCGGCGTTGATGGCGCCCAGGCACAGGCCGATAGACGCGGCCGCGCAAAGCCCGATGGCACGCCCCGGCCAACGCCGCCAGGCCACCAGCGCCACGAGGCAAGCCCCCGTCGCCGCCGCATACGCTGCCACGCCAGGCAGCGCAGGCAGCAACTGCACCCCTCCCGCCCCCGCCACGAAAGCCAGGCAAAACAGCCGACCGTTGATGTCCGTCTCCTGAAACGAACCAGCGTAGGTCGGATGTCCGCCACGGCATGCCGCCAGTGCAGCCATTTATCCATGCGAAATGCCCGCAATGCCCCGAGTACGCTCCCGCCGTCAGACGCGGCGCGGCCTTCTGGACGCCTCTTGACAATCCCCCCGCCCCCTCCGAACATACCCCCATCCACCCGGGGAGCTTCGGCAAGAAGCTGAGAATCCGATAGCGGGGCCGGCGTTCAAACGCCAACCCCAGCGGCGCGTAGACCCGTTGAACCTGATCCAGACAATACTGGCGTAGGGATGGTGCGGCCACGCAAGCGCGCCCGAAGCCCGGCGCGACGCATCCCCGCCCTTCCTGCCCAGTCCTTCTCTTACGCAAGGACCCGCCGGCATGACGCAATCCGCCCCTTCCCCATTGGCCCAGGCCTCGCAAGACCTCTACGCCGCCGTGCGACGCGACGCGCCGCTGGTGCAGTGCCTGACCAACTTCGTGTCCATGAACACGGCGGCCAACACGCTCTTGGCCATCGGCGCGTCGCCCGCGATGGTGCACGCGGTGGAAGAAGCCCCGGAATTTGCCCGCATCAGCGGCGCGGTCGTGATCAATATCGGCACCCTGTCGGCCCCCTGGCTGGAAAGCATGCTCAAGACCGCGGCGGCGGCGTCGGATGCCGGCACGCCCTGGGTGCTGGACCCGGTGGCCCACCATGCCACGGCATTCCGCCGCGACGCGGTGCAGCGGCTGCTGGCCCTGCGTCCGGCGGTGATCCGCGGCAACGCGTCGGAGATCATCGCGCTGGCCGGCGGCCAAAGCGCCAGCAAGGGCGTGGACGCGCGCGACCCGGTGCAGCTGGCCGAGCAAGCGGCGCGTGACCTGGCGCGCGCGCAACAGACCGTGGTCGCGGTAACGGGAGAAGTTGATTTCGTGACGGATGGCACGCGAGAAGTCCGCGTCACCGGCGGTTCGCCATGGATGCCGCAGGTCACCGCCACGGGGTGCGCGCTGACCGCAGTAGTCGGCGCGTTCGTGGCGGTATCGAAGAAAGACGCCTACACGGCGGCCGTGGCGGCGCTGTCCTGCTTCGGCATCGCTGGCCGCCGTGCTGGGGCGCTGGCTGACGGCCCGGGCTCGTTCGCCTGGCGTTTCCTGGATGCGCTGGCCGCACTGGAAACGGACAGCCTGACGCGGGAATCGCCGCTGCGCTAAGGCGCCAACGGCAGCCTGCCCACGCCATTGCCCAGCCCGCCGCAGACGGCACGCAGACGGCACCCAGACGACACACACGCCCGCATGACCGGCGGGCGATCATGCAGGCGCCGAGGCCCTTCCTACATCCGATACTGCAAACTCAGCATCGCATTGCGCGGCGCGCCGGGCATGTTCAAGTTCGGGCTGCTGCCGTGCGCCGACACGATATAACCGGCGTCAAACAGGTTGTACATATTCAGCTGCACCGAATACGGTCCCTGGCGCCACCACGCTGCGGCGTCCGCAGTCACGTAGCCCGGCAGGGTGACCGTATTGCCCGGGTTGGCAAAGCGCGCGCCCACCAGGTTCAAGCCGGCGCCCACGCCAAAGCCATCGCCCAGGTCCTTGGTCACCCAGACGTTGCCAGCATGGCGCGGCGTCAGGGTGGCGCGCTTGCCTTCGACATCCTTGCCGGCGTCACGGGCCACCGACTGCGTCACGCGGGCATCCAGGTAGGCGTAGCCCAGCATCGCGCGCCAGCCGTTGGACAAGTCGCCCGACAGCGTCCATTCAGCGCCATCGGTACGCTGCGTGCCCACCGGCACCAGCGTGTTGGTCACGGGGTTGGTGACTTTGATGTCGGTGCGCTCCAGGCGGAACACGGACACGGTGGTCGACAGCTTGCCATCCAGGAAGTCGTACTTGGCGCCGACTTCATAGTTGGTGGTCTTTTCCGGCGCCAGGTCGACGTTGTTGGCGGCCAGCGCAAAGGCTTCGCCCGACGGCTGGTACGAACGGCTCCACGACACGTAGTAGGACTGCACGGAGTCCGGCTGGAACACCAGGCCCAGGCGCGGGCTCAGGTTGGAATCCGTGCGCGACAGGTTCTGGCCCGTGCGTCGGTCTTCGGTCTTCTGCTCGAAGCGGTCGTGGCGCACGCCGCCCAGCACCTTCCAATATTCACCCAGCGACACCATGTCCTGCACGTACAGGCCCAGCGTGTTGAAGCGGCCCAGGCTGTCGGACCCCGGCGCGCCCTTCACCTGGCGCTGCAAGGTGGGCAATTGCGGGTCGAACAGGTTCACCGTGGCGACGTTGGCGGCCGAATAGTTCACCAGGTCCTTGTTCTGCTGGCCCACTTCGATGCCGTACAGAATGTCGTGGCGCACCGAACCCCACTGCACGCGCTGCATCAGCTCGGTCTGGTTGGTCCAGCCGTGTTCGTCGCGCAGCACGTTGCCGTGGGTCAGCGACACCGTCTGCGCCGCCTCGTTGACCGTGCCCGGCAGCGTGTTGTTGCGGTTCAGCGTGTAGTGGTAGTAGCGGGTGGCGTTGCGCAACGACCAGTTGTCGTTGAAGCGGTGCGTCAGCGTGCCGGCATACGACTGCACGCGGGTCTGGGTGTAGTCGGTGTCGCGGGCGTTCTCGGCGCCGTAGTAGGTGGACGGGTCCACGTCCACCGGGCGGCCGTGATAGGCCGGAATGCCGAAGTCGGTCAGGCGACGGTCTTCCAGGAATTCGGTCTGAATCAGGTAGGTGGTGCTTTCGCCCAGCTTGAACTGGGCCGACGGCGCGATGGCCTTGCGGTCGATGAACTGCTTGTCGCGATAGCTGTCGCCCTTTTCCACGGCGCCGGTCAGGCGCCACGACATGCTGCCGCTTTCGTTTGAACGGCCCAGGTCCACGTCCAGCCGGCGGTCGTTCCACGAGCCGTAGCTCAGCCCCACCTGCGAGATGTCTTCGCCCGGCTTCTTGGTGACGCGATTGATCAGGCCGCCCGACGAGCCGCGGCCGTACAGCACCGCCGCCGGGCCCTTGATCACGTCGATGCGCTCGACGTTGGACAGGTCACGGTAGTACAGCGCGTCGTCGCGAAAGCCATCGACGAACTGGTCGGCGATGGCGGTGAAACCGCGAATCGACACCTGGTCGCGCTGGCCGTCGCCGGTGGAAAAGCTGACGCCCGGCACGTTCTTCAGGGCGTCCTGCACCGACATCGCATGCTGGTCGCGCAGCACCTGCGCCGGCACCACGTTCACCGTCTGCGGAATGTCGCGCAGCGGCGCGTCGATCTTGGTGGCGCTGGTAGACGCCGGCGGGTTGTAGCTCTGTTCGGGATCCGCCTGCCCCGTGACGCTGATGGCGGGCAAGGTGGCGGTGGGTGCGGCGCTTTGGCCGTGGGCGGGGGCCGAGGCGGCCAGGGGCGCCAGGGCAAGCAAGGCGGCAGAGAGGGAGCGAGGGGCGTGCATGGCCAGCGAGGTCTTTCTGAAGTCGTTTGAAATCACAGGATTCGCCATTCTCTTGACAATGAGAATCGGTCGCAATCGTTTTATCGTTTCGTTGCCGGCAGGCCACGATAAATAAGACGCCCGTCTAATTCAGATGCTTTTCAGCTGGTGCATGGCACGCGGGCGCGACGCTGTCGGCGGGCTGAATGTCATGCCCGAGTCACACCCCGTCCCCAGAATTTTGCTTCTCCCGACACAAAAGGAACGACGGTGAAGCACCCCATCCGAAGGATCTTTGCAGTGACCGCCAGCGCCACGCTGCTGGCTGGCCTGGCCGCCTGTGGCGGCAGTGACGACGATGACGACGACGCCCCCCCGCCCGCGGTCTCCGTGCCCCAGGGCGCGACGCTGGACGTGGCCATCCTGGGCACCACCGACCTGCACGCCAACGTGCTGGGCTACGACTACTACAAGCTGGCCGAAGACAAGAGCTACGGCGTGGACCGCACTGCGACGCTGATCGCCAACGCCCGCAAGCAGAACCCGAACACGCTGCTGTTCGACAACGGCGACACCATCCAGGGCACCGCCCTGTCCGACTACCAGGCGCTGGTCGCGCCGGTGCAGTGCTCGGGCATGCTGGCCATCTACAAGCAGATGAAGCTGCTGGCCTACGACGCGGCCACGATGGGCAACCACGAATTCAACTACGGCCTGCCCTTCCTGTCGCAAGTCACCAACGTCGACTTCGGCCTGGCGGGCATCACCAAGGGCACCGCCCAGACCAACCCGGGCGGCGCCAAGGAATGCGCCGCGCCGGGCTTCCCGTTCGTGTCGGCCAACGTCGTGTCGGCCGCCACGCAGCAACCCATCTTCAAGCCCTGGACGCTGCTGGCCAAGACCTTCAAAGCCACCGACCCCGCCGGCAAGCGCATCGACGTGTCGCTCAAGGTGGGTGTGATCGGCTTTGCGCCGCCGCCCATCATGCAGTGGGACAAGGCCAACCTGGAAGGCCACGTCACGGTTGCCGGCTGGAAGGAAACCGCCGCGCGCTACGTGCCGGAAATGCGGGCGGCGGGCGCCGACCTGATCGTGGCGCTGGCGCATGGCGGCATCGACATGACCACGCCCTACAGCCCGTCGATGGAAAACGGCGCCGGCTACCTGAGCCAGGTCGCGGGCATCGACGCCCTGATCACGGGCCACCAGCATCTGCTGTTTCCCGACACCAATCCCAAGTCGCAATTCGCGGGGCAGCCGGGCATCGACCTGGAAAAAGGCCTGATCAACGGCGTGCCGGCGGTGCAGGCCGGCCAATGGGGCAACAACCTGGGCCAGATCAAGCTGAAGCTGGCCTATGACAAGGGCTGGAAGGTGCAGAAGGACGCCACCCAGGTGCAGCGCATTTCCACCCGCCTGACCGCGCAAAGCGGCAACACCCCGGCCACCTACGTCGAGTCCGACAGCGCCACGCAACAACTGGTGCAGGCGGAACACGCGGCCACCATCGCCTACGTCAAGACGCCCATCGGCCAGAGCCAGTTCGACATGGCCACTTACTACGCGTTGACGGGCGACGTGTCGGCGCTGCAAGTCGTGAACATGGCGCAGATCGACTACCTGAAGGACTACATCGCTCGCAACAACCCCGCCTATGGCGCCCTGCCGATCCTGTCGGCGGCCGCGCCGTTCAAGGGCGGGCGCAACGGGCCGGGCGACTTCACTTTCGTGCAGCAAGGCAACATCGCCATCAACAACGCCGCCGACCTGTACCTGTATCCCAACACCTTGCAGGTGGTGCGAGTCAGCGGCAACATCGTGCGCCAGTGGCTGGAGAAGACCGCCGAACAGTTCAAGCGAATCGATCCCGCCCAGGTCGCGCCGCAGGATCTGGTCGACACTAGTTTCCCGACCTTCAATTTCGATGTGCTGTACGCCGAAGGCAATGCGCTGCGCTACCAGATCGACGTGACGCAGCCCAAGGGCTCGCGCATCACGGGGCTGACGTATCAAGGGGTACCGCTGGATCCGGCGGCGCAGTTCCTGGTCGTCACCAACAACTACCGCGCCAGCGGTGGCGGCGACTTCCCGGGCCTGGCGGGCGGCAAGGGCGACATCGTGCTGCAAGCGCCGGACGCCAGCCGTGACGTGCTGATCAGCTACATCAAGAAGCACCCCGTGCTGGACCTGGCCACCTATGGCCTGGCCCGCAGCTGGGGCTTCAAGCCGCTGGCCGCGCAGGCCGGCCCCGTGGTGTTCTCGTCGGTGCCCGGCACGCTGGCGTTGGCCAACGCGCACGGCGTCAGCAACGTGTCGGTCTACGACGCCACGCCCGACCCGGTGACGCAGCTCTCGCGCTACGCGGTGGACCTGACCCACTAAGCCGCGGCGTCATGGCGGCGGCGCGTGTGTCGCCGCCGCCATGACGACCATTCAGCGGTAATACACGCAGATGCGCTTGCCGCCGATCTCGTGCACGTCGATCGGCAGTTCATACAAGGCGCCCAGCACCTCGGACCGGATCAGTTCGGCCGGCGGTCCGTAGTGCGCCACCCTGCCGGCCTTCATTGCCACGATGCGGTCCGCGTAGGCCGAGGCGAAATTGATGTCGTGCAGCACCAGCACCACGGTCTTGCCCAGCTCGTCGGCCGCGCGCCGCAGCGTGCCCATCATGGCGACGGCGTGCTTCATGTCCAGGCTGTTCAGCGGTTCGTCCAGCAGCACGTAGCGGGTGTCCTGGCACAGCACCATCGCCACGAAGGCGCGCTGGCGCTGGCCGCCCGACAACTGGTCCAGGTAACGGTCCGCCAGTGGCGCCAGGTTCAGGTAGTCGATGGCGCGGTCGATGTGCGCCTTGTCGTCCAGCGTCAGGCGCCCGCCGGTGTGCGGATAACGGCCGAACGCCACCAGGTCGCTCACGGTCAGCCGCAGCGGCAAGTGGTTGTTCTGCCGCAGGATGGACAGGCGCCGCGCCAGTTCGCGGCTGTCGGTGCGGGTGACGTCCAGGCCATCGACCTGGATCTGCCCGGCCGACATCGGCAACAGGCGGCTGATCATCGACAGCAAGGTCGATTTGCCCGCGCCGTTGGGGCCGATGATGGCGGTCACGCCGCCGGCAGGCAGCGCCAGCGTCACCTGGTCCACCACCACGGTGTCGTCGTATTGCTTGCTGACTTGCTGGATATCGATCATTGGCGTCCCCTGCGCAAGATCAGGGCCAGGAACATCACTCCGCCCACGAATTCAATCACCACGCTGACGGTCGTGCTCAAGCCCAGCACCCGTTCCAGCAACGTCTGGCCGCCCACCAGGAAGATCACGCTCAGCAGCACCGCGGCCGGCACGGTGTAGCGGTGCTTGTCCGACCCCATGGCCTGATAGGCCAGGTTGCTGACCAGCAGGCCGAAGAACGTGACCGGTCCCACCAAAGCCGTGGATACCGACACCAGCACGGCAATCGCGGCCAGCGTCAACAGCAGCGTGCGGCGGTAGTCCACGCCCAGGTTCAGCGCAATCTCTCGGCCCAGCGCCAGCACGTCGTAGCGCCGCCGCATGCGCCAGACCAGCAGCGTCGCTGCCGCCACGGCCGCCAGGGCGAACGGCAACAGGCCCGTGCGCACCGAATTGAAATTGGCGAACATGCGGTCTTGCAGCACCAGGAATTCATTGGGATCGATCAGGCGCACCACGAAGCTGGACAGGCTGCGAAACAGCAGGCCGAACACGATGCCCACCAGCATCATCAGGTGCAGGCTGCGCACCGCGTCGGTGAACAGCCAGCGAAACAGCAGGCAGGCGAATACGGTCATGGCACACACTTCCAGCGCGAAGGCCGCCACGGGATGGTTCACCGCCCCGGCCATTTGGCCGAAGCCAAACACCACTACCGCCTGGATCAGCAGGTACAGCGAATCGAAGCCCATGATGGCGGGCGTCAGGATACGGTTGTGCGTGATGGTCTGGAACAGCACCGACGACACCGCCACCGCGTAGGCCACCAGCAGCATCGCCGCCAGCTTGCCGCCGCGAAACGGAATCACGAACGACCACTGGCCGTTGGCGCCCAGCGTCATGAAGCCGGCCACGCACAGCAAGGCCGCCACGGCCAGCAGGGCCAGGCGCCACGCCTGCGACGAACGCGGGGTCACGAGACGCAAAGCGGTTCGAAGCACCGTATCAGCCACGGCGCCCCCTGCGGCTGCGCAACAGGCACAGGAACAGAATGCTGCCCACCACGCCCACCACCGTGCCCAAGGGAATTTCATAAGGGTGGATCACCAGCCGGCCGATGATGTCGCAGGCCAGCACGAACACGCCGCCCAGCACCGCCACCCACGGAATCGACCGCCGCATGTTGTCGCCCAGCAGCAGGCTCACCGCGTTGGGCACGATCAGGCCCAGGAACGGAATGCCGCCCGCCGTCACCACCACCACGGCGGAAATCGCCGACACGATGAGTAAGCCCATCAGCGTCAGGCGCGCGTGGTTCAGGCCCAGGTTGGCGGCGAACTCGCGGCCCATGCCGGCCACCGTGTAGCGGTCGGCTGCCAGGTAGGCCGCCGCGGCCAGGCCGAAGCCGATCCACAGCAATTCATAGCGGCCGCGCAGCACGCCGGAAAAATCGCCGGTGGTCCAGGCATGCAGCGATTGCAACAGGTCGTAGCGGTAGGCCACGAAGGTCGTCACCGCATGGATCACGCCGCCCAGGATCAGGCCGATCAGCGGCACGATGAACGGCGTGCGCAGCGGCACGCGCCGCAGCAGCGCCAGGAACAGCAGCGTGCCGGCCAGCGCGAACCCGGTGGCCGTCAGCATCTTGCCGATGACCGGTGTGTCCGGCGCCAGCAGGGTCACCACCAGGATGCCCAGCGTGGCCGACTCGACGGTGCCGGCCGTGGTCGGTTCCACATAGCGGTTGCGCACCAGCATCTGCATGATCAGCCCGGCCACCGCCAGCGACATGCCGGCCAGCAGCAAGGCCAGCGTGCGCGGCACGCGGCTGACCAGCAGCAGGCGCCAGGCGCGCTCGGCGTCCGGCCCGCCGGTCAGCGCCGCGAACGAAAACGAACCGGCGCCCAGGCTGATGCTGGCCACGCACAGCCCCAGCAGCAACAGCAGCAACGCCGCCAGCCCCGCCCAGCCCTTGATGGCCCCGCCAGCCTTCACCTGCCCGACCCCGTGTTGCGCGCCATGCGTTTACTTCGCCGCCGACAGCGCGCGGGCGATATCGTCCACGTTCTGCTGCATCGCCGTCAGGCCCGCGCTGCCCAGCAGGTACCAGTTGTAGCCGTTCAGGTAGACCACGCGCTGATGCTTCCAGGCCTTGGTCGGCCGGATCAGGTCGTTGTCCAGCATGCGCTGGGCCGACGTGCCTTCGCGCCCGATGGCCGCGTCGCGGTCGATCACGAACAGCCAGTCCGGATCGGTCTGGGCGATGAACTCGAACGAGATCGCCTGGCCGTGGTTCGACACGCTCAGGTCCTTGGCGGCCGGCGCGATGCCGAAGGCATCGTGAATCACGCCAAAGCGCGAGCCCGGGCCGTACGCGCTCATCTTGCCGCCGGTGGTCAGTACGATCAGGCCCGTGCCGGCGTTGGCGGCCTTGCCGTGCAGCGCCGAGATCGACGCTCGCAGCGCGTCCAGCTTTTCCTTGGCCAACGCCTGTTTGCCGTAGATGGCGGCCAGCGTCTCGGTGTTGCGCACCACGCTGCCCACCAGGTCCTTGGCGTCGGCCGTCAGGTCGACCGTGGGCGCCAGCTTGGCCAGTTCGTCGTACTTGGGCGCCGAGCGCCCGGCCACGAAGATGACCTGCGGCGCGGCCGCGTGGATCACTTCGTAGTTCGGCTCGAACATGCTGCCGACCTTCAGGTAGCGCTTGTCGGCGTATTGGCTCAATTGCGGCGGCAGCTTGGCAGCCGTGGGCACGCCGGTCACGTCCACGCCCAGCGCGTGCAGGGTATCCAGCACCGCCAGGTCCAGTACCACCGTCTTGGCGGGGTTCTGCGGCACGGCGGTTTCACCGCGCGCGTGCTTGACCGGCACGATCTGGGCCGCGCATACCGCGCTGGCTGCGCCCAGCGCCAGGGCGGCGCCAAAGCGCGCCAGCCAACGGCCGGCGTGTCCTGCTTGTGCTTGCTTGATCATCATCATTGCCTCTGAATGTTGCGCGCGCACGGCCTGGCGGCGGTGCGCGCTGATGTTGCCCCTCCCCGAGGGCTTAGAACTTCACGCCCACGCCCAGCCAGTAGCGGCGGCCGTCTTCCACGTAGCCGTAGTCGTCATAGCCGACCTGCTTGTCGAACAGGTTGTAGATACCGGCGTACACCGACACCTTCTTGTTGACCGCGTACGAACCGCCCAGGTCCATGAAGGTGTAGGACGGCGCCACCAGCGACGACGACGACGGGCCGGTGATCGGCTGGCTTTCCTTGCCGCGGTAGTTGACGCGGGCCCAGGCTTCCAGGGCGTCCGACGCCTGCCAGTTCACCGTGGTGGTGAACAGGTGCTTGGGCAGCTGGTTCAGCGGCTGGCCGGCGTACTGACCCGACTTCTGCTCGGACTTCGTGAAGGTGTAGCTGCTGGTCACGGACCAGTCACGCGCCAACGGCAGCTTCATGCTGGCTTCCACGCCGCGCGACACCGCCTTGTCCACGTTCATGTAGGTCGTGGGGTTGGCGCCGAACTGGTTCGGCCCCTCGGTGCACTGCGACAGCGGGCACGCCACGCGGGTGATCTTGTCCTTGAAGTTGTTGTTGAACAGCGTCAGCCCGGCGTTGAAGCCTTCGCCATCGTCATACAGCAGGCCGATTTCCTCGGTCACCGACTTTTCCGGCGTCAGGTCCGGATTGCCGTACATGTTGCCGCCGCGGCTGACCTGGCCCCAGCCGGCGACCGTCTGGCGCAGGTCCGGTGCGCGGAACCCCGTGGACACGCCGCCCTTCAGGGTCCAGCGTTCAGCCATGTGCCACACGCCGTACAGCCGCGGGCTGAAGTGGCTGCCGAAGTTCTCGTCCTGGTCCATGCGCAGGCCGCCGGTCAGCGCGAAGCTGTCGGTCAGGCGCCATTCATCTTCGGCGAACACGGCCCATTGGTAGCGGTCCACCTTGCTGGGGCCGCCGGCCAGCTGGTTGCCGGTCTGGTCGGTCAGGCGCTGCGACAGGTAGCTGCCGCCCAGCGTCAGCATGTGCGAGCCCAGCGGCAGCGACCAGCTGGTCTGCAGGTCCAGGTTCTTGATCTTCATCTGGCGCGAGCGGTTGTCGAACTCTTCCTGCTGCACATAGCTGTCGGACACGGCCCAGCCCCAGCGGCCGGTGTGCGACAGCGCCCACTTGCTGCTGCGGTAATCGGTCTCGGACGACGCCGGGCAACCGGTGCGCGCGCAAGCCTGCCCCGGCGGCAACGGCGCCACGGTCTTGCCCAGGGTGTTCTCGTACTTCTGACGGCTGGACGTGGCTTCCAGCACGATGTCGTGGTCGCGGTTCGGCGTCAGCGCCAGCTTGGCGGTGATGTTGGTGGCGTTGCGCTTGCGGTAGCCATCGACGATCTTGTCTTCGTCGCGCTGGGTTGCCTGGCCGTAAATCTGCAGGCCCAGCAGGTCGTTCTTGATCGGGCCGGCCAGGTAGAAGTTGCCCTGGTAGATGTCGCCCGACTTGCTGCTTTCCTGGATGGTGGTGTCCATGCGGATTTCACCGCCCCACTCGCTGGGCACCTTGCGGGTGATGATGTTGATCACCCCGCCCATGGCGTCCGACCCATACAGCGACGACATCGGGCCGCGCACCACTTCAATGCGTTCGATCGCCGAGATCGGCGGCGTCCAGCCGCCTTCCACGCCGCTCGAATCCGAGTTGGTGCGGGTTTCGCGGGAGTTCTGGCGCTTGCCGTCGATGAGAATCAGCGTGTACTTCGGACCCATGCCGCGCAGGCTGATGTCCTGGCGGTCGCCCCCGCCGGTCACCACCACGCCGGGCACCTCGACCAGCGCATCGGTGACGTCGCGATAGAACTTCTTTTCCAGGTCCTGGCGCGTGATCACGCTGATGGACGCCGGCGCGTCCTGGATCTGCTGTTCGTAACCGCTGGCCGTCACCACCACGGTGTCCATGACCTTGGGCGCGGCCGAATCCGCCGATTGCGCCCAGGCCGATTGGCCCATGCCCAGGCCCGCCGCGCACAAGGCGACGGTCAGGCGGGTATGCGGGCCGAATGCGCGCCGCGCGGCCAGATCGATGCTGCTCATGTTTCAGACTCTCCCGTCCCGGACAGCTGCCGCGCCCCGTGCGCAGCGCCGCCATCCGCTCCGTATTTTTAATGAAAACTATTCTCATATTAGAATTGAGGGGTCTGGAACGCTGCAACACGCTTTCCTCAACTTTTATCTTCTTCGCACTTCTTGACACTTCGGCAGCCACACACCCGCTATGCTGCCGGCGGCAACAGAACCCAAGCGCATGTCCATTCCTACCCAAATGGTGACGCGCCGCATCCTGTTGATCGACGACGACGTCGACCTGGCATTGATGCTGCGCGAGTATCTCGACCCCCACCACGTCGACCTGACATTGGCACACAGCAGCGCCCAGGGCCTGCCCCTGGCCTTGCACGACGGCTATGACCTGATCCTGCTCGACCTGATGCTGCCCGACGGCAATGGCCTGGATCTATTGCGGCGCCTGCGCCAAAGCTCGCGCCGGCCGGTCATCATGTTCACCGCGCACGGCGGCGAAACCGACCGCGTGCTGGGGCTGGAACTGGGCGCCGACGACTACCTGGCCAAGCCCTTCAGCCCGCGCGAGCTCAAGGCGCGCATCTGCGCGGTGCTGCGCCGTTTCGAGGAAACCCCCGAGGCGCCCACGGCCGAACTGAACGTCGGCACGCTCTCGCTGGATGCCGCCAGCGGCCGCGCCCGGCTGGGCACGCAGGAAGTGCTGCTGACCGGCGCCGAACAACGCATCCTGGAGGTGCTGATGCGCGCGCCCGGCCAGGTCGTGCCGCGCGAACAGATCAGCCTGTACGCGCTGGGCCGCACGGCCGACCGTTATGACCGCAGCATCGACACCCACATCAGCAGCCTGCGCAAGAAGCTGCGGCTGGATCACGCCGACGACGCCCCTGCCATCCGCAACCTGCGCGGCCTGGGCTATGTGCTGGCAGGCACGGCCTGAATGGCCTGGCTGCCCGTCCGTTCCCTCTTCTGGCGCGCCTTCCTGACCTTCTGGGGCGCCATGGCCGTCATCATGGTCTGCGGCATGATGCTGACCGCGGCCGTAGCCTGGTACCGCGTCGATTCGCTGGACGGCCTGAACCCCGGCAACCTGACCCGCGACGCCGCCCAGATCGCCCGCGCGGAAGGCGCCGATGGCCTGTGCCGCTGGCTCGAAGCGATGGACAGCCGTTATTCGGCGCTGAAGATCTACGTGGTCGACGCCCAAGACCAGGACATCCTCAAACGACGCCTGCCCACCCGCCTGCACGACTGGCTGACGGCCTTTCGCGGTTCGCATGACGCGAACCTGATCGCCGCGCTGGACACGCCGGCCGACCCGTCCGCCCTGCGCGTCTCGTGGTGGGACCCGCAGTTGCTCGTGCTGCCCGACCGCACCGAACTGCTGATGCTGTTCCTGCCGTATGACTCATCGCACTGGGAGGTGTTGGGGCTGACCCCGGTGACGCTGGCGCTGCTGCTGTTTGCGCTGGCCGTGACCGCGCCCTTCTGCTGGGCGCTGACCCGGCACGTGGCCGCGCCGCTGGGCCAATTGCGCCTGGCCGCCCGCACGCTGTCCGCCGGCCGCCTGGATACCCGCACTCCCGCCAGGCTCTCGCAACGCAAAGACGAACTGGGCCTGCTGGCACGTGATTTCGACGCCATGGCCCACCGTCTGCAAGCGCTGGTGGATACTCGCGAACAACTGCTGCGCCACATCGCCCACGAATTGCGCTCGCCGCTGGCGCGCCTGCGCCTGGGCGTGGAACTGGCGCGCCGCAAGGACGAACGCCAGGACTTGCAGCTGGACCGCATCGAACGCGAATGCGAACGGCTGGATGCGCTGGTGGGCAGCACCCTGCGGCTGGCCCGCATGGGCGCGCTGCCCTCGCCCACCGAAAAGCGGGACCTGGCCGACGTGGTGGATGACGTGGTGCAGGATGCCCGCTTCGAGGCCGGCGACCGCAAGCAGCGCATCACCTGGACGCGCCCGGCGCCGCTCTGGGTCACCGCCGACCGCGACAGCCTGGCCAGCGCCATCGAAAACGTGCTGCGCAATGCGCTGCGCTTCACTCCGGCGGGCGGCAGCATCCAGGTGCGCCTCCTGGCCGATGCCGGCGAAGCCTGCCTGGAAATCGAAGACAGCGGCCCCGGCGTGCCGGAAAAGGAATTGGCCTATCTGTTCGAGCCGTTCTACCAAAGCCAGTCAGGCCCGGCCGCCCCCAAAGGCGGCGCGGGCCTGGGCCTGAGCATCGCGCGCGCCGCGGTGGCCGCGCACAAGGGCCGCATCTCGGCGCGCAACGCCGCGCCCCGCGGGCTCAGCGTGCGCATCGAACTGCCGCGCGCGGCGCCCTGAGGCGCCGCCGTCCGCTCAGTTGTAGCGGAACGTCGCGGTCAGCATGGCCGACCGGCCGGGCGCCACATAGCTGAACAGGCCCACGTGCGACGCCTCGTAGATCGTCTCGTCGGTCAGGTTGTTCAGATTCAGCTGCAGGCCGAAGTTCTTGTTGAACTGGTAGGCCGCCATGGCGTCGTAGCGCCAGTACGACGGCAGCTGGTACACGTTGGCATCGTCAACATAACGCTTGCCGGTGTAGGTCGCGCCCGCCCCCACGGTCAGTTCAGGCAGGAACTTGTAGGTGGTCCACAGGCTCGCACTCTGGCGCGCGATGAACTTCATCTGCTTGCCGCTGAAGTCCGTGCCGCCGCTGGTGTAGTTCGTGACCGTCGGGTCCATGTAGCTGTAGCCCGCCCACACCTGCCACTTGCGAGTGATGGAACCCGCCGCGCTCAGTTCCACGCCGCGTACCCGGTTGCTGCCCGCCAAGGTGATGTCGCCCGTCAGCGGGTCGGCCGACCGTGCATCGGTCTTGCGGGTCTCGAACACCGCGCCGGTCAGTGACAGGCGCTCGTCGAACAGGTCCCATTTGGTGCCCAGTTCGATGCTGCGGCTTTTCTCCGGCGCCAGCGCCGCGGTAGCCGAGGTCAGGCGCCCGCCCGCCGCGCCGTCCGCGCCGCCCGACTGCCCGGCAGTTTCGCCGGACGGGTTGGACGAGGTGCCGTACGACACGTAGATGCTGCCATTGGGCGCCGGCTTGTAGACCAGGCCCAATTGGTAGTTCCACATGTCATCGGTACGATCCGCGCCGCCGCTGGACACGCGGTAGTTGTCGTAGCGCAGGCCGACGTTGGTTTCCCATTGCTCGCTGAACTTGATCGTGTCGAACACGTAGGCCGCGCGCGTGCTGGTCTTGGCCGCGTCGTACTTGGGGCCCCACGCCAGGCTGCCGGTGTAGGCCTGGTGCGGATTCGGGCGGTACAGGTCATCGAGCAGCGTGCGATCAAAGCCGCCGCTGGAAATGCCGTCGCGCTTGATGATCTTTTCGGTGCTGTATTCCAGGCCGGCCGCGTAGCTGTGGCGGATGGCGCCGGTGGCGAACTCGCCGAACAGGTCGGTCTGGTTGATGAACGACCGGTTGGTCTGGTTCAACGTGCGCAAGGCCTTGCTGATCTGCAGGCCGGGCGCTTCGGTCGAGCACGGCGCCCTGCCATAGGCCGGATTGGGGCGGTTGCTGACGCGGGCCGCGCAATTGTCGAACGAAGGACGCGTCATCACGTATTCGTTGCGCGATTCGCTGTAGCGCGTGCCGTTGCGCAGTTTCAACGAGTCGCTGAACTTGTGCTCGACCATCAGCGTGCCCATGTCGGCCTGGTTCTTGCGGTAGTCGCGGCCGGTCAGGCCGTAGTAGTTGTCGCGGTCGACCTTGGGCGGCGTCACGCGGCCCGGGCGCGATTCGTTCTTGAACGGAATGCCCAGGTCGGGCGTGTCGTCGTTCTGCAGGTGGTAGTAGCTGAGCGTCACCTGGGTGGGCGTGCCCAAGCCCCAGGCAAACGACGGCGCCACGCCCCAGCGGTCGGTCTCGACGTGGTCCCGGCCGGGCACGTCGCCACCCTGCTTCATCACGTTCAGGCGGAAGGCCGAGCTTTCGCTGAACGCCCAGTTGGCATCGCCGGTCAGGCGCCAGTTGTCGTCGGTGCCAACGCCCACCGAGCCTTCGACGAAGTCTTCCAGCTTCGGGCTCTTGCTGACCAGGTTGATGCTGCCGCCAGTCGAACCGCGGCCGGAATAGGCCGAGCTGGGGCCCTTCAGGATCTCGACCGATTCCAGGTTGAAGGTCTCGTGCGAGAACCGGCCCAGGTCGCGCATGCCGTCGACCATCATGTCGGTGCTGGCCTCGTAGCCGCGAATGAACGGCCGGTCGCCCGTCGGCGTGCCGCCTTCGCCGGCCCCGAAGGTGATGCCCGGCGCGGTGCGCAGCACGTCCATCAGCGAGGTCGCGGCGCGATCTCGCATCAACTGCTCGGTGATCACCGTGACCGAACGCGGCGTGTCCAGCAGCGGCGCCGTCATCTTGGGTGATGAGGCGACGTTGGCTTCATAGCCGTCGCTGACCGCCTGCCCCTGCACGTGCACGGGCGACAACTGGTGCACGGCACCCGGCGCCGCGCTGCCCTGCGCCAGCGCCAGCCCCGGCGACATCAGGGCAGCGCCACACATGGCGGCATAAATCGTGGACGAGCCGGTACCTCCGGCATTGGCTACAGCCGATTCAGTCTTTTTCATGGGATTCCTGGGAACCTGCCCCGCGACAGGCTCCGCGACAACGTTCTGATTTTCTAGGAACGGCAATGATAGTTATTGCTATTCACCAATTCAACTAAATGTCAGAATTTATTCAGGAATCAGAAAGAATTACGAAATTCCAGGCAAAAGTGATGCATCCGCACGACAACGTCATGCATTGCACCGTATCAAACAGGGACGGAATTTCAGTCAGCGTCGATCAGAATGGCGGCTGACAGGCGCGGCAGCACCCGCAAGGCATTGGCGGTCGTGGCCTGCGCCACCTGCGCCGGGGATATGCCCCGCAGGTCCGCCAGCACCTGGGCAATGCGGGCCAGTTCCCCGGGCCGGTTGCGCCGCTCGGGGGGGTGCAGCCAGGCTGGCGGGATATCCGGCGCATCGGTTTCCAGCACCAGGTGCTGCAGCCCCACGTCGGTAGCGTGGCGGCGAATCTGCAGCGCGCGCTCGTAGGTCATGGCGCCGCCCAGCCCCAGCGCAAAGCCCTGGTCGACAAAGGCCTGGGCCTGCTGGGCGCTGCCATTGAAGGCGTGCGCGATGCCGCCGATGCGGTCATGGCGCCGCAGGTACTTCAGCAGGATGTCTTGCGATTTGCGCACGTGCAGCAGCACGGGCAGCTTGAACTCGGCGGCCAGCGCCAATTGGGCGGCATAGAAGCGTTCCTGCCGCGCCCGCGGTTCGCCGGCCGCGATCTCGGGCACGAAGAAGTCCAGTCCGATCTCGCCGATGGCCACGAAGCGCGGATCGCCCAGTGCCTGCTTGACGGCGCTGCGCAGCGCGTCCAGATCGTCCTCCGACGCCCGCTGCACGTACAGGGGATGAATGCCCAGCGCGTAGGCGCCGCCGGCCACCTGCGCGGCCAGGTCGCGCACCACCGAAAAATTGGCGCGCTCGACCGCGGGAATGACGATGGACTGGACGCCGGCCTCGCAGGCGTGCTCGGCGACCTGCCGGCGGTCGGCATCGAACTCGGCAGCGTCCAGGTGGCAGTGGGTGTCGATCAGCATGGCGGGGCCTCCTGGGGCTGATTATCCCCCGCCATGGGGCGAGCGGATACGGCCTGGGGCCAAGACGTCAGACCAGCCGGCCGTTTTCCATCAACAGCTGGCGATCGGCGCGCGCAGCCAGTTCGGGATCGTGCGTGACGATGGCAAAGGCCGTACCCGATTCCTTGTTGACCCGGGTCAGCAGCTCGAACATGTTGTGCGCGGTGTGGCGGTCCAGGTTGCCGGTGGGCTCGTCGGCCAGCACGCAGACCGGACGCGTCACCAGCGCGCGCGCCAACGCCACGCGCTGGCGCTCACCGCCCGACAACTGGCCGGGGTAGTGGCCTTCGCGCGCCGCCAGGCCCACCAGGCCCAGCACTTCGCGCGCCGCCTCGCGCGCCTTGTCGCGGTTTTCGCGGCGCACGATGAGCGGCATGGCCACGTTGTCCAGCGCCGAGAATTCCGGCAGCAGGTGGTGGAACTGGTACACGAAGCCCAGGCTTCGGTTGCGCACCGCGCTCTTGCGGGCTTCGGACAGGCCGACGGCCAGCTGGCCATCCACCGAGACCGCGCCGCTGGTGGGCACGTCAAGCAAACCCAGGATGTGCAGCAAGGTGCTCTTGCCGGACCCGGATGCGCCCACGATGGCCACCATTTCGCCGCGCGCCACCGTCAGGGTGACGTTGCTCAGGACTTCGATGCGGGCCGGGCCTTCGTCATAGACCTTGACGATGTTGTCGGCATGCAGCGCCGGCGTCAGGGAATCAATCATGGCGCAGCACCTGTGCGGGTTGCAGGCGCGAAGCGCGCCAACTGGGGTACAAGGTCGCCAGCAGCGACAGCACCAGGGACGTCAGGCCGATGACCATGATGTCGCCCATCTGGGGATCGGACGGCAAGGCGCTGATGAAATAGACCTCGCGCGGCAGGAAGTGCACGCCAAGCATGCGCTCGATGAACGGCACGATCACGTCGACGTTGTAGGCGATGATGATGCCTCCCACCACGCCCAGGAAGGTGCCGATCACGCCGATCAGGGCGCCCTGCACCAGGAAGATGCGGGCCACTTCGCCCGGCCCCGCGCCCAGGGTGCGCAGAATGGCGATGTCGGATTGCTTGTCCTTGACGGCCATCACCAGCGACGACAGCAGGTTGAACGCCGCCACCGCGACGATCAGCGCCAGGATCAGGAACATCATGCGCTTTTCGGTCTGCACCGCCGCGAACCAGGTGCGGTTGTTGCGCGACCAGTCGCTGGCCATGACGTACGGCGGCAGCACCTTGCGCAGTTCGGCGGCCACTTCGGGCGCCTTCTGCATGTCGGCGATGCGCAGGCGCACACCGGCGGTGCCGCTGTCGCGAAAGACCTTGGCCGCGTCGTCGTTGTCCACGAAGGCCAGCGACGAATCGTATTCATAGTGGCCCGACGAGAACACGCCCACCACCGTGAACTGGCGCATGCGCGGCGCGAAGCCGGCCGGGCTGATGGAGCCCTGCGGCGCCATCATCAGCAGCGTATCGCCCACCTTGACGCCCATGCCGTCGGCCAGCTCGTTGCCCAGCACCACGCCGAAGCCGCCCGGTTTCAGGTCGGTCAGTTTGCCCGAGACCATCTGGCGCGGCAGGTCCGAGACATTGCCTTCGGTGCCCGGATCGATGCCGCGCACCTGCACCCCGCGCAGCGCCTGTCCCCGCACCAACATGCCCTGCGCCGCCACGAAGGGCGCGCCGGCCTTGACCTCGGGGTTGCGCTTGGCCGCATCGGAGAACTGCTGCCACTGCTCCAGTACGCGCTCGGGCGCGGCGCCGGGAATGTAGAGTTCGATATGCGGCAGCACCGACAGCATGCGGTCGCGGACCTCTTTCTGGAAGCCGTTCATGACCGACAGCACCACGATCAGGGCGGCGACGCCCAGCGCGATGCCCGCCATGGAACTGGCAGCGATGAAAGAGATGAAGCGATCGCGGCGGCCGCGTCGCTGGCGGATTCGGGCCAACCCGGCATAGCGGGCGCCGATCCAGAGTTCGTAGGGTATTTTCAGCACGTGCGCATTATGGCATTAACCGACTGGAAAACCGCCCCGCGGATGTGGGATTGGACGACCAGCCGTGTCAACGTATGGCAATCGGGGCCGGCCTTAGTTCCCCGGGCGGCCAGCGACTACAATCCCGCCCATGCTGATCGTCATTCCGGGCGCCTTGCCCGCCCTTCCCGTTGCCGCCGAACTGGCCAAGCTCCTGCCCCAGCGCGCGCCCACGCTGCACCGCTGGCTGCAAGCCGCCAGCGCCCGGGTCCAGGCCCACGACATCCGCGCCTACGGCTGTACTCCCTTCGAATCCTGGCAGCTGGACCGGGCCGGCTACGCGCCCGAACCCGGCCTGCTGCAAGGCGCCGGCCTGGGCCCGCTGCTGGCTGACGACCCGGCCGGCAATGGCCCCGTCTGGCTGGCCGAGCTGGTGCACCTGGCCCTGGGCACCGATCAGGCCACGTTGCTCGACCCGGCCCAGATGGACCTGCGCGACGAAGAAACCGCCGCGCTGCTGGACACCGCCCGCCCGCTGTTCGACGGCACGGGCTTCACCGTCCAAGCGCTCTCGGCGGCGCGCTGGCGCCTGCAACTGCCCGACGGCCTGCGGCCCCAGACCGCCAGCCCGCTGGCCGTGGCCGGCCAGCGCCTGAACGACTGGTGGCGCCAGGACACCGAAACCCGCCCCTGGCGCCGCCTGCTCAATGAGATCCAGATGGCCTGGCACGAGCATCCCGTCAACGACGCCCGCGCCGCGCGCGGCCTGCCGCCCGTCAATGCCCTGTGGCTGTATGGCGGCGGCACGCCGTGGCCGCAGCGCCCTGCTGCCCCCACCGCGCACGTGCTGACCGCCCTGGACGCGCCGCAACGCGCGGGCGACTGGGCCGCCTGGCTCGATGCCCTGGCTGAACTCGATACGCAGCTGCAAGCGCTGGCCGGGCCCAATGGGCTGCCCGCCACGCCCGCCGAACTGCTGCTGCTGGGCGACGACCGTCGCGCCGCCCTCACCCTGAAACCGCGCGGGGGCCTGCTGGGCTTGCTGCCCGCCCCCAAGAAAAACTGGAGCGCCTGGTGGTCTCACCCCGCTTAACCATCCGCCGGGCCGACCTGTCCGCCTGCCACGTCCTGGAAGCCTCAGGCATCCACCCCCTGCTGGCGCGCCTGTGGGCCGCCCGCGGCGTCACCCATCCCGACCAGACCAAGCTGGCCTGGCCATCACTGTTGCCGCCCGCCGGGCTGACGCATTCGGCGCACGCCGCTGGCGTGCTGGCCGACGCCATCCAGGCCGGCAAGAAACTGCTGATCGTGGCCGACTACGACTGCGACGGCGCCACCGCCTGCGCCGTCGGCCTGCGCGCCCTGTCCGCCATGGGCGCCGACGTCGACTTCCTGGTGCCCAACCGCTTCGAGACCGGCTACGGCCTGTCGCCCGCCGTGGTCGAACTGGCCTGCCGCCACCGCAGCGGCAAGCCCGACATCATCATCACGGTGGACAACGGCATCGCCAGCGTCGACGGCGTGGCCGCGGCCAACGACGCCGGCATCGGCGTGGTCATCACCGACCACCACTTGCCCGGCGACACGCTGCCCGAGGCCCTGGCCATCGTCAACCCGAACCAGCCGGGCTGCGGCTTTCCGTCCAAGAACCTGGCGGGCGTGGGCGTCATCTTCTACATGATGCTGGCGCTGCGCGCCGAGCTGCGCCGCCGCGGGGTCTACGCGGCCGATGGCGGCCCGCGCCTGGACGCGCTGTCCGACCTCGTGGCCCTGGGCACGGTGGCCGACGTGGTCAAACTGGACGCCAACAACCGCCTGCTGGTCACCCAGGGCCTGCAGCGCATGCGCAGCGGCCGCCTGCAACCTGGCCTGCGCGCCCTGTTCGCCGTGGCCGGCCGCGAACCGCGCACCGCCAACGGCTTTGACCTGGGCTTTGCCCTGGGCCCGCGCATCAATGCCGCCGGCCGCCTGGCCGACATGAGCCTGGGCATCGCCTGCCTGACCACCGACGACGAAGCCCAGGCGCTGGAAATGGCGCGCGAACTCGACAACATCAACCGCGAACGCCGCACCATCGAAGCCGAAATGCGCGAACAGGCGCTGGCGGCCATGGAAGAGCCCAACGCCTCGGCCGGCGCCACGGTCTGCGTGTTCGACCCGGGCTGGCACCAGGGCGTGGTGGGCCTGGTGGCCTCGCGCCTGAAGGAAAAATTCTGGCGCCCCACCCTGGCCTTCGCCCCCGCCGGCGACGATGAAATCCGCGGCTCGGGCCGCTCGATTCCCGACGTGCACCTGCGCGATGCGCTGGACCTGGTGTCCAAGCGCCATCCCAACCTGATCCGCAAGTTCGGCGGCCACGCCATGGCGGCCGGCCTGACGCTGGGCAAGAACGACTTCCCTGCCTTCGCCCCCGCCTTCGATGCCGCCGTGCGCGAGCTGACCGGCCGCGACACCTTCGAACCCGTCATCGAAACCGACGGCTCGCTGGAATCGGGCTACGCCAACGCCGAAGTGGCCGGCATGCTGCAGCAGCAGGTCTGGGGCGCAGGGTTTGCCGCGCCGCTGTTCCTGGACGAATTCGTGGTGCGCAACCAGCGCCTGGTCGGCGAAAAGCACCTGAAGCTGTCGCTCGAACGCGGCCACCAGCGCTTTGACGCCATCTGGTTCGGCCACGACCAGTCGCTGCCGGAGCACATCCAGGCGGCGTACCGGCTCGAGCAGAACGTGTGGAACGGGATGGTGTCGGTGCAGTTGGTCATCGAACACGCCGGCTAGAAAAACAAGGGCGCTTCCCTCGGGAAGCGCCCTTGTTTTATCAGGCCCCGCGCGTTACTTGTTCACCAGCCTGGCCGGTTGCGCCAGCGCCACCAGCGCGCCCACCACCAGGCAGCCGGACAGCATGTACAGGCCGGTGTTGGTGGTGCCGGTCATGTCCTTGAGCCAGCCCACCAGGTAGGGGCTGACGAAGCCGGCCAGGTTGCCCACGGAGTTGATCAGCGCGATGCCGGCCGCGGCTGCGGTGCCGCCCAGCAAGGCAGTCGGCAGGCTCCAGAACAGCGGCAGCACCGTGCAGATGCCGATGTTGGCCACCGTCAGCGCCAGGATCGCCAGCACCGTGTTGCCGCTCCAGATGGCCGAGAACAGCAGGCCGAGCGCACCGAACAGCGCGGGAATCGCCACGTGCCAGCGGCGTTCGCGGTTGCGGTCCGAGTTGCGCGCGATCAGGATCATGCCGATCACCGCGAACAGGTTCGGCACCGCGGTCAACAGGCCGATCGCCAGCGTGCTTTGCACGCCAGTGCTCTTGATCAGCGTCGGCATCCAGAACCCCACCCCGTACAGCCCCATCACGAACGAGAAGTAGATCAGCGCCATCGCCCACACCCGCGGACGGGTCAGCGCAGCGCGGATCGGCGGGTCTTCCTTGTTCTGTTCTTCGGCCGCGATATTGCGGATCAGCACGGCCTTTTCGTTGGCGGTCAGCCACTTGGCCTTGTTGATGCGGTCGTCCAGGTAGATCAGCACCAGCACGCCGATGATCACGGACGGAATGCCTTCGAGCAGGAACAGCCATTGCCACCCGGACAGGCCGTGGTCGCCATGGAACGTGCTCATGATCCAGCCCGAGATCGGGCCGCCGATCAGTCCGGACATCGGCACGGCCGTCATGAAGAAGGTCGTGATGCGGCCGCGGCGGGCGGCGGGATACCAGTAGGTCAGGTAAAGAATGATGCCCGGGAAGAACCCGGCTTCGGCCGCGCCCAGCAGAAAGCGCAGGAAATAGAACATGTGCACGCTGGTCACGAACATCATGCAGGCCGAAATGATGCCCCACGTGATCATGATCCGCGCTATCCAGACGCGCGCGCCCACTTTATGAAGAATGATGTTGCTGGGAATCTCGAACAGGAAATAGCCGATGAAGAATATCCCTGCGCCCAGGCCGTAGACCGTCTCGCTGAATTGAAGCTCCTGCAGCATCTGCAGTTTGGCAAAGCCCACATTGACGCGGTCCAGGTAGGCCACGACATAGCAAACCACCAAAAGCGGCACCAGCCGCCACCCCACCTTGCGGTAGATGCGGTCCTCCTCAGCCGCCGGGATCGCCGGCGAGACCCCGGGGGCCATAGTGTGTTCCATCAGCGTCTCCTCCTCTTACGGGATAGGCCGGCTGGTTGCCGGCATCTTGCGCGGTCCCGTTCCCCGGACAGGGGACATATAGGCCGGCCACCAAGCCTAGAATCCCGCAGTTGACAAAAAACTGAACAACCTGCCCCTCTGCGCGCAAACCCCTAGACCGCATTTCCAGCCAATGCGTCCCCTTTCTTGCCACCCTGGCCCGCAGGTAGGCTCCATCCACGGTAAAATGCCAGGTTTCGCACAAAAGTCATCAGACAGGATCATCATGGAAGCCGAACGTCAGAACCAGCTCGCAGCCCGCCTCGCCGACTACGCGGAGCGCGAACAGGCTCTACGGAGGTATCTTTGACTACGATGCCAAAACTGAACGCCTGCAAGTCGTAAACGCCGAGCTCGAAGACCCGGCCGTCTGGAACGACCCCAAGCACGCCCAGGACCTGGGCCGTGAAAAGAAAGCCCTGGAAGACGTGGTGGAAACGCTCACCGGCCTGGGCACGGGCCTGGCCGACTCGAACGAACTGTTCGAACTGGCCACCGCCGACAACGACGACGCCACGCTGGAATCCATCGAATCGGACGCCGACGCTTTCCAGGAAAAACTGGAAGGCCTGGAATTCCGCCGCATGTTCTCCAATCCGGCCGACCCCCTGAACTGCTTCCTGGACATCCAGGCAGGCGCGGGCGGCACGGAAGCGCAGGACTGGGCCTCGATGCTGCTGCGCCAGTACCTCAAGTACGCCGAACGCAAGGGCTTCAAGGCCGAGATCCTTGAAGAATCCGAAGGCGAAGTCGCTGGCATCAAGTCCGCCACGATCAAGATCGAGGGCGAATACGCCTTTGGCTACCTGCGTACCGAAACCGGCGTGCATCGCCTGGTGCGCAAGAGCCCGTTCGACTCGTCGGGCGGCCGCCATACGTCGTTTGCCAGCGTGTTCGTCTACCCGGAAGTCGACGATTCCTTCGAAGTCGAAGTGAACCCCGCCGACCTGCGCGTGGACACCTACCGCGCGTCCGGCGCGGGCGGCCAGCACATCAACAAGACCGACTCGGCCGTGCGCCTGACCCACATGCCCACCGGCATCGTGGTGCAGTGCCAGAACGACCGCTCGCAGCACCGCAACCGCGCCGAAGCCATGCAGATGCTGAAATCCAAGCTATACGAGCTGGAAATGCGCAACCGCATGGCCGAACAGCAGAAGCTGGAAGACTCCAAGACCGATGTGGGCTGGGGCCACCAGATCCGTTCCTACGTGCTGGACCAGAGCCGCATCAAGGACCTGCGCACCAACGTCGAAATCTCGAACACGCAGAAAGTGCTGGACGGCGACCTGGATCCCTTCATCCAGGCCAGCCTGAAGCAAGGCGTCTGAGTTTCCCGCTAGTTCCGCCCACCGCACCCAGAGGGTCCACGAATGTCTGACACCATCGCAATTCTCACCGGCGCTTCGCGCGGCATCGGCGCCGCCATGGCGCGCGGCCTGGTCAAACCGGGCACGCGCCTCGTTACCCTGGCGCGCCGCGAAGACCCCGAGCTGGCCGCCTACGCCCGCTCGCAGGACGTGCAGCTGGAACAGCTGTCCGTGGACCTCTCCGACCTGGCTGCGGCCGATGCCGCCGCCCAGCGCATCTGTGGCGCCCTGCCCCGCGACGCGCGCCGCTACCTGCTGATCAACAACGCCGGCACCGTGCACCCCGTGTCCGGTACCGACGCGCTGATCGACGGCCCGGCCATCGCCGCCGCCTTCAACCTGAACGTCACGGCCGTGATGCTGCTGACCGCGCGCTTCCTGGCCGCCGTCGAAGACCTCGACGCCGACCGCCGCGTGCTCAACATCTCGTCCGGCGCGGGCCGCAATCCCAACGCCGGCTGGGGCGTGTACTGCGCCACCAAGGCCGCGCTCGACATGTACTCGCGCGTGGTCAAGCAGGAACAGGGCGAAGGCGGCGCGCGCATCGTCGCGCTGGCCCCCGGCATTGTCGACACCGACATGCAGGCGGCCATCCGCGCCAGCGATCCCGACGCCTTCCCGGCGCTGGCCAAGTTCCAGGACTTCCACGCCACCGGCAAGCTGTCCTCGCCCGCCAACGTGGCCTCCCGCATCCTCGCCTACCTGGACCGCGACGATTTCGGCACCACCGAAATCGACGACATCCGCAATTACGACTGATCCCCGACCATGACCGACCACACGACCGCTCCGGCAACCGCCCAGGATGAAAACCGCTTGATCGCCGAACGGCGTGCCAAGCTGGCCAAACTGCGCGAAACCGGGGTCGCGTATCCCAACGATTTCGTTCCCGACGCCCGCGCCGCCGCCCTGCACGACAAGTACGACGGCGAGGAACAGGAAGCCCTGGCCGCCGCCGCCGTCACCGTCAAGGTTGCCGGCCGCATGATGCTCAAGCGCGTCATGGGCAAGGCCAGCTTCGCCACCCTGCAAGACAGCACCGGCCGCATCCAGATCTACCTGGACCGCGGCACGCTGGGCGAAGACAACTACGCCGCGTTCAAGCAATGGGATATCGGCGACATCATCGCGATCGAAGGGTCGGTCTTCAAGACCAACAAGGGCGAACTGTCGGTGCACGCCGCCACGGCGCGCCTGCTGTCCAAGTCGCTGCGTCCGCTGCCGGACAAGTTCCACGGCGTGGCCGACCAGGAACTGCGCTACCGCCAGCGCTACGTCGACCTCATCATGACCGACGCCACGCGCCGCACGTTCGAAGCGCGCAGCAAGGCCGTGGGCAGCATCCGCCAGTTCATGCTCAACGCCGGCTTCCTGGAAGTCGAAACGCCGATGCTGCACCCGATTCCGGGCGGCGCGGCGGCCAAGCCGTTCGTCACGCACCACAACGCGCTGGACATGGAAATGTTCCTGCGCATCGCGCCCGAGCTCTACCTCAAGCGCCTCATCGTCGGCGGCTTCGAACGCGTGTTCGAAGTCAACCGCAACTTCCGCAATGAAGGCGTCAGCCCGCGCCACAATCCGGAATTCACGATGATGGAATTCTATGCAGCCTTCGCGGACTACCGCTGGCTCATGGACTTCACCGAAGAACTGATCCGCCAGGCCGCCATCTCGGCTACCGGCAGCGCCGTGCTGACCTATCAGGAACGCGAACTGGACCTTTCCAAGCCGTTCGACCGCCTGACCATCTGCGAAGCCATCCTCAAGTACGCGCCCGGCTACAGCCAGGCCCAACTGGACGACCCCGCCTTCGTGCGCACCGAACTCAAGAAGTTCGGCGTCGACGCCGACGGCCCGGTCCTGGCACGCGCCGGCCTGGGCGCGCTGCAGCTGGCGCTGTTCGAGGAAACCGCCGAAGCCAAGCTCTGGAATCCCACCTACATCATCGACTACCCGGTCGAAGTCTCGCCGCTGGCGCGCGCCTCCGACTCGCGCGAAGGCATCACCGAGCGCTTCGAGCTGTTCATGACGGGCCGCGAGATCGCCAACGGCTTCTCCGAACTGAACGACCCCGAAGACCAGGCCGAACGCTTCCGCTCGCAGGTCGAGGCCAAGGACGCCGGCGACGAAGAAGCGATGTACTACGACGCCGACTACATCCGTGCGCTGGAATACGGCATGCCCCCCACGGGCGGCTGCGGCATCGGCATCGACCGCCTGGTCATGCTGCTGACCGACAGCCCCAGCATCCGCGACGTCATCCTCTTCCCGCACCTGCGCCGTGAAGACTAAATCGCGCGCCGCATCATGATCTTCAAGATCCTGATGCTGGCCGCGGTCGTGGCCGCGTTGTTCTACATGGTGATGCAGCCACGGCGCGGCCGTGGCGGCTATGCCGCCGGCCCGGCGCCCGTGCGGCGATCGCCGCTGTTCATTGCATTGTGCCTGGCCGCCGCGCTGGGCCTGTCGGGCGCGCTGATCACCGCGGTGATCTGGATGGGTAGCGTCGCCGGAGGCGTCACCGGCGGCGGCTATCACGGCGAAGCCGACTTCCTGCTCACCATTGCCGGCGCCCTGCTCGCCATTGCCATCGCCTGCGGCGTCGGCGCCTTCTTCAAGCGCCGCGGCTGACGCGGCGCTTCTCCTTCCCACAAACCGCTACGCGCGGCGCAAGGCTCCGGCCAGGCGCCGCATGGCCGTCTCGATTTCGTGGGCGCTCAGCGACGCGTAGCCCAGCAGCCACCCCTGCTGTTGCACCGGCCCCGCATACAGGCGGCTCAGCCCCGGCAACGCCACGCCGGCCGCGGCCGCCCGGCGGATCGTATCCGCCTCGGACCAGCCCGGTTCCAGCAGGCAGGGAATCTGCAATCCTCCTTCGGGCCGCACCGCCCGCGCCCCCCCCTGCAAGTGGCGCGCCACCGCGTCCAGCATGACCTCGCGCCGCGCCGCATACAGCTTGCGCATGGCGCGCACGTGCGAGTTGTAGTGACCATCGTCCATGAAGCGCGCCAAGGTCAGTTGCAGGATCTGCGGCGTGTGCCCGTCGACGATGCTGCGCGCGCGGCTGAAGGCATCCACCAGTTCCTCGGGCAACGCCATGTACCCCATCCGCAACCCCGGAAACAGCGTCTTGCTGAACGTGCCGAGATAGATCGTACGGCCGTGCCTGTCCAGGCCCTGCACGCAGGCGGTCGGCAAGCCGTCGTAGTGGAATTCGCTGTCGTAGTCGTCTTCGATGATCCACTTGCCGGTTTCGCCGGCCCAGCGGGTCAGTTCCAGCCGGCGCGCCAGCGACAGCGTCGCCCCGGTGGGGTATTGATGCGACGGCGTCACGTAAACGCAAGCGGCGCCGCTGCGGTCGGCGCGTAGCAAGTCCGTGCGGATACCCTGCGCATCCACGTCGATCGGCACAATGCGGGCCTCGGCGAATTCGAATGCCTTGCGCGCCCCGAAGTAGCCTGGGTTCTCCAGCAGGATCGGCTTGCCGGCGTCGGCCAGCAGCTGCGCGCACAGGAACAGCGCCTGGCGCGTGCTGCTCAGCACCACGATCTGGCGCGCCGTCACCTTGGCGCCGCGTTCCAGGTTCAGATAGGTGGCAATCGCCTTGCGTAGCGGCTCGGCCCCTTGCGGATCGCCATGCAGCAGCACATGGCCGCGATGCTCCTTGAGCACCTGGCGTTGCAGCCGTTCCCAAACCTCGGTGGGAAACGTCCGCGTCTCGGGCAGCCCGGTGGCAAACGGCTGGATCGCCTGTTGGTCGGCCACGCCGCCGCTATCGAAGATCGAACGGCCTCGCCGGCTCAGGCCTTCGCCAGGCGCGGCTACCGTGGCGGTAAGCGGCGGGGCCTTGGCGCGCCGGCCGGCCGCCCCGCGCAGGTCCGCGCCGAGGGTGGCGGACACGTAGCTGCCCGAGCCCTTGCGACGGGAAATGAAGCCGTCGCGGTGCAACTGCACGTAGGCATTTTCGACCGTGTCCCGCGCCACGCCCAGCGACTGGGCCAGGGTACGCGTCGCGGGGAGCTTCACGCCCGCATCCAGCGCCCCGTCCAGGATCAACGCCCCCAACGCACGCTGGATGCGCTGGTGCAGGTCCAGCCATTGAAGATCCGCATCGGCCATGCGGATCTTCAGGGTTTCCAGTTCGAATGCCTTGCTCATGCGGTCTGCCTGAAAGCCGCGCAATGAAGTGTCGCGGCAGGCCATTCTAGGGGGCAGAGCCATCGGCTGCAATGCGGACAGCCGAAATAAGTGGTCTGGTGGTATCTAAAAAAGCATAGGGCCTTGGTAGTCCATTACGGCGCTATAAAACGACTTTCCCTCCAACCTGTCCCTCCCCAAGCCGGCCCCTACGCCATGTCTTCTCCAGCCTCCCGCCCCGCCTTGCAATGGCGCGACCTTCTGCATCCCGTCGTCGCTGGCCTCATCTCGGTCATCGTCAACTACGGCGGCACGTTCATCCTGGTATTCCAGGCCGCCAAGGCGGCCGGCCTGGACCCGGCCCACACCGCCTCGTGGGTCTGGTCCATTTCCATCGGTGTGGGCGTCACGGGCATCCTGCTCAGCTGGGCCACTCGCGAGCCCATCATCACCGCCTGGTCCACGCCGGCCGCCGCCTTCCTGGTCACGGCCCTGGCCACCACGCCATACGCCGAAGCCGTGGGCGCCTACCTGATCTCCGCCGCCGCCTTCGTCGTGCTGGGCCTGTCCGGCGGCTTCGAGAAACTCATCCGCCTGATTCCGCCCGGCGTGGCGGCGGGCCTCCTGGCCGGCATCCTGCTGCCGTTCGGTATCGGCGCCTTCGGCGGCATCAGCCTGGACCCCTTGCTGGCAGGCTGGCTCATCCTGGCCTACGTGGTGCTCAAGCGCTTCACGGCCCGCTACGCCGTGGTCGGCATCCTGGTGTCGGGTCTGGCCCTGCTGCTGCTGCAGAACCGCGTCGACCTGTCCGCCCTGACACTGACACTGGCCGCGCCCGTCTACACCTCGCCCGCCTTCTCGCTCAATGCCGCGCTCAGCGTTGCCTTGCCGCTGTTCCTGATCACGCTGACGGGCCAGTACATGCCCGGCATGCTGGTGCTGCGCAACGACGGCTTCAAGACCCGCGCCAACGGCATCGTCACGATCACGGGCCTGGGGTCGCTGCTGATGGCGCCCTTCGGGTCGCACGCCTTCAACCTAGCCGCGATCACGGCCGCCATCTGCACCGGCCGGGAATCCCACGAAGACCCGTCCCGGCGCTGGGTGGCCGGCATCGCGGCAGGCGTGTTCTACATCGTCGTCGGCATCTTCGGGGTCACGCTGGCGGCGGTCTTCATGGCCTTGCCCGCCACCTTCATCACCACGCTGGCCGGCCTGGCCTTGCTGGGCACCATCGGCGCCAGCCTGGCCGGTGCCCTGGCCGACGCCAAGACGCGCGAGGCCTCGTTGATCACCTTCCTGGCCGCCGCGGCCAACATCAAACTGTTCGGCATCGGCGGCGCGTTCTGGGGCCTGTTGATCGGTTTGGGCGCCCACGCGGTGCTCAACGGCCGCCTGCCGACGCGCACCCGCTACACTGACTCATCCATCGCCGCCCCCGCGACCGCCAAGGACATGGTGAAGTAATGCAACCCGACCTGCCCCCCAACGACGACACACAGACCCGCCACGACCAGCACGGCCGCTATCCGCAGGCCCTGACCGTCGAAGACTTCCAGCACAACCTCGCCGCCGTGCACGCGCGCATCCAGGCCGCCTGCGAGCGCGCCGGCCGCGACCCGCGCGACGTGCGTCTATTGCCCGTCAGCAAGACCATGGACGAATCCCGCATCCGGCTGGCCTACGCCGCGGGCTGCCGGCTGCTGGGCGAAAACAAGGTGCAGGAAGCCCTGCGCAAATGGGAAGGCACCACCGACCTGACCGACCTGCGCTGGTCCGTCATCGGCCATCTGCAGACCAACAAGGCCAAGGTGGTCGCCCGCTTCGCCAGTGAATTCCAGGCCCTGGACAGCCTGCGCGTGGCCGAAGCCCTGGACCGCCGCCTGCAGGCCGAAGGCCGTTCGCTGGACGTATTCGTGCAGGTCAACACGTCCGGCGAACCCAGCAAGTACGGCCTGCCCCCCGAAGAGGCCGCCGCCTTTGTCCGCGCCATGCCGGCATTTACCGCGCTGCGCGTGCGCGGGTTGATGACGCTGGCGCTGTTCTCCAGCGAAGCCGTGCGGGTACGCCAGTGCTTCGTACTGCTGCGCGGCCTGCGCGAGCAATTGCGCCAGGACGCGCCCGCGGGCATCGCGCTGGACGAACTGTCCATGGGCATGTCGGGCGACTTCGAAATCGCCATCGAGGAAGGCGCCACCGTGGTGCGCGTGGGCCAGGCCATCTTCGGCGCCCGCGCCTTGCCCGACAGCCACTACTGGCCCACCGGCGAATAGCCGAACCGCCCCTTAGCCCAAGGGCCAACGGCCGGCGTCCGGCGGCAGGCCCGGCAGGCTGGCCACCAGCATTTCGTCGATGAACGCGGCCGGCGCCAGCCGGCCGTCCGGCTTGTACCACTGCACCGTCAGGTTCATGGCGCCCAGCACGCAACGCTTGATCACCCGGGCGTCGCCCCGCAACAGGCCGGCCGCGACCGCCGCCGCCACCACCTGCTGCCACATCGCCTCGTAGCGGTCGCTCAAGCCCTTGACGCTGGCCTGGCTGGGCGCCGACAGGCTGCGCCATTCGTACACCAGCGCGTTCATCGCGTCGCCGCCGGCGCCATGCAGCATGCTCCACATATGCACCCGGAACAGCGCCGCCAGGCGGTCCGCCGGCGCCTGGTAGTGATCCAGCGCCTGGCGGCCACCGTCCAGCACTTCCTGGATGCCATTGTTCATCACCGCCACCAGGATTTCCTCTTTGCTGCGGAAATGATGGAACAGGCTGCCCGACTGCAAACCCACGGCCCGCGCCAGTTCACGCACCGTCGTACGTTCGTAGCCATGCTGGCGAAAAAGGCGTCCGGCCGTCAGGATCACCTCGTCGCGGCGCAGCGATTCCGCCCCGTCCTCGTGGCTGGCCGGTACGTCCCTGGCTGGCCGGATCATAGGCGTTCGATCACCGTCGCGGTCGCCATGCCATGGCCGATGCACATGACCTGCAAGCCGAACTGGCCGCCCGTAGCGCGCAGCCCCGCCAGCATCTTGGCCATCAGGCCCGCCCCCGTCGCACCCAGCGGATGGCCGTGGGCGATGGCGCCGCCCCACGGATTCACGCGCGCCGGGTCGGCATCCAGGCTGCGCTGCCACGCCAGCACCACGCTGGCAAAGGCCTCGTTGATCTCGATCCAGTCCATATCCTGCAAGCGCAGGCCGGCACGGGCCAACGCCTGTTCGGTGGCGGGAATCACGCCGGTCAGTTGCAGCACCGGGTCCGAACCGACCGCCACGCGGGCGCGAAAACGCGCCTGCGGACGCAGACCGTCGGCCAGCGCCGCCTGCCGATCCGCCAGCAGCACGGCCGCCGCGCCATCGGCCAGCTGGCTGGCCTGGGCCGCGGTCACATTGCCCTGGCCCGGCGGGCGCAAGGCCGGCGCCAGCGTGGCCATCCTGGCCGGGTCCGCCCGTTCGCGGATGCCTTCGTCGCGCAGCGGCAGCCCCGCCGGCCCCGCCAGCAGTTCGCTATGTCGGCCCGCCGAGGCCGCCGCCCAGGCGCGGGCATGGCTCTGCACCGACCACGCATCCATCTCGGCGCGCGTCAGCCCCCATTGTTCGGCGATGCGTTCCGCGCTTTCGATCTGATGCACCAGCGGATAGCGCTGCAGCAGCCCGGGGTTCAGCGAATCGAACCCGCGAAACTCACCCTGCCCCAGCGTCACGTCCAGGAACATCGGCACGCGGCTCATGCTTTCCACCCCGCCCGCAACGACATAACGCATGTCGCCCGCGGCAATGGCCTGCGCCCCCATGTGCACCGCCTGCTGGCTGGACCCGCACATGCGGTTCAGCGACAGGCCCGGCACCGTCTCGGGCAAGCCCGCCAGCAGCGCCGCCAGACGGCCGATATTGGCGCCCTGCTCGCCGGCCTGGCTGACGCAGCCGGCCAGCACGTCCTCGACCTGGCCAGGCGGCAGGCCGGCCCGCCCCAGCAAGCCCTGGATGGCATCGGCCAGCAAATCATCGGGCCGCCTGTCGGCCCAGCGACCGCCACGCCGCCCGAAGGGCGTGCGCACGGCCTCCACAATCACCGCCTCGTTCATGCCGCTGTCTCCTCGGCGTACAGCCGCTCGATATCGTCCGCATAGCTGCGGTAGATGCTGGCGCGCCGTACCTTCATGGTCGCGGTCACCTCGCCATCATCGTGGTCCAGTTCCTTGATCAAGAGATGAAAGCGCTTGATCTGCGCCACCGGCGCCAGCCCGGCATTGGCGCGCGCCACCTCGCCCGCCACCAGTTCGCGCACCTCCGCGCATTCGGCCAGCGACCGGAAATGCGTAAAGGCAATGCGCCGCGATTCCGCCCATTTGCCCACCGTGTCGAATTCCAGCTGGATCAAGGCTGCGACAAAGCGACGGCCATCCGCGATGATCACGCATTCCTTCACGTAGGGGCTGCTCTTGACCGCGTTCTCGATTTCAGACGGCGTCAAGTTCTTGCCGCCGGCCGTGATCATGATGTCTTTCAGGCGATCGATGATGCGCAGGCGTCCGTCCTGCACCGCGGCCACGTCACCCGTGTGCAGCCAGTCGTCCCGCACGGTATCGGCGGTGGCCGCATCGTTCTTGTAGTAGCCGGCAAACACCATTTCGCCGCGCACCTGCAATTCACCCGCGTCGCCCAGCCGCCAATCGACCCCCAGGATCGCCTCGCCCACCGTACCCACTTTGACGCGATCCGGATGCTGGCCGAAGATCATGCCCGCCGATTCGGTCAGGCCATACACCTCTACCAGTGGCACGCCGATCGTGCGGAAATACCGCACCACGTCGGGGGCAATGGGAGCCGCCCCCGTCATTGCTACGCTGACCCGACGCAGGCCGATGAAATTCTGCAAGGCCCGCAGGACCAGCACGTACCACAGCGCATAGGTCAGCCTTTCGCCCACGCTGCGTTGCCGCGCCGATTTTTCCAGGAACGGCGTGCAGGCGGCCAGCGCCCGCCGATACAGCCATTGCTGCAACCGGCCCGCTTCCTGCATCTTGATCGAGATCGACGCGTGCAGCTTTTCCCAGATGCGCGGCACGCCCAGGAACACCGTGGGCGCCACCTCGCGCAGATCTTCCTGCACTGTACGGATCGACTCGCCGAAATTGACCTGCGTCCCCAGATAGATCGGCACGAAGGTCGACAGCATCTGCTCGGCCACGTGGCACAGCGGCAGGTACGACAGGTGCACGCTGTGGGCATCCATCGACAGCCGGTCGGCGATGCCAGGCGCCACGCCGCGCATGTTGCGGTAGCTCAGCATCGCGCCCTTGGGCTTGCCCGTGGAGCCGGACGTGTAGATCATCAGCCCCAGGTCGTCCAGCTGCTGCGTGTTCAGCCAGGCATTCAGCGCCTCCAGCCCGTCGGCCTCGCGCCGCTGGCCTTCCGCTTCCAGTTCGGCGAAGGCGATGATGCGCGCACGTTCGGCGGGCGGATAGGAGCGCAACCCCTTGGTTTCCATCACGACGATGCGGCGCAAAAGCGGCAGCCGGTGTGCCACCTGCAACACCTTGTCGGTCTGTTCCTGGTCTTCGCACACGACCAGTTCGACGTCGGCATGTTCCAGCACGTAGCCCATTTCCTCGGCCGGGCTGGTGGCGTACACCCCCACGGCCACGCCGCCCACCACGCCCGCGCCCAACTGCACAAGCAGCCATTCCAGGCGGTTGTCGGACACGATGGCCACCCGGCCACCGCGAGACAGGCCTTCGGCCTGCAGGCCCAGCCCCACGCGGCAGGCCCGCTGCCAGTACTGTGCCCACGACACCGGCTGCCAGATACCGAAGTCCTTCTGCCGCACGGCAATGCCAGTGGGTTGGCGGCGCGCCTGTTCGCGCAGCATCTGCGGCAAGGTCAGCGCCGGCCAGCGACCATCCACCGGCCGCGAAGCATCTGGCGCCGTCATGACAGCCAGCGCTTGCGGCGCTTGTAGTGCTTGATATCGCGAAAGCCGCGAGCCTCGCCCGAGCCGCCCACGCCCAGGTAGAACTCGCGCACGTCCGGGTCGGCCGCCAGCTTGTCGGCCGTGCCGTCGATCACCACCTTGCCTGTTTCCATGATGTAGCCATAGTGGGCCACCGCCAGCGCCACCGACGCGTTCTGCTCGACCAGCAGCATCGACACCCCCTGTTCGCGATTGATCCGGGCAATGATCGAGAAAATCGTTTCCACCAGCATCGGCGACAACCCCAACGACGGTTCGTCCAGCAGCATCAGCTTGGGCTGCGCGATCAGCGCGCGGCCGATCGCCAGCATCTGCTGTTCACCGCCCGACAGATAGCCCGCCAGGCCGCGGCGACGCTCGTGCAGCCGCGGAAAATAGCCATACACCAGGTCGAAATCCACCTTGGCGCCAGGCCGCCCAGTCAACGCGTAGGTCGCGGCCACCAGATTCTCTTCCACCGTCAGGTCCTCGAACACGCGGCGCCCTTCCATCACGTGCGCCAGCCCCGCGCGCACCAGATTCTGCGGCCGCGCGCCCGCCGTATCGCCGCCGTCGAACGCGATGCGGCCGCGCACCAGTTCGCCGTCCTCCAGGTCCAACAGGCGCGACACGGCCTTCAGCGTGGTCGACTTGCCCGCGCCGTTGCTGCCCAGCAGCGCCACGATGGCGCCGGTCGGCACCGACAGCGACAGGCCGCGCAGCACCTGCACCGCCTTGTTGTAGACGACCTCGATGTTGTTGATATCCAGCACCGCCGCGGGCGGCGCTGGCGTCGTTGCAACGATTCCGGGTATCACGGCCGCCTCACTGCAGCACGATCCAGTCCGACGCCGGCACCATCTGCTTCTGCTTGGTGTCCGCGCGGTAGATCCGGCCCACGGGAATGGAATTGCCCTTGATCGAGATCGGCACCCCTATCAGGCCGCCGGTGTCGAAGTCCTTGATGCCTTCCAGCGCGGCCTTCATGTTGGCGCTGGTCAGCGCTTTACCCGCATCCAGCGTGCGCTTGGCGACTTCGGTGAACAGCATCGCGGCCAGGAAGCCCTGCATGTAGCCCGTGCTTTGGTACTGCGGCCGCATTTCGCGGATCTTCTTGAGCATCGGCGCGTCGGCCGCATCGTCATAGTAGTAACGGTAAGGCATCACGCCCATGAAGCCTTCGGCGTCCTCGCCCATCTGCATCACGGTGGAATTGTCCATGGTCCAGAACGTGCCCATGTAGCGCGTCTTCAGGCCCATGCGCTTGCCCTGGCCGACGAATTCCGGAATCGGCGCCAGCACATAGCCATGGAAAATCGTGAAGTCCGGATCCGCGCGGCGCAGCTTGATCACCTCGGTCGATACGTCCACGCTGCCGGGCGGCGTCATGATCTCGGTAGCCACCGTCAGCCCCAGCTTCTGTGCCACGGCGCGCGAACTCGCAATCGGGTCGCGGCCGAACTCGGTGTCCGAATACACGAACGCCACCTTGGCCCCCGGCTTTTCCTTGGCGATATAACGCAGCAGAATGCCGAACATCTCGGTGTAGTCCGGTCCCAGCATGAATTGCGCCGGATACTTGGCCGGATCGTTCAGTTCGGTGGCGAACGAGGCGCCCGTCATCAGGATGCTGCCCGCGCGGTTCAGTTCGGCGTTGATCGTCTTGGAAAACCCGGTCGAATCGCCGTAGTAGAAATTCACCTTGTTCTGGCTGGTGATCTTCTTGAAGGCCGCCACCGACGCATCCACCTTGTAGGCCGTGTCTTCCGGCACATAACGCACCTTGCGGCCCTTGACCCCGCCCTGGTCGTTGATGATCTTCACGTAGTCGGTGATGCCGGCATGGATGCCCTGCCCGGCAAACGCGAACACCCCGCTCAGCGGAATCGAGCCGCCCAGCACCAGGTCTTCTTCGGCGTGGGCCGCGGGCGCGGCCGCCATGGCCAACGCCACGCCCAAGGGCGCCAGCAACTTCGATAAACCGCTGCCTATCCGGATGCGCTTCATGTTGATGTCTCCTGGTTCTCTGGGTGCGCGGCCGCCGTCTACGTGCGGAATGGCCACAGGTGGAAGTAACGGCGCACGCGGCGCCAGATTTCCGCGAGCCCATGCGGCTCGAAGATCAGAAAGCCCACGATCAGCAGGCCGAACACGATCGTGCGTACGGGCGAAATCAGGCTCAGGGCATCGCCCCCCACCGGCAGCCAGCCCACGATCAGCTTGAGCAGTTCGGGCACCATCGTCATGAACACCGCGCCCAGGATGGAACCCAGGATCGAGCCCATGCCGCCCACGATGATGGCGGCCAGAAAGAAGATCGACATGATCAGCGGAAAGCTCTCCGGCGTGACCACGCGAAAGAAATACGCCCACAGTCCGCCCGCCACGCCGGCATAGAACGACGACAGGCCGAACGACAGCAGCTTGTAGCGCAGCAGGTGGATGCCCAGCACCTCGGCCGAAATGTCGCGGTCGCGAATCGCGATGAAAGCCCGGCCGATGCGCGTGCGGAACAGATTGGCCGCGCCCAGCACCATCAGCACGGTGAGCGGCACGATCAGCCAATAGATCTTGAACGACGTGTCCAGATCCATGCCCAGGATGCGGGCGGGCGGCACCTGCAACCCGCCGGTGCCACCGGTGAACTGCCAATTGGCGAAGACGAAATGCGCAATGAACGACGCCGCAATGGTCGATATCGCCAGGTACAGCCCCTTGACCCGCAGCGACGGAATGCCCACCAGCAGCCCGCCCAGCATCGCCACCACGCCCCCGCCCAGCAGATTGACCAGCACCGGTGTGCCCAGGCGCAGTTCCATCACCGCCACCGTGTAGGCGCCCAGTCCCATGAAGGCCGCCTGCCCCAGGCTCACCAGGCCCGTGTAGCCCGTCAGGATGTTCAGGCCCGTCGCGCTGGCCACATTGATGGCCACCAGGCAGGCCAGGTACAGCCAATAGGCGTCCGCCACGAACGGGAACAACACAAGGGATGCCGCCAGCAGCGCCAGCCACAGCCGCTGCGTGCGAGTATCGAACAGCGCCTGGTCGGCCAGGTACGTCTCTTTCGCGGTCGCGATGCGCATCGGCTACAGCCTCTCGATCTCGCGGGTGCCGAACAGCCCATAGGGCCGCAGCATCAGCACCACCACCAGCACCACGAAGGTCGCCAGCAATTTGTATTCGCCGCCCAGATAGGCGCCGGCCCAGGCTTCCAGCAAACCGATGAAGATCCCGCCCACCAGCGCGCCCGCCACGCTGTCCAGGCCGCCCACGATCACCACCACCAGCACCGACAAGCCAAACACGCCCATCGACGACGAAATGCCGCCGATCGCGCCGACGATCACCCCCGACACCGCGGCAATCCCGCCCGCTGCCGCCCACGACAGCGAAAACACCCGCGGCACGTTGATGCCCATCGCGTAGGCCGCGCCCTGGTCCGATGCCGTGGCGCGCAGCGCCACCCCGCCGCGCCAGTAGCGAAACACCGCCAGCACCAGCAGCACGAACGCCACCGCCACCCAGAAGCCGTAGAACACCTTGGGTGCCACGAAGGCCTCGCCCACCATCACCGGTGCACGCGGCATGAATTCAGGCAAACGGCGCTGGTCCGCCGTCCAGATCAGCTCCACCACCCCCACCAGGATCGACGCCAAGCCCACCGTGATCATGAACACCGAAATCGGCGACTCCCCCAGCATTGGCCGGATCGTCAAACGCTCGACCAGTGCACCCAGCGCCGCCGACACGCCTACCGCCCCCGCGATCGCCAGCCACACTGGCCACGCCATGCCGGCCGCAAAGGCATAGAACACATAGGCGCCCAGCATCAGGAATTCACCGATGGCGATGTTGACCACCCGCGTCGCCTTGTAGACGATCACGAACGCCAGCGCCGCCAGCGCATACAGCCCGCCGCTGCCCAGCCCAGCCAGCGAGACTTCCAGGAAGAACAGCCCGTCCATCAGGCCGCCTCCCGCAGCCGGCGCCGCAGGTCGCCCACGTCACCCGCGCCCAGATAGGCCTTGATGACTTCCGGGTCCGCCTGCACCTGCGTCGGAGACCCATCGGCGATCACCTGGCCGAAGTTCAGCACCACCACGTGGTCCGACAAGTCCATCACCATGCCCATGTCGTGCTCCACCATCAGCACCGTCACGCCCCATTCGGCGCGCGCATCCAGGATGAAGCGCGCCATGTCATCGGTTTCCTCGCGGTTCATGCCGGCCACCGGCTCGTCCAGCATCAGCACCTTGGGGTTCATCGCCAGCGCGCGCGCCAGTTCCACGCGCTTTTGCAGGCCGTACGACAGCGCCGCCACCGGCGCATGGCGGATGTGGTCGATCTCCAGGAAATCGATGATGCGTTCTTCGATGTCGGCGCGCAGCGCCATTTCCTCGCGGCGGGCGCGGCCCAGGTACAGCAGCGCGTCCAGCACCGTGCTGCGCAGGTGCGCATGACGCCCCAGCTTGATGTTGTCCAGCACCGTCATGCCGCGAAACAGCGCAATGTTCTGGAAGCTGCGCGCCAGCCCCAGGCGGGCCCGTTCGGGCGCGGCGACGCGCGTGATGTCCCGGCCCAGGAAGCGGATCGTGCCCGCGGCCGGCCGGTAGAACCCGGAAATGGTGTTGAACAGCGACGTCTTGCCCGCGCCATTGGGGCCGATGACCGTAGTGATGGACCCCGGCGCCACGCGAAAGCCCACGCCGCTGAGCGCCTTGACCCCGCCGAACGCCAACGTGACCCCATCCACCTCCAGCAACGGAGGGCTGTCGGATTGATCCACCTTTGTCTCCTCGCTGTGTCGCGAAGCTGTTTTTCTAATGGCGGTGAATCAGCGTAGCCCCGAGGCAGGCGATGCAGCGAACCTGTCTTTACCTACGCTGGTACAGCGCCGGAAAATCGTTCTATGCGTTACGCTTGCCGTGCGGATGGTCAACCAAGCAAGCGCTCGGTTTCGACCATAGCATCGTGGTTTTTGGATCGAAAGTTGGTATTTACCCGATAACGGAGACAGGCCATGACCCCTTCCCTTCCGATCTTTCCAACGCTGCTTCTTGATGCCGGCGATGGCATCGCCACCCTTACCTTGAACCAGCCAAACGCGCTGAACGCCATCAGCGTCGCCATGGCGCAAGACCTGCAACGCGCCGCGCAATGGCTCGACACGCAGGCCGATATCCGGGTGGTGCTGCTGCGCGGCGCGGGCAAGGCCTTCTGTGCAGGCGGCGACATTGCGATGTTCGAAGGCGGCGCCGATGCCGTGCGCGGCAAGCTGCTCGACCTGTTCACGCCCCTCAATGATTTCCTGTCGCGCATCGCGCGCATGGACAAGATCTGGCTCGCCCAGGTGCACGGCGTGGCCGCGGGCGCAGGCCTGTCCCTGGTGCTGGCCTGCGACCTGGCCATCGCCGACGCCGACGCGCGCTTCATGACCGCCTATCTCAAGCTGGGCGCCACGCCCGATGCCGGCATGACGCACGGCCTCATGCGTGTCGTGGGCCCCAAGCGCGCGCTCGACCTGCTGCTGCGCCACGATGCCTTCACCGCCGCCGACGCGCTGGCCTGGGGCATCATCACCCGGAGCGCCCCCGCGGGCCAGCTTGAACCGCAGGCGCAAGCCTACGCCCAGGCCATCGCCAGCCATGCACCGCACGGCATCGCCGGCGCCAAGCGCTTGCTGCGCAGCGCCGCGCAGGCGTCGCTGGAAACACAATTGGCCGAAGAAACCGCCACCTTCCTGGCATCGGCCCGGCGCGATGATTTCGCAGAAGGCGTCACCGCCTTCCGCGACAAACGCGCGCCGCGCTTCCAGGGCCGCTAGGCGCCCCGCCCGCAGGCCGGCATCAGAACTTGTAGCTGACGCTGGCGATCACGCTGCGCCGCGCGCCGTACCAGCAATCGCCGCGCGACAGGCACGTGGCCAGGTAGGTCTTGTCCATCAGGTTGTTGACGTTCAAGGCATAGCGCCACTGGCTGGTTTCATACGAAACCATGCTGTCCACCAGCCACACCGGCGCCAGCTTCGGCCCGTCGCCATCGCGGAACGACGCCATCCAGCGCGCGCCGGCGCCCACCGTGAAGCGCCCGTCCAGATGGTCCAGCGCAAAGCGATAGCGGCCCCACGCCGCAGCCTGATGGCGCGGAATGCCTTCCAGTTTCGGGTCCAGGTCGATGTAGTTGTAGTGCGCGATCACGTCGAACGATGACGTCACCTGCCCGCGCCACTCCAGTTCCACGCCGCGCGTGCGCGTCTTGCCGGTCTGGATGTTGTTCAGCGCCGACGTCGGGTCGGGCACCAGGCGGTTCTTCTCCCGCAGGTCATACACCGACGCGGTGGCCAGGTGGCCGCCGTCTTCCGACTGGTACTTCAGGCCCGCCTCCCATTGCTTGCCCCGCAGCGGCTTGTACAGCTCGGGCACGTCGCCCTCGGGCGTGCTGCGCGTGGTGCTGGCCACCGGCGTGAACGATTCGCTGTAGCTCACATACGGCGACCAGCCGTTGCTGGCCGCGTACATCAGCCCGAAGCGCTTGGTGGTGGCCTGGGCCTTGTCCGCGTCGCCCCCGTCGAGCTGGCTGCGCGCGCGGTCGTGGCGCAACCCGGCTGTCACGATCCAGTGCTGCCCGATCTTCATCTGGTCCTGCAGATAGATGCCGGTCTGGCTCTGCGTGAATTGCGGCTCGCCCGTCAGCACCGGAATGTAGCCATTGCCATAGACAGGCGCATAGGCGTCGATCGAATCCTTGCCGCTGCCGCTTTCGCGGTCACGGCGATAGCGCGCCCAGTCCAGCCCCAGCAACAGCTTGTGCGTCACGGCGCCAGTACGCACCTCCCCGGTCAGATGCTGGTCCAGCGTGTCCATGCGCACCTTGGTGATGGAATCATCGGCATAGCGGCCGATGATGCGCTGGTTGATGGGGTCTTCCGCCCAGCCCCCCGGCACCGTGAACGAATCCGCATAATGCGTGAAGTACGTCACCTTGTTGTTGGCGTGCCGAAAGCCCTGGCTGAACGACCATTTGTCGTTGAACTTGTGCTCGAACAGCCAGCCGATGCTGCGGCGCTCCGAATCGTAGCGATCGTGATCCGGTTCGCCAATGAAGCGATAGGTCGGGATGGTGCCATTTGGATTCGGCGTACGCATGCCGGACCACGGCATGAATTGGGCCGTCGACCCGGACTTGTCCTTCTGGTACAGGGCCTGCAGCGTGAAAGTCGTGGCCGCACTGGGCTGCCACGTCAACGATGGGGCGACCAGCGTGCGGTCGTCCGGCACATGGTGCACCTGGGTATCGGCGTCGCGCCCCAGCGCCACCAGGCGGTACAGCCACTGGCCGTCTTCGGTAATGGGGCCCGTCAGGTCGATCTGCGCCTGCTTGCGCCCATGGTTGCCGAACTGCACCCCCACCTCGCGCTGTGTCTCGGCCAGCGGGCGCTTGCTCACCATGTTGATGATGCCGCCGGTACTGCCCTGGCCATACGTCATCGCAGCCGGTCCGCGCAGCACTTCAATGCGCTCCAGCAGGTACGGATCGGGGCGCGTCGTGCTGGTGTAATAGTCAAATGCCTGGCGCAGGCCGTCCAGGTACACGTCGGCGTCCGTGCCCCGCACGCGCACGCTGTCGGTGCGCGAATCCAGCCCATACGCGTCGGACCGCACCCCGGCCGCATAGCCCAGCGCGTCCTGCAGGCTGGTCGCCCCCTGGTCCACGATCTGGTCGCGCGGCACCACGGTGATCGACTGCGCCGTCTCGATCAGCGGCGTATCGGTCTTGGTGGCCGTGGACGACCGCGTTGCCGCATAACCCATCACCGGACCGGTGGCGGTCTCGTCGCTGCCCTCCACCGTCACGGTCGGCAGCGTCGTGGTGGGCCCCACGGCGGCTTGCTGGGCCAGCAATACGGTGGGCAGCAGCCCCAATGCCGCGGCCACTCCGACGCGGCGGCGCATGACAGGACGAAACATCAACATGGCTCCCTTTTGTATGGATTTTGAAAGCCAAATGTTAATTGTTCTCTTTCATAGAATGGTTATTTTTACGATTCGAATAGCCAAGAAACCACAAACTACAAGGGCGGCACATGCGCCGCCCTTGCCTGCCTTGTCCTATCCGGCGTGCCGTCCCTACCCCGCTTGCTCTGCTATGCCCAGCTTGCAGGCAAGGCTCAGCTTGCCGCGCTACCCCCGCCCTGCGCGCAACTGCACGGCCTGGGCCCAGCGCCGCGCCACGGACGGAGACGTCGCGCAGGTAGCCGACTCGGTCACCACCCGCACTGCTCGCTCCAGCAACTGGATATCCGCTTCGTGCTGGCGGGCCACGTGCGGGTCTTCGAAGAAGATCACCCGCTGGCATTGATGTTCCAGCACCAGCTCGGCAATCTGGGCGTCGCCCCCCAGCGGACCACTCAGGTAGCGATGGACCCAGGGCGTGTCCTTGGGCCAGCCGCGCGACCAGGCCAGGTCGTTCAGGCGGCCGCCCGTCGTGCCCGTCGCCACGCGCCGCGCAAATTGCGACAGCACGTCGAAATGCTCGCTGGCAAACGCCACCATCTCGTCCTTGAGCGCGTCGTGGGCAATCAGCGCCAGCGTCTGGCCCGTGTAATTGAACAGGCGCGAGGCCGACACATCCGGCGCCAGGCCGGCATGGATGCGCTCGACCTCCATCCATTCAATGGCGCCGGCCAACGTCGAAATGAACGGCCGGCCGTGCGTGATGCATTGGCGCTTGAGCGCCAGCGCCTCGGGAAAAATCGACGACGGGTCCACGGGGTCGATCAGGTAGATCGCGCCGTCGAACGGCGCCTGTCCGTCGCGCCCCTCGGTCACGCGCGCCACCAGCTTCATCAAGCCGCCTTCGCGGCCATACGGGTAGCGGATCAGGCCGCTGTAACCTTGCAGCATGCCTTCGCGCACGATGGCGTCGTGCGTGCGGCCCACGGTGTGCAATTGCACGCCCAGTTCGCGGATCGTGGACGAACACGCCCGCAACCAGCTGAACAAGGCGGCATCGGGCGTTTCATGGTGCAGTCGGTTGGCGGCCAGGCCAAAGCGCAAAGGGGCAGCGGGCATCGGTAGACTCGGGCGGTAGGAACAACAAGAAGAGCCTTGATGATACCGCGCGACCGGCGCCCCAAAACAAAAACGCTCCCGAAGGGAGCGTTTGCGGCGCGGTTCAGTCGGCTTCGTCGATCCAGGCCATCTGGATGGCTTCCAGGATCTTCTCGCCGCTGCGTTCGGGATCATCACTGAACCCGGGCAAGGCCAGCACCCATTCGCGCAGTTGGGTGAAACGTAGCGTCTTGGGGTCGACGTCCGGATGGGCGTCCACCAGCGCTTCGGCGATCTGGTAGGTATCGGTCCACTTCATCAATGGCCCTCTTTGGCGTGGTTGATGGTGTACTTGGGGATCTCGACCGTCAGGTCGGCATCGGTCACCAAGGCCTGGCACGACAGGCGCGAGGTCGGCGTCAGGCCCCAGGCCTTGTCCAGCAGATCCTCTTCGTCGTCGGTCGCGTCTTCCAGCGACGCATAGCCCTGCTTGACCACCACGTGACAGGTCGTACATGCGCAAGACAGCTCGCACGCATGCTCGATGTCGATATGGTTGTCCAGCAGAACGCGGCAGATCGACACGCCCTTGGGCGCGTCTTCGATCACTGCGCCCTCGGGGCAGTAATCGGGATGAGGCAGTACGGTCAGTTTCGGCATAGCTTCTTATCAGGCAATTTCGTCAAGTTTGCGGCCAGCCAGGGCGGCGCGGATGCTGCGGTCCATGCGGCGGGCAGCAAAGTCGTCGGTCGCCGCCGACAGGGCCTCGGTCGCGGCCTTCACCGTCTCCACATCCTGGGCGTCCTGCGCCGCGAGCGCCGCTTGCAGGCATTCGTCCACGCGCTTGCGTTCGTCGGCATTCAGCAGATCGCCATCGGCCGCCAATGCGGCCTGCACCGACTCCACCAACTGGCGCGCATCCACCTGCTGCTCGCGCAACATGCGGGCGCGGGCATCGGAATCGGCCTGCGCCACGCTGTCGGCCAGCATCTGCGCAATCTCGTCGTCGCCCAAACCGTACGACGGCTTGACCGACACCGCAGCCTCGACACCCTTGCTCTGCTCACGCGCGGTCACGCTCAACAGTCCGTCCGCATCCACCTGGAAGGTCACGCGGATACGCGCGGCGCCGGCCACCATCGGTGGAATGCCGCGCAGCTCGAAACGCGCCAGCGAGCGGCAATCGGACACCAGGTCGCGTTCGCCTTGCAGCACATGGATGCTCATGGCCGTCTGGCCATCCTTGAACGTCGTGAATTCCTGCGCGCGCGCCACCGGAATGGTGCTGTTGCGGGGTATCACGCGCTCGACCAGGCCACCCATCGTTTCCAGGCCCAGCGACAGCGGAATCACGTCCAGCAGCAGCCAGTCTTCGCCCGGTGCGCGGTTGCCGGCCAACAGGTTGGCCTGCAGGGCTGCGCCCAGCGCCACCACCTGGTCCGGGTCCAGGTCGGTCAGCGGCGCGGTGCCGAACATCTCACCCACCGCCGCCCGCACCACGGGCATGCGCGTCGCGCCGCCCACCATCACCACGCCGCGCACGTCCGCCGGCTTGAGCTCGGCATCGCGCAGCGCACGGCGCGCGCATTCCAGCGTGCGCTGGATCAAGGGTTGCGCCAACGTTTCGAATTCGGTCCGCGTCAACGTGCGGTCAATCGCCTGGCCGCCGGCCAGCGTCAGTTGCAAACACGCTTCCCGCGCATCCGACAGCGCTTCGCGCACCGCACGCGCCGCCATCAGCAGGCCGCGCCGATCGGCGTGCGTCAGGTCGCCCGCGCCAGCCGCCGCCACCACGTGGTCGACGATCAGGGAATCAAAGTCATCGCCGCCCAGCGCGGTATCGCCGCCGGTGGAAATCACCTCGAACACGCCCTGCGTCAACCGCAGGATCGAGATATCGAACGTGCCACCGCCCAGGTCGTACACCGCGTACACGCCTTCGGCGGCGTTATCCAGGCCGTAGGCAATCGCCGCGGCAGTGGGTTCATTCAACAGGCGCAGTACATTCAGGCCGGCCAGCCGGGCGGCATCGCGAGTGGCCTGGCGCTGCGCATCGTCGAAATACGCCGGCACCGTGATCACGGCGCCCACCAGGTCGTCACCCAGCACATCTTCGGCGCGCTGGCGCAGCACGGCCAGAATCTGCGCCGACACCTCGACCGGGCTCAGGTCGCCCTGCACCGTGCGGATGCGCACCATGCCGGGCGCGTCCACGAATTCGTAAGGCGCGCGCGTGGCGCGCGCCTCTTCCAGCGAACGGCCCATGAAGCGCTTGACCGACACCACCGTGTTCAACGGGTCTTCGGCCTGCTGCGCCAGGGGCTCGCGGCCCGTGGTCACGCGGCCGCCGGGGTAGTAGCGCACTGCCGACGGCAGCAGCACGTGCCCCTCTGCGTCAGGCAGCACTTCGGCCACGCTGCTGCGCACCGCGGCTACCAGGGAATTGGTCGTGCCCAAATCGATACCCACCGCCAGCTTGCGCTGGTGCGGCGCGGGCGATTCACCGGGCTCGGAAATCTGCAATAAGGCCATGATTCTATTTTTCTGCTCAGTAGGCGGCAAAGCCTAGGCGTCCGGCGGCCAGGCTCGTCCGGATCGTCAGGCTAGGGATGGGCGTGCGCCAGCTCTTGCGCCAGCTTTTCCACGAACATCCATTCCCGCACCTTCAGGCCCGCGGCCGCGTAGTCGTGCTGTTCGTCCAGCAACCGGGTCAGCGTGGCGCGCATCTGCACGCGGGCGTCCTGCAACTCGGCCTGCAGCGCCGCCAGGGCGTCGGCGTCATCGCGCGCATCGTCCAGCATTTCGCGCCAGGTCATCTGCTGCATCAGGAAAGCCGTGTCCATGGACGTGTTGCTCTCGGTCTGCAAATCGACGCCCGCCTGTTCACACAGGTAGCGCGCTCGCAACAGCGGATCGCGCAACAGCCGATAGGCTTCGTTGGCGCGCGCCGCCCACTGCATCGCCACGCGGCGTTCCGCGGGGCTGGCCGTAGCAAAGCGGTCAGGGTGCACCTGCGCGGCGACGGTGCGCCACGCGGTTTCCAGCGCCTGCGCATCCAGGTCGAAGCGTGCCGGCAAGCCGAACAGGCTGAAGTGGTCGTCTCCAGCCAAGACTTACACCGTGAACGACTCGCCGCAGCCGCAGGTCGCCTTCTCGTTGGGGTTGCGGAACTTGAAGCCTTCGTTCAGGCCTTCGCGGGCGTAATCCAGCTCGGTGCCGTCCAGGTAGGACAGGCTCTTCGGATCGACGAACACCTTCACGCCGAAGCTCTCGAAGACCTGGTCTTCGGGCGCCACGTCGTCCACGTACTCCAGCTTGTAGGCCATGCCGGAGCAGCCCGTCGTCCTAACGCCGAGCCGCAAGCCAATACCCTTTCCGCGCTTTTGCAAGTAGCGGCCGATGTGGGTGGCAGCCTGTTGGGTCAGGGTAACGGACATGTCAGTTCGCCACAGCTTCGGCCACGACCGAATGCTTTTCCTTGTAGTTCTGCACGGCGGCCTTGATCGCGTCTTCGGCCAGGATCGAGCAGTGCACCTTCACGGGCGGCAGGGCCAGTTCTTCGGCGATCTGCGTGTTGCGGATGTTCATGGCTTCGTCCAGCGTCTTGCCCTTGACCCATTCGGTCACGAGCGAGCTGGAAGCGATGGCCGAGCCACAGCCGTAGGTCTTGAAGCGCGCATCTTCGATGACGCCGGCCTCGTTGACCTTGATCTGCAGCTTCATGACGTCGCCACAGGCGGGCGCGCCGACCATGCCGGTGCCTACCGAGTCGTCCGACTTGTCGAACGAGCCGACGTTGCGCGGGTTTTCGTAGTGATCCAGGACTTTGGTGCTGTAAGACATATCAGTTCTCCACGTATTTCGTTGGCGCGGGCGCTTAGTGCGCGGCCCACTGCACGGAATTCAAGTCGACGCCTTCCTTGGCCATTTCCCACAGCGGCGACATATCGCGCAGCTTGCCGACTCGGCTCTTGAGCAATTCGATGGCGTAGTCCACTTCCTTTTCGGTCGTGAAGCGGCCCAGGGTGAAACGGATCGAGCTATGCGCCAGTTCGTCGTTGCGGCCCAGGGCGCGCAGCACGTACGACGGCTCCAGGCTGGCCGAGGTGCAGGCCGACCCGCTGGATACGGCCAGTTCCTTGATCGCCATGATCAGGGACTCGCCTTCGACATAGTTGAAGCTGACGTTCAGGTTGTGCGGCACGCGCTGGTCCATGTCGCCATTCAGGTAGACCTCTTCGATCTGCGACAGGCCGGCCCACAGGCGATCACGCAGCATGCGGATGCGCTCGTTTTCGGTGCCCATTTCTTCGCGCGCCAGGCGGAAGGCTTCGCCCATGCCGACGATCTGGTGCGTCGCCAGCGTGCCTGAGCGGAAACCGCGCTCATGGCCACCGCCATGCATCTGCGCTTCGATGCGCACACGCGGCTTGCGACGCACGTACAGCGCGCCGATGCCCTTGGGGCCGTAGGTCTTGTGGGCCGAGAACGACATCAGGTCGACCTTCAGCTTCTGCAGGTCGATCTCGACCTTGCCGGTCGCCTGCGCGGCGTCCACATGGAAGATGATGCCCTTCTCGCGGCAGATCTCGCCCAGGGTTTCGACATCCTGGATGACGCCGATTTCGTTGTTCACCATCATCACGGACACCAGCACGGTGTCGGGGCGCAGGGCCGCCTTGAAGACGTCCAGGTCGATCAGGCCGTTGTCCTTGACGTCGAGGTAGGTCACTTCAAAGCCCTGGCGCTCCAGTTCACGACAGGTGTCCAGCACGGCCTTGTGCTCGGTCTTGATGGTGATGATGTGCTTGCCGCGTTCCGCGTAGAAATTGGCAGCGCCCTTGATGGCCAGGTTGTCCGATTCCGTGGCGCCGGAGGTCCAGACGATTTCACGGGGGTCGGCGTTCACCAGCTTGGCCACTTCTTCGCGAGCGCGTTCGACCGCGTCCTCGGATTCCCAGCCAAAGGCATGGCTGCGCGAAGCGGGATTGCCAAAGTTCTCGTACAGCCAGGGCACCATCTTGTCGACGACACGGGGGTCGACAGGCGTCGTGGCCGAATAGTCCAGATAGATCGGGCGGGTGGTCATTTCTACAACTCCTGATGCTGCTTATACGGTGGCGTTGGCCGCGACGGTCGTGGTCGGGGCATTGGCGGCGGCATTGGCGCCCCCCACCCGATTCACACGCACCGCGCAGGCCTGCGCTTGATTGTTGGCTTCCTGCAGTTGGCGCACGCGCTGCTGATCAACCAGATCTTGCAGGGACACCGAATCCAGGTAATCCACCATCTTGCGATTCAACGTCGCCCAGAGCTCGTGCGTCATGCACTTGCCGGGCTTGCCGTCGTTGCCGCTCGTACAGTCCCGCTTGCCGCCGCAGCTGGTCGCGTCCAGCGGCTCGTCGACGGCAAAGATGATGTCGGCTACGGTCACGTTGCGCGCCAGGCGAGCAAGCGAGTAGCCGCCGCCGGGGCCGCGCACGCTGTCCACGAGTTCGTGGCGACGCAGTTTCCCGAACAGCTGTTCCAGGTACGAAAGCGAAATGTTCTGACGCTGGCTGATGGCCGCAAGAGTGACCGGGCCGCTATGCTGCCGCATAGCGAGATCGATCATGGCAGTCACGGCGAAACGCCCTTTGGTAGTTAGCCGCATGGTGGGTTCCCTGTGATTCGGCAATGGCCGCCGGCGAATCCGGCGGTCAATACCCGAGTAATTGGCTCAAGTATAGCAAATTCCCGACTAATTTGGTATGGCTCCCGGCTAGAAAAAACCGCGCAGTTGCGCGGTTTTTTTCACTACCAAATTGCCCAGGGCCGCCCGTGGGCAGCCTGGCGCACCAGGGGATCAGGCCGCCTGGTACTGGGTAGCGCGCTTGCGGACCAGCTCGAGCACGCCCTGACAGGCATCTTCGAGGTAGTCGAGCACTTTGCCGAAACCGTCGGCGCCGCCGTAATACGGGTCCGGCACGGTGGCTTCTTCGAACTCGTTGGCAAAGCGCATCAGCAGCATCAGCTTGTGCTGGTAGGCCTTGGGGCACTGCTGCTGCATGGCAGACAGGTTGTCCCAATCCATGGCGAGGATGAGATCGAAGTCGCGGAAATCTTCTGCGGTGACCTGACGCGCCTCGCAGTGCGTGATCTCGTAGCCGCGCTTACGCGCCGCAGCCTGCGCCCGGGCATCAGGCGCCTCGCCGATATGAAACGCGTGCGTGCCCGCGGAGTCGATGCGAACCACATCGCCCAAACCCGCGTCGTTCACCAAATGGCGAAACACGCCCTCTGCGCTCGGCGAGCGACAGATATTGCCCATGCAAACGAAAAGTACCTTGGTCATCATGGGAGTAAGTGTGCGGGAAAACCCGAGATAAGGCAAGCTTTTTTTACGGCGCCGGCCAGGATGCCGCGCTGATACGTCACCTTAAATATTCACTATAAATCATATAGTTACAGCCCACACTTAAAGTCTGAGACGATGCTTCCGGCGGATCAATTGTCCAAATATTGAGCATGTAAATGCTACGGCGCGCGTATCCCCACTGTTCAGCGACCTGTCAGCGCACAGATACATTTAGATACTGCAATAGCGTCATACCGCCCCGTCCAACAGCACCCGCTGCTTCAACGCGTTCAGCGCGTCGCGGGCTGCCGCGGCCTGTTCGAATTCCAGATTGCGGGCGTGGTCCATCATCAGCTTTTCCAGGCGCTTGATCTCGCGCGCCAAAGCCTTTTCGTCCTTCAGGAATTCCGCGGGCACCGCGGCTTCCAGGGCGTCGTGCTGCACCGGCGCCACGATGCCGTCGATCAACTCGCGCACCGCCTTGTGCACGCCGCGCGCGGTGATGCCGTTGTCGGCGTTGAACTGCAGCTGCTTGGTGCGGCGGCGGCTGGTTTCTTCCATGGCGCGCTGCATCGAATCGGTGATGCGGTCGGCATACAGGATGGCGTGGCCGTTCAGGTTGCGGGCCGCCCGGCCGATCGTCTGGATCAGGCTGCGCTCGGACCGCAGGAAACCTTCCTTGTCGGCATCCAGGATGGCCACCAGGGACACTTCCGGAATATCCAGGCCTTCACGCAGCAGGTTGATCCCCACCAGCACGTCGAACGTGCCCAGGCGCAGGTCGCGGATGATTTCGACGCGTTCCACCGTATCGATGTCCGAGTGCAGGTAGCGCACCCGCACCCCGTGCTCGGACAGGAAGTCCGTCAGGTCTTCGGCCATGCGCTTGGTCAGCGTGGTGACGAGCACCCGCTCGCCCTGCCCCACGCGCGCCTTGATCTGGCCCAGCAAGTCGTCCACCTGTGTGCGGGCAGGCAGCACCTCGACGATCGGGTCGACCAGGCCGGTGGGACGAACCACCTGCTCGATGACATTGTCGGTGTGCTCTTTCTCGTAGGCGGCGGGCGTGGCCGAGACGAACACGCATTGGCGCATCCGGGCCTCGAACTCCTCGAGCTTGAGGGGCCGGTTGTCCAGCGCCGACGGCAGGCGAAAGCCATACTGCACCAGCGTCTCTTTACGCGACCGGTCGCCGCGATACATGGCGCTGAGCTGGCCGATGGTGACGTGGCTTTCGTCGATGAACATCAGCGCATCGGACGGCAGGTAGTCGATCAGCGTGGGCGGCGGATCGCCCGGCGCCGCACCCGACAGGTGGCGCGAGTAGTTCTCGATGCCCTTGCAAAAGCCCAGCTCCTGCAGCATTTCCAGGTCGAAGCGGGTGCGCTGCTCCAGGCGCTGGGCCTCGACCAGGTGGCCGTCGTCGACGAAGCGCTTGACCCGTTCGCGCAGTTCTTCCTTGATGGTCTCGATGGCGCGCATGACCGTGTCGCGCGGCGTCACGTAGTGCGAGCCAGGGTAGACGGTAAAGCGCGGCAGCTTCTGGCGGATACGGCCGGTCAGCGGATCGAACAGCTCCAGGCTTTCGATCTCGTCATCGAACAGGGTCAGCCGCAGCGCCAGTTCGGCGCTTTCCGCCGGGAAGATATCGATGGTTTCGCCACGCACCCGGAACACGCCGCGCGTGAATTCCGCGTCGTTGCGGGTGTACTGCATGGCCACCAGGCGCGCCAGGATCTCGCGCCGCGAAATCTGGTCGCCGGCGCGCAGGATCAGCACCATGGCGTGATAGTCGCCCGGGTTGCCGATACCGTAGATACACGACACCGTGCCCACGATGATCGTGTCGCGGCGCTCCAGCAGGCTCTTGGTGGCCGACAGCCGCATCTGCTCGATGTGCTCATTGATGGACGAGTCCTTTTCAATGAACAGGTCGCGCGTGGGCACGTAGGCTTCGGGCTGGTAGTAATCGTAGTACGACACGAAATACTCGATCGCGTTCTTGGGGAAGAACTCGCGCATTTCGGCGTACAGCTGGGCCGCCAGGGTCTTATTCGGGGCCAGAACCAACGCCGGTCGCCCGAGCTGGGCAATGACGTTGGCCATGGTGTAGGTCTTGCCCGAACCGGTCACGCCCAGCAGGGTCTGGAACATCAGGCCATCCTGAATGCCCTGCACCAGGCCCTCGATGGCCGCCGGCTGGTCGCCGGCGGGCGGGTACGGTTGGTACAGATGAAACGGGCTGTCCGGAAAATCCACGAATCCGGCACCCGCCGGGCCCGCACCGGGTACAGCCGTAACGGGGGCAGCGCCGGTCGATGCGATGGTCGACTCGCTGGTCGATTCGCTGGCTGCGCCAGCAGTTGCACCAGCGGCGGCCGCGCCCGCAGCACTCGGGTCTATTGCGCTCTTAGGCATGCTAGACTGTTCCCAGGGTAAACCCCCCATTATCCACAGCACTTCCCACTGCGTCCACTCACCCTCAGCAGAGTCCCATGAGCACCCTTTTCGATTCCGTCGAACTCGCGCCGCGCGACCCCATTCTTGGTCTGAACGAACAATACAACGCGGATACCCGCCCCGGTAAAGTGAACCTGGGCGTTGGCGTGTACTACGACGACCAGGGTCGGATTCCCCTGCTGGGCGCCGTGCGCAAGGCCGAAATCGCCCGCATCGAAGCCGCCGCTGCCCGCGGCTACCTGCCGATCGAAGGCATCGCCGGCTACAACCAGGGCGCACAAGCCCTGCTGATCGGCAAGGATTCCCCGCTGGTCACCGAAGGCCGCGTCCTGACCACCCAGGCCCTGGGCGGCACCGGCGCCCTCAAGATCGGCGCCGACTTCCTGCGCCAGCTGCTGCCGACCTCGAAGGTCCTGATCAGCGATCCCAGCTGGGAAAACCACCGCGCTCTGTTCGAACGCGCCGGTTTCGAAGTCGGCACCTACGCCTACTACGACGCCGCCACCCGCGGCCTGAATTTCGACGGCATGTTGGCAGCCCTGAAGGCTGCGCCGGCCCAGACCGTCGTCGTGCTGCACGCTTGCTGCCACAACCCCACCGGCGTGGACCCCACCTTCGAACAATGGCAGCAGATCGCCGCCGTCGTGAAGGAAAACAACCTGGTCCCGTTCCTGGACATCGCCTACCAGGGCTTCGGCGAAGGCCTCAAGGAAGATGCGGCCGTCGTGCGCCTGTTCGCCGACCTGAACATGACCATGTTCATCAGCTCGTCGTTCTCGAAGTCGTTCTCGCTGTACGGCGAGCGCGTCGGCGCCCTGACTGTCGTGGCCGGCAGCAAAGACCAGGCCACCCGCGTCCTGAGCCAGCTCAAGCGCGTCATCCGCACCAACTACTCCAACCCGCCCACCCACGGCGGCACGATCGTCTCGACCGTCCTCAACACGCCTGAACTGTTCGCCATGTGGGAACAGGAACTCGGCGGCATGCGCGACCGCATCCGCCTGATGCGCAAGCAGCTGGTCGAGAAAATCAAGGAACACGGCGGCAAGCAGGATTTCAGCTTCGTGCTGCAACAACGCGGCATGTTCTCGTACTCGGGCCTGACGTCGGCCCAGGTCGACCGCCTGCGCGAAGAGCATGGCGTCTACGCCGTCTCCAGCGGCCGCATCTGCGTCGCCGCCCTGAACAGCGGCAACATCGACCAGGTCGCCAAGGGCATCGCCGCGGTGCTGTAAACCGCCTCGCATAGCCGGCACATGTCAGACGGGACCTTCGGGTCCCGTTTTTTATTACACGCCTGCCATGGCCGCTTGCCGTCTATATCGACACCCGCTTGCTTTTTTGCGTTATGTCCCCCAGAATGCTGCTGTATATATGTACAGTCCGACCCCAACGGATCATCGCCATGGCCAGCAAACTCACTGATCGTCAACAGCAAATCCTGGACCTCATCCGGCAAACCGTCGCGCGTACCGGGTTTCCGCCCACCCGCGCCGAAATTGCCCTGGCCCTGGGATTCCGCTCGCCCAACGCGGCCGAAGACCATCTCAAGGCCCTGGCCCGCAAAGGCGCCATCGAACTCACTGCGGGCGCCTCGCGCGGCATCCGCCTGAAAGATGCCTCGGCCGCCCCCACGCAAGCCGCCCTGCCCCTGCCGGGCCTGGCGCAACTGCTCCTGCCGCTGGTAGGTCGGGTGGCCGCGGGCAGCCCCATCCTGGCCGCCGAGCACGTAGAACGCGAAATCGGCGTCGACTCCAGCCTGTTCGCCCAAGCGCCCGACTACCTGCTCAAGGTCCGCGGCATGAGCATGCGCGACGCCGGCATCCTCGAAGGCGACCTGCTCGCCGTCAAGAAAGCCTCCGAAGCCCGCAACGGCCAGATCGTGGTGGCCCGCCTGGGCGACGACGTCACCGTCAAGCGCCTGCAACGCCAACATGGCCGTATCGAGCTGCTGCCCGAAAACCCCGACTTCGACACCATCGTGGTCGAAGCCGACCAGGAATTCGCCCTCGAAGGCATCGCGGTCGGCCTGATCCGCACGCACGCCCTGCATTGATGCGGCACTGAACCGCGCGCCAGGCGGGCCTTTCAGGCCTTGCCAAGCCACGCACAGCGCCCACTTCGCCAGCGTAGTTCAGGGCACACTGCAGTTCAGAGGCAAGCTCCAAAAAAGAAACCCCGCCATGGCGGGGTTTCTTGTTGCAGGCGCCGCAAGCAGCGCCCTCCAGGCCGGGATCAGTGCTTGAGCACCGGATCCGTCGAACCCGGCTCGGCCGGCTTGGCCACCAGCGGTTCCTTGACCGCCTCGTCTTCAGCCAGCGGTTCGGGCAGACGCTCCAGAGCCAGTTCCAGCACCTTGTCGATCCAGCGGACCGGCACGATCTCGAGATGGTTCTTGACGTTGTCCGGGATCTCCGCCAAATCCTTGACGTTTTCTTCCGGGATCAAGACCGTCTTGATACCACCACGGTGGGCGGCCAGCAGCTTTTCCTTCAAGCCGCCGATCGGCAGGACTTCGCCACGCAGCGTGATTTCGCCGGTCATGGCGACATCGGCGCGCACCGGAATGCGCGACAGCGCCGACACCATGGCCGTGGTGATCGCGATACCCGCGGACGGACCGTCCTTGGGCGTCGCGCCTTCCGGCACGTGCACGTGCATGTCGTGCTTCTCGAAGACGCTGTCGGCAAAGCCCAGGCGACGTGCCCGCGAGCGCACCACCGTACGAGCCGCCTCGACCGATTCCTTCATCACGTCGCCCAGCGAACCGGTGCGTTGGATCACGCCCTTGCCGGGCATGTCCGCCACTTCGATCGTGAGCAGGTCGCCACCGACTTCCGTCCAGGCCAGGCCGGTCACTTGGCCGATCTGATTTTCCTTTTCGGCCATGCCGAAGGTGTAGCGGCGCACGCCGAGGTAGTCGCTGAGGTTGTCGCCCGTGACATTGACCGGCTTGACCTCGAGGGTCTTGCCTTCGGCCTTGGCGCGATCGGTCTGGGTCAGCAATTGCTTGATGACCTTGCGGCAGATCTTGCCCACTTCGCGTTCGAGCGCACGCACACCGGCTTCGCGGGTGTAATAGCGCACGATATCGCGCAAGGCGCTGTCATCGACGGTCAGCTCGGTATCCTTTACGCCGTTGTTCTTCATCAGCTTGGGCAGCAGATGGTCGCGGGCGATGTGGATCTTTTCTTCCTCGGTGTAACCCGACAGGCGGATCACTTCCATGCGGTCCAGCAGCGCCGGCGGAATGTTCAGCGTGTTGCTGGTCGCCACGAACATGACGTCGGACAGATCGAAGTCGACCTCGATGTAGTGGTCCTGGAACGTGTGGTTCTGCTCAGGGTCCAGCACTTCGAGCAATGCCGACGAGGGATCGCCGCGGAAATCCATGCCCAGCTTGTCGATTTCATCGAGCAGGAACAAGGGATTGCGCACGCCGACCTTCGACATGTTCTGGACGATCTTGCCCGGCATCGAACCGATGTAGGTCCGGCGATGGCCGCGGATCTCGGCTTCGTCGCGCACGCCGCCCAAGGCCATGCGCACGAACTTGCGGTTCGTGGCCTTGGCGATGGACTGGCCGAGCGAGGTCTTGCCGACGCCCGGAGGGCCGACCAGGCACAGGATCGGCGCCTTGACCTTGTCCACGCGCTGTTGCACGGCAAGATATTCAAGGATGCGTTCCTTCACCTTCTCCAGGCCGTAGTGGTCGTTGTCCAGTACGGTTTCGGCGTTGGAGATGGAATTGTTGATCTTGCTCTTCTTTCTCCAGGGGAGATTGATGAGCGTATCGATGTAGTTGCGCACCACGGTGGCTTCGGCCGACATGGGCGACATGAGCTTGAGCTTCTTGAGCTCGGCATCGGCCTTTTTACGTGCCTCTTTGGGCATGTGGGCAGCGATGATCTTCTTTTCGAGCTCTTCGATGTCCGCGCCTTCTTCGCCTTCGCCCAACTCTTTCTGAATGGCCTTGACCTGCTCATTCAGGTAGTAGTCGCGCTGGCTCTTTTCCATCTGCTTCTTCACACGGCCGCGAATCCGCTTCTCGACCTGGAGGATGTCGATTTCGGTTTCCAGCTGCGTGAGCAAGCCTTCGAGGCGCTCGGAGGTGCCGACGATCTCGAGCATTTTTTGCTTCTGCTCGAGTTTCAGCGGAAGATGCGCGGCGATCGTGTCGGCCAGGCGGCCGGCGTCATCGATGCCGGCGAGCGAGGTCAGGATCTCCGGAGGGATCTTCTTGTTCAGTTTGACGTATTGCTCGAACTGGGCAACGATCGCGCGGCGCAAGGCCTCGGTTTCGGAGCCTTGGACGGCGTCCGGCTCGATCGGGGTGACCTGGCACGTAAAGTGCGAATCGGCGTCTTCGATGCTGTTGATGCGGGCACGCTGGGTGCCTTCGACCAGCACCTTGACGGTGCCGTCGGGCAGCTTGAGCATCTGCAGGATACCGGCAACGCAGCCGATCTCGTAGACGTCTTCGGGGGTGGGATCATCCTTGCCGGCGGACTTTTGGGCCACCAGCATGATGCTCTTGCCCGCTTCCATCGCAACCTCGAGCGCGCGGATCGAGCGCGGACGGCCGACGAACAGCGGGATGACCATGTGCGGAAACACCACGACATCGCGCAGTGGCAGCAGGGGAAGGTCGATCGGGTCGGAAGGCAGGGTCTGGCTGGCAGACATAGGAGGTTCCTCGGTATGACTCGGCGTATCGGGGACAGGATGACCGGGTATACCCGGGCATCTTCGTCAGTTACGTCTGTTATGGGAACAATAGCCGAAAATTCAAGATCCCGGCTGCCGGATAAACAAAACGGCAAAAAAAACAGCGGCCGGTATCCCTTGTTTTCTTGGACACGCCCCGAGAGCATGCGTTCAACGCCTGGCCCCGAGGTAAAAAAACCCGTTACGAGAACGGGTTTTTCTGAAATAACCGTCAGGCCGCGGCGTCGCGGACTTCTCCGCGCTCGGGCTTTTCGGCGGCGCTTTCTTCGTCCGCGTAGATCAGCAAGGGCTTGCCCTCGCCTTCGATGGCGCCTTCGTCCAGCACCACGCGCTTGACGTTGCCTTGCGAAGGCAGGTCATACATGGTGTCGAGCAGGGCCTGCTCGATGATGGAACGCAGGCCGCGGGCGCCCGTCTTGCGCTTGAGCGCCTTGCGGGCGATGGCCTTCAAGGCGGCCGGGCGCACGTCCAGCTCGGCGCCTTCCATGGCGAACAGCTTCTGGAACTGCTTGAGCAGGGCGTTCTTGGGCTCGGTCAGGATCTGGACCAGCGCGGCTTCGTCGAGCTCGTCCAACGTGGCGACCACCGGCAGACGGCCGACCAGTTCCGGAATCAGGCCGAACTTGATCAGGTCTTCGGGTTCGACCTCGGAGAACAATTCGCCCACGCCGCGTTCGGACTTGGCGCGCACGGAGGCCGAGAAGCCGATGCCGGACTTTTCGGTACGGTCGCGAATGACCTTTTCCAGTCCGTCGAAGGCGCCGCCGACGATGAACAGGATGTTGGTCGTGTCGACCTGGACGAAGTCCTGGTTGGGGTGCTTGCGCCCGCCCTGCGGGGGCACCGAGGCCACCGTGCCTTCGATCAGCTTGAGCAAGGCCTGCTGCACGCCTTCGCCCGACACGTCGCGGGTGATGGACGGGTTGTCGGACTTGCGGGAAATCTTGTCGATTTCGTCGATGTAGATAATGGCGCGCTGCGCCTTCTCGACTTCATAGTTGCAGTTCTGCAGCAACTTCTGAATGATGTTTTCGACGTCTTCGCCCACGTAACCGGCTTCGGTCAGCGTGGTGGCATCGGCCATGACGAACGGAACGTTCAGCATGCGCGCCAGCGTCTGCGCCAGCAACGTCTTGCCCGACCCGGTGGGGCCGATCAGCATGATGTTGCTCTTGGACAACTCGACTTCGTCGCCCTTGATTTCGCCGTGGCGAATACGCTTGTAGTGGTTGTAGACGGCCACCGCCAGCATGCGCTTGGGCGAGGTCTGCCCAATGACGTACTGGTCGAGGAACGTCTTGATCTCAGCCGGAGTGGGCAGTTCGGAACGAATCGCCGCGCGCGCGGTAGCCTGCGCTTCCTCGCGGATGATGTCGTTGCACAGGTCTATGCATTCATCGCAGATGAATACCGACGGACCCGCGATCAGCTTGCGGACTTCGTGCTGGCTTTTATTGCAAAACGAGCAATGCAGCACTTTTGCGTCTGCCGATCCCTTTTTTTCTGGCATATGTAGTCGTATCTCAGGTAAAGAAGCGCCGGACCGGGTAAACGGCCCGGCGCCTGCGCTTACTCAAACGTGGCGGTAGCGGGTCAGACTCAACCGGGAAGTCAGCCTTCCGAACGGGAGGTCATCACCTTGTCCACCAGTCCATACGATACCGCATCTTCGGCGGACATGAAGTTGTCACGTTCCGTGTCCAGGGCGATGCGCTCGATCGACTGGCCGGTGTTGTCGGCCAGGATGCGATTGAGACGCTCGCGCAGGTCCAGGATCTCGCGAGCCTGGATCTGGATGTCGGAGGCCTGCCCCTGGGCGCCGCCCGAGGGCTGGTGGATCATGATGCGCGAGTTGGGCAAGGTAAAGCGCTTGCCCTTCTTGCCAGCCGCCAGCAGGAAGGCGCCCATGCTGGCCGCCAGGCCGGTGCACAGGGTCGACACGTCCGGCTTGATGAACTGCATGGTGTCGTAGATGGCCATGCCCGCGTACACCGACCCGCCAGGCGAGTTGATGTACAGGGAAATGTCCTTGTCAGGATTCTCCGATTCCAGGAACAGCAACTGCGCCACGACCAGGTTGGCCGTCGCGTCGTTGACCGGGCCCACCAGGAAAATGAGCCGCTCGCGGAGCAGACGCGAATAGATGTCGTAGGCGCGTTCGCCGCGCCCCGACTGCTCGATCACCATGGGAATGTAGCCCAGGCCGGTGGGGGTCACCGAAGACCCGCCATTCATTGCCGCATAGAAATCGGTGAATCTCTGCATAGTGTTACGCCATCCCCATCAACTGATCGAAAGGCACCTTTTCTTCGGTGACCTTGGCCTTGTCCAGAACGTGTGCAACGACGTTGTCTTCGAGCACGATAGCCTCGATTTCAGCACGACGTTGACGGTCAGCCAGGTAATAGCTGACAACCTGGGCGGGTTGTTCGTAGTTTTCCGCGAATTCTTCGATGCGGGCACGAACCTGTTCCGGCTTGGCTTGCAGCTGGGCTTGCTTGACCAGTTCGGACACCAGCAGACCCAGGCGCACGCGGCGCTCGGATTCGGTGGAGAAGGCTTCGGCAGGGATCGGCACGGACTCGGCGTTCGGCACACCGCGTTGCTTCAGTTCTTCGCGGGCAGCGGCGATGCGGCTTTGCACGTCGTTGTCGACCAGGGCCTTCGGCACGTCGAACTTGCCGGCTTCGACCAGGGCGTCCATCACGCTGGACTTGGTACGGCCTTGCGAGCGCACCTTGACTTCGCGTTCGATGTTGCTGCGGATGTCGGCCTTCAGCTTTTCGACGTCGCCTTCGGCCTGGCCGAGGGACTTGGCGAATTCAGCGTTCAGCTCGGGCAGGACGCCTTCAGCCACTTCCTTGACGGTGATGGTGAATTCGGCGGTCTTGCCAGCGACTTCCTTGCCTTGGTAGTCGTCAGGGAACTTCAGCGGGAAGACCTTGGATTCGCCAGCCTTCAGGCCGCGGGCGGCTTCTTCGAATTCCGGCAGCATGCGGCCTTGGCCGAGCACGAACGGGAAGTCTTCGGCCTTGCCGCCTTCGAACGGCACGCCGTCGATGGTGCCGGCGAAGTCGAGGGTGACGCGGTCGCCGTCTTGCGAGGCGCGGCCTTCACGGGCTTCGAACGTGGCGCGCTGCTTGCGCAGAACGTCCAGGGTCTGTTGCACTTCGGCGTCGGTGACGGCGGTGTCAAAGCGGGTCACGGCCAGTGCCGACAGGTCGGGCACGGTGACTTCGGGGTAGACCTCGAACGTGGCGGTGAACGCCAGCGTGTCGTCGGTGACGCCTTCGGTCTTGGGTTCCAGGTTCGGGGCACCGGCGACGCGCAGCTTGGCGCCGTCGACGGCTTGTTCGAACGCACGGCCAACTTGGCTATTGATCACGTCGTAGCGGATGCCGGGGCCATGGCTGCGCTCGAGCATGGCGAGCGGCGCCTTGCCGGGACGGAAGCCGGGCACCTTGGCGGTACGGGCCACGCGCTTCAATTGCGCCTGGACTTCCTTTTCGACGTCGGCCACCGAGACGGCCAGATCAACACGGCGCTCCAGGCCGGAGAGGGTTTCAACCACAGGCTGCATTAAAAGACCTATTTTCCGAGAGATAAGAGATGACGGGCGGATAAACGCGCCATTTTACCGGAAACTTCCGGAACCCTGACGCAAAGGGGTGCGAGCCCCCGGATAAGCCCGGATGCTCGCACCCCGTTTCCACCCCCGAAGGGAGGCAAACGCCCGCTTGGGACGCTTTATTTCGCTTTGGCGATGCGATCTTCGATGTGCTGAGCGCGCTTTGCCGAAGACGGATGGGAGCTCATCATATCGCTCTTGCCGCCATCAAGCTCGGCCAGCTTCTGGAACGCGGTCACCAGACCCTTCGTGTTGAGCTTCTTGGCCTGCAGCTGGTCGAACGAGTAGTCGTCGGCGGCGCTTTCCTGCGATTGCGAGAACTGCGCGTTGATGAACTTCTCGGTCAGGTCGCCCAACTGGGACGAATTCAGGGCGGCGACGGTGGCGCCCCCGGCAGCGCCAGCGGCGTCGCGCGCGGCCGACACGGTGTAAGCGGTCTGCATAGCCTTCTTGCTGTGGCCCAGGGCCACGTGGCCGATTTCGTGGCCGACCACGCCCATCACTTCGTCGTCGGTCATCATGTCCATCAAGCCGCTATAGACGCGGATGCAGCCGTTGGCCATGGCCCAGGCGTTCACGTCCTTGGTGATGTAGACCTTGTAGTTGGCCTTCTGGCCGTTCACGGTGCCGCCCAGTTGCTTGGCAATCTTCTGCAAGCGGGCGTCGTACTTGCTGCCCGGTGCAGCGATCTTTTCCTGGGAATCGCTTTGCGCGCACGCCTTGTCGGACAAAGTCTTGATTTCGGCATCGCTGAGGGTGGCGGCCTGCACCACCTTGCTGCCGGCGCCCACCAGGCCCCCGATGTCGAGGGCATGCGACGCGGAATAAGGGGCAAGCGCAACGGCCAGGGCGGCAACGGTGTAGCGGATCTTCATGGAAAAACTCCTCTTGACTGACTCTTTGCGAGTGAGGCGGCAATTCTATATACGCCAAAAGGTCGCAAACCGTTTCGCCACAGAGTTTCGCAAATGCGAACTTCACTTACACAAAAGGCATGCAAATGACTCGTTAGCGTGGTAAATACCGTCGCCGCGATACCGAATTGTCATCAAAAACAAATTCCCGAGTGGTCCGGCATTGATAGAATTGCCGCCGCACTTTTTCGCACCCAACCTTGGCTCGCAACCACTCATGACCCCGAATACCCCTCCCCGCCTTGGCCTGCTGCCCAGCCTGATATTCAGTTCGCGCTGGCTGCAGCTGCCGCTTTACCTGGGCCTGATCGTCGCCCAGGGCGTCTACGTGATGCTGTTCCTGAAGGAACTGTGGCATCTGCTGACGCACGCCAACAGCTTTGGCGAAATGGAAATCATGCTGCTGGTGCTGGGCCTGATCGACGTCGTGATGATCTCGAACCTTTTGGTGATGGTGATCGTCGGCGGCTACGAAACCTTCGTGTCGCGCCTGCGCCTGCAGGGCCACCCCGACCAGCCGGAATGGCTCAGCCACGTCAACGCCAGCGTCCTGAAGGTCAAGCTGGCCATGGCCATCATCGGCATCTCGTCGATCCACCTCCTGCGCACCTTCATCGAAGCCGGCACCCTGGGCACGCCCAATGCCCGCTTCTCCGAGGCCGGCGTGATGTGGCAGACCATCATCCACGCCCTGTTCATCCTGTCTGCCCTGGGCATCGCCCTGATCGACAAGCTGTCCACGCCGGCGGCGCACCCCAAGCACTGACGCCTCGCCCGCCCCGAAAAAGAAAAAGCCCCTGCACATTGCGTGCGGGGGCTTTTTATTGGAGCGGGCCGTTACCGGACCGCTACAGGACGGAACTCAGGCTGCCACCTTGATGTTCTTGGCGCTGGGGCCCTTGGGGCCGGTACCGACCTCGAACGTGACGCGCTGGTTCTCCTGCAGCGACTTGTAGCCTTCGCTGCGGATTTCAGAGTAATGAGCGAACAGATCCTTGCTGCCGTCGTCGGGCATGATGAAGCCATAACCCTTTTCGGCGTTGAACCACTTGACGATGCCGGTTGCCATGGAATTTCCTCGAACCTAAAAGATGCGATTGCTCGCGGGGCGCCAGATCATCAAGGATGGGAGAGGAAGCAACCGCAGCACCACTGACGGCGACAAGTTAAACGCAGACCGCGTCTCTTGAAAATCTCGCTGAACCCAGTGTATTGGCGAACCCTGAAAAACGTCAAATATGCGAGCTTCCGCAGGCCCGCGCCCCGCTTGGGCCGGCGCAAATCGGGTGGATATTTTCAACTCGCCATGCACCGATACATGCGGATACCGTGGGAGCAGCTGGGGCGAGGCAGCAAGGAAAAGCGGCCTGGGCTGGGCCCTCGACCTCAGCCAGCAAAGCCGCCTGCATCCAGGAATTCCTGCTCGGGCTGGGTGGTGTGGCGACCCAGCGCGGCATTGCGATGCGGGAAGCGGCCGAAACGCTTGATGATGTCGCGATGCAGAACCGCCCAGCGCACGGCGTCGGCGCCCAGCGGTTCCATCAAGGCGACCGCGCGGTTCTGCGCCGCCAGGTTCTCGGCGTGCTCGAAGGGCAGATAGAAGAACTGGCGCAGCGATGGGTCGACCGCCAGGTCATGCCCCGCCGCAATGGCGCGCTCGGCAAACACCAGCGCCAGGGGGTCGGTGGCGAACATGTGGGCGGTGCCACGATAGGCGTTGCGGGGGTACTGGTCCAGCAGGATCATCAGCGCCAGCGCGCCGTCAGGATCCTCCAGCCAGGCATCCAGCTGCCGGGCCGCCGCGGCCAGGTGGGCCACCCCACAGCGCTGCCGGAAACGCTCGTCGAAGGCCGCATCCTTGGTGAACCAGGCCTGGGACCCCGCATCACGCCAAAACGCCACCACGTCTTGCGGTTGCAGGGAAAGCGGTGTCTGGCCGGAATGGGTCATGGGATTCGTCCTGTATCGGGTGCACGCCCGGCACGGAGCCAGGCAAGAAGCTGAAAGCTGCGGCAAGGATACCGCGCCCGGCCGGGCGACATGAAAAAGGCCCCCTTGCGGGAGCCTCAGATGCAAAAAAGCCCCCGAAGGGGCTTTTCCGAAAAGCCAGAACCTTTACAGGACCTGGATCTTCGTGGCTTGCGGGCCCTTGGGGCCATTGGCCGTCACAAAGCTGACGCGCTGGTTCTCTTCCAGAGACTTGAAGCCCGAGCCCTGAATTTCGGAGAAGTGAGCGAACAGGTCCTTACCACCCGCTTCCGGGGTGATGAAGCCATAGCCTTTTTCCGAATTGAACCACTTAACGACGCCGGTTTCCATACTGTATTTCCTAGAGATAATGGGCAAATGCCCGGAGGTCACGAATCAATCAAGGAGGGGACAGTAGAACAATAACGCTGAGCCGGAAAAGGCACGGCACTGAACGAAAATCGCAACGCTTGTGATCGTGTGCCGACACTATCGTTATGTTCCCCTCACAAGTCAACATAATCCTAAAAAATACGTGCCAATAATGCAACAAAGAGAAACTGCGCACAAAATTTACACGTTTTCATAGGCAAAAAGGAGTCCTGCATAGGTGTAAACACCCACGCATCATAAAAAAACAATCGAGGCTTATATAAATGCCGTCAAACGCGCATCGGACTCATACGCCGTTTGGGTCGGGCACTTTTTTGGTTTGCCGTCAGGCTTACTCGTCGATAGGTAAGCCCAACAGATCGAGCGCCGCGCCAAAAGCCTCGGGGCCCGAGCAAAGGAAAACCGCCACGTCGCCGGGATTCATATTTTCCAGGACCTGGTCGATTTGGTCTTGCGCATTATCAACATTGTCGACACTGGCAGCGTGTATGTCTGCGCCGCCTTCGACTTTTTCGGGGGGTACGATGTCGGCGATGCCATTGAGATCGTTTACGCCGGTTACGACATAAGCGCTAATGCTTTCGCCATCAAGCGTTGTGTGGAGCTCAACGCCGCCCGCCACGTCGGCAACGTGCCGACTGAGTATTTCCATGATCAATCTTCCTAGACTTGCGGGCCAAGCCCGCCTGGGCACGCACCGTACAGGTGCACACACGCCCAGGCGCGACTATAACAGCCTTATGCTAAGGCTTCCTGACATTCGGACCGAGCGAACGCCGCGCGGCGCCGGACGTGGCTGCCACGCTGCGGCTGCGCACGCCGGCCGCGGCCAGTGCGGCGACCAGCGGCTTCTGGGCGGCCAGGAACGTGGCCTTCTCGTCGCCGGCCAGCTTGCACAGGAACATCTGGGCCTGCAGCTGGGTGCGGCGGGCCTTGCGGTTGTCAGACTCTTGCGCGAGCCAGTCGGCGATCCAGTCGGCCGCAGCCTGGGCATCGCCCTGCAGCTTGACGTGGCCCAGCAGGTCGAACACGGTCACGCCGTCGATGGCGCCTTCTTCGGTGCGTGTCAGAAAGAGCTTGGCGGCCTGGCCGGTGTAGCCGGGGATCAGCGCGAGGCAATCGCGCTCTGCGGGTTTCTTCATCGGTACTGCCCGTAACGGTTATCGGTAACCCGCCACTGTAACCCGGCCCCGCAGCTGTCGCGTGGACGCCACGGAACTCTGCTATTGTCGGCCTGTCTTTTTCCCAACTTGGCGGACAACATCATGCAACGCGATTTCGATCTGGTCGTCACCATCCTGGGTGCCTTGCGCGACGCGGCAGGCCCCAACCTGAGCACCCACGACATCAAGAACGCCGCTCTGGCGCCCCACGCGCAGGAACAGGGCCTGCAACTGATTGCACATCACCTGGACCTGCTGGCCGACGCCGGCCTGGTCAAACAGGTCAGCGAGACGGCAGCGACCGCCGGCGACACGCGCTGGCGCATCACCTGGAAGGGCTATGACGCCCTGGAACAGGACGAGGAAGACGAAGAAGACGAAGACTTCGACGACGCCGAAGAATAAGCCGTCGCGACTCGCGGGCCGAGGGCACATAGCCCGTCGGCGCGTGCGTTCGGAAGGTGATACGGGGCGCCCCTTGCGGGCGCCCTGCTCTATTGCGTCGCTTTGGCAGCTCAGGCGCGGCGCAGGATGCGGCGGGTGAGCAGCGCCGCCGCGCTCCCGATCACCAGGCTGAACATGAAGGCCGCGATCGACAGCATGGCGGCCTGGTCGCCAAAGCCGGCCGAGCGCGACATCGCAAACACGGCGGCAAAGACCGCGGCGGCCAGCACGGCCACGCCGGCCAACGCCCGACCGATCGAGCGCAAGCGGCCGCAGAGCGAACCGCCAACCAGCGCCATGGCGACCATGGCGGCCATGGACCAGAACAGATATTCGTAGTGCATGCGGATGGGCTCCCCCAGGAGTATCGAGGCGCCCGCATTATAGGCCGCGCACGCACCTCATCCGTCCCCCACAGATCAAGCGGACGCCGCCACCGCGATGGCGCTGATTTCCACCAGCGCGCCGTAGTGCAGTTCACGGGTGGGCACGATGGCGCGGGCGGGCCGATGGTCGCCGAAGCTGCGTTCGTAGACGCTGTTCACCTCGTTCCACAGGCCGACGTCGGGGATGTACACGGTGACGTTGACGACCTGCGCCATCGACGAACCGGCGGCTTGCAGAATGGCCGCCATGCTGCGCAGCGCGGCTTCGGTCTGGGCCGCCACGCCTTGTGCCAGTTGCGGGCGTTCGCCCGGCTGGGCGGCGGGCAGAAAGCCCAGCTGTCCGGAGACGAAGACAAAGCCGTTAGCCCGCACGGCCTGCGAATAGTGGCCAGCCGGCGGGGTGGCGTTGGGGGTGTATATGGTGTCCATCGAGATTCCTTTACAGGCTTACCAACCGCGGAAACGTTCCCAGTGCGCCACGATGTCGCGGCTGCCGCTGTGCAGAACTTCGTAGGCGTCGTGCTGGGCGCAGGTGGCGCAAGCGTGATTCGGCACGATGCGCAGCTTGGCGCCCAGCGGCAGGTCTGGCAAAGCGGCGCCGCTGCCGGCGCGCAGCTTGATGATGCCTTGCTCCTGGTTGGTTTCGGCCAGCAGCAGGTCGGGATAGACCTTGCCGTCGGCATCGCATACCAGGCCGTACAACTGGTCCACCGGCTGCCTGGCGGTGCCGCGGTCGCGTGACATCGCCATCCACCCTGCGTCCACCAGGATCCAGCCCTTGTCGGGCTGATGGCCGATCACCGTCGTGAGGACGGTGGCGGCGATGTCGTCCACCGAGCAGACGCCCAATCCGGCCATGACCAGGTCGAAGAAGACGTAGACGCCCGCGCGCACTTCGGTGACGCCATCCAGGTTGCGGGCGAAATGCGCGGTGGGGGTCGAACCGACGCTGACCACCGGGCACGGCAGGCCGGCGGCGCGGATCGCTTCGGCGCAGGTGACCGCGGCCAGGCGTTCTTGCTCCGCCATGGCGGCAATGGCCTCGAGGCTGCGACAGCCGTAGGACTCGCCGGCATGCGTCATGACGCCGTGCAGGCAGCCCGCGCCGTGCAACACCCTCGCAATGGCCAGCAGTTGGCCGGTGTGCCCCGGCTGCACGCCGGCCCGGTGGCCGTCACAGTCGATTTCGATCAGGGCGGGAATACCAGTCCCCTCTTGCCTGGCACGCTCGGCAACCGCTTGCGCGGCCTGGATGCTGTCGACCACCACCGTGAGGTTGACGCCGCGGCCACGCAGGGCCAGAACGCGGTCCAGCTTGGCGGGCGCCACGCCCACCGCATAGAGCAGGTCGGTGACACCGGCGGCGGCGAATTGTTCGGCCTCTTGCAGCGTGGACACCGCGGCCGGGCCTTGCGGGCTGGCCATGACACGACGGGCCACTTCGATCGATTTGGGCGTCTTCAGGTGCGGACGCAACTGCACGCCGTGGCCAGCCATCAGGCCGTTCAGGCGGTCGATATTGCGCGTCATGCGGGTTTCGTCCAGCAGCAGGCAGGGCGTGTCCAGGGTATCGAGGGTGACGGGGGCAGCGGTCATGGCAGTGTCGGCAGAAAACGGGCGGGAACAGGCGGGGATCGAGGCGGGCGCCGCCCGGGCGCAACCGCATGCCGGCAGTATGGCGCGCCATGGCGCTTGCGTGTTTAATATGGACTTAATCAATCATTAAGGCTTTTCTGAATGATTACCACCGACGACCTGCGCTTTTTCCTGAGCCTGGCGGCCACCAGTTCACTGGCCCAGGCCGCGCGTGCCCTGGACGTGACACCGCCCGCCGTGACGCAACGGCTGCACGCGCTGGAAAAGCGGTTGGGGGTGCGACTGGTGAACCGGTCCGGCCGCGGCACGGCGCTGACCGACGAAGGCCGGCTGCTGGCCCTGCGCGCCGGGCAGATCTGCGGCGAACTGAATGACCTGGCCGACGAGTTGGTCGGCCGCCGCGGCGTAGTGGCCGGCCACCTGCGGGTGGTGGCGCCACTGGGTTTCGGCCAGCGCTACGTGGCGGACCTGGTGGCACAGTTTCGCCAGGATAGCGAAGACGTGACCGCCAGCCTGATCCTGTCCGACGGACCACCGCGCCTGGCCAGCGACAACTGGGACGTCATGATCCACATCGGCGAACTGCGCGATTCGACGCTGGTGGCGTACCCCCTGGCGCCCAATCGCCGCATCCTGTGCGCGTCGCCCGCCTACCTGGCGCGGCGCGGCGCCCCCGCCAAGCCCGAAGATCTGCGGGACCACGATTGCATCGCCCTGCGGGAAAACGAAGAAGACGTGACGCTGTGGCGCTTCAAGCGCGGCCGCGGCCCCGCGGTGGGGGTGCGCATCGCACCGGTGCTGTCGAGCAACGCCGGTGCGGCGGCCGTGGCCTGGGCATTGGCCGGCCACGGCATCGTGGCCCGATCCGAATGGGATGTGGCCGAGCATGTGAAGAACCGCGACCTGGTGCCGCTGCTGGCAGGCTGGAACTTGCCCGAGGCCAATGTGGTGGCGCTGGTGAAGTCGCGCCAGGACCTGTCGGCGCGCACGGCGGGCTTTCTGGCCCACCTGCGCGAGGCTTTTGCCGCGACGCCGTGGCGCGACAAGGATTGAGGCTTGCGGACCCGGCGTTGCTTTGCGGCGGCGTCAGTCCAGCATGGCCTCGGCTTCGATCTCGATCAGCCATTCCGGCAGCGACAAGCCGCTGACGATGACCCACGACGAGGGTGGCGGATCTTTAGGAAAGCGGTCGCGCAGGGCCTGGGCGATCACTTCCTGGTCTTCGCGGACCGTGTCGCAAATATAGATGCGCAGCATGATGACCTGCGCCAGCGTGCCGCCGGCGGCGGCCAGGACGCGTTCGATGTTGTCCAGCGCGGCCTCGGTCTGTTCCTGAAGGCCGGGCCCGACGGTGCGTTCGTCGGCATCGACGCCCACCTGGCCGGACAGCAGCATGCGCCGCTGGCCGGTCACGATGACCGCCTGGCTGAAGCCGTATTGCACCGAGTTGAAGACAGTGTCGGGATTGACGACGGTTCGGGACATATTGGTTCTCCTTGTAGGCGCCGCGCCCCGCGGCCCGGCGCTATCGGCATTTTAGAGCCACGGGGCGTTCATGCTGCCGCCGGTGCGGGCTTGGCGCCGCGCGCAGCATAAAGGGCCACCAGCAACACGACGGCGCCCGCCCCCACCGCCGTCCAGAAACCCGCCCCTACGCCGTGATGGTCCACGATCCAGCCCGCCAGGGCGGCCCCGGCCGCGACTCCCGCGCCCAGGCCCGTCACCAGCCAGGTCAGCCCTTCGGTCAAGCGACGACCCGGCACGCTGCCTTCGACCATCGCCATGGCGATGATCATGGTGGGCGCAAACGACAGGCCGGCCAGCAGGACGCCCAGCGACAGCGTCAACAGGTCGCCCACCAGCAACAGCGGCACCGTGGTGAAGGCCGTGACCGTCGCGGCGATGGCCAACAGGCGTGCCAGCGGCATCTGGAATTTCAGCACGCCGAACGCCAGGCCGGCCACGCACGAGCCCAAGGCATAGGCCGACAGCACCACGCTGGCGCCTGCCGGCAGGCCCTGCTGGCGGGCGAACGCCACGCTCATCACATCGATGGTGCCGACGATGACGCCCATGGCGGCCATCATGGTGGTCAGTTGCCGCATGATGGGCACGCCCAGCACCGACGCTTCGCGGCCTTCTTCGCGCGGCTGCACCTTGGGCGCGGTGACGCGCTGCATGACGAACGCCGTGACGCCGACGCCCAGCAGCAACGCCGCGCCAAGCGGGCCGGCCTCGGGAAATAGCAAGACGCACAGGCCCACCGCCACCGGCGGCCCGATGATGAAGCTGAGTTCATCGAAGACCGATTCCAGCGCGTAGGCAGTGCGCAGTTGTGGCTGGTCGCGATAGATCTCGGTCCAGCGGGCCCGCGCCATGGCAGGCATGCTGGGCAGGCTGCCCGACAGCGCCGCGAACACGAACAGCGTCCAGTCCGGCGCCCCCGTACGGACGCAGATCGCCAGGCCGACCAGCCCCGCCACGCTGGCGCCGGCTGCCAGCGGCAGGATCCTGCCCTGGCCATGGCGGTCGACCAGGCGGGAAATGCGCGGCGCCAGCAATGCCGTCGCCAGCGCGAACGTGGCCGCCACGGCACCGGCGAGGGTATAGGCGCCGCGCACCTGCGAGAGCATCGTGATGATGCCGATGCCGATCATCGGCAAGGCCAGGCGCGCAACCGCGCACGCGGCGACAAAACCTGCGGCGCCCGGCGCCTTGAATAATTCGCGATAGGGATTCGACACCCGAAACCTCTGGGGATGTTGCAGGCCGGCGGCGTTGGCCGCCGGACAGATTGACATACGAAGCGTATGTAAGATCGTATTCACATACCCATCGTATGTCAATTAACATACGCGGCGTATGCAACGGGAGCCCCACCATGTCGCGATCGCGCGCCGAGATGATTGAAGAAACCCGCGGGAAGCTGCTGGCGACGGCCCGGGAATCGTTCCGTCTCGCTGGCTACGCGGCGACGTCGATGGACGACCTGACCGCCGCCGCCGGGCTGACCCGAGGAGCGTTGTATCACCATTTTGGTGACAAGTCGGGTTTGCTGGCAGCGGTCGTCGAGCAGATCGACGGCGAGATGGACGAACGGCTACAAGCCATTTCCCGGCGCGCGCCCGATGCCTGGACGGGCTTGCTCGAACGCTGCCGCGCCTATCTGGAAATGGCGACCGAGCCGGAGATCCGCCGGATCGTGCTGCAAGATGCCCGCGCGGTACTGGGCCACAACGGCAACACCGCGCAAGACCAATGCAGCGTATCGCTGGGCGCACTGCTGCAGACCCTGATGGAGGAAGGCCGCATCGGCCCGGCCGACCCGTTCGCGCTGGCCCGGATGCTCTATGGCGGCCTGGCTGAAAGCGCATTCTGGATTGCCGCCGGGGACGATGGCGAGGACCGGCTGGCGCTGGCGCTGCAGGCGCAGGAATTGCTGCTGCAAGGACTGCGGCGCGAGCCGTGACGCGGGCGTCGCCGACGCGCATAATGCGGCAAACCCGCTGCAAGCCCCGCCCCCACCCGCCGGCGTGCCAACCCTCTGATCGCCTGATTCCGCACCATGAAGCTCTTGCGCTCCTATGCCCTTGCCGTCCTGCTCAGCAGCGCCGCGCTGACGCCAGCCGCCGCCCAACCACCTGCGCCCAACGCCGTGCAAGCCCTGGTTGGCAAATGGCGGCACCAGACGATGCTGCGCACCGTGGACGGGCAAGCGCTGCCGCCGCAACCGGCCGGCGGCGCGGGTGTCGCGGAATTCCGCGCGGACGGCACCTGGTCGATGCAAGGCCCCGGCATGGTGTCCAGCGGCACCTACCGCTGGCTGGACGCCAAGCGCATCGAACAGACGCTGGAGCAGTCCACCAGCAAGTACGAGCTGGGCGTGGCGTCGATCCGCTACGTGAAAATCCAGGGTGATCACCTGAGCCTGACCCGCGTCCAGGACCGCAAGGAAATGGACAAGCTCATGTCCCCGCCGGCGCCTGGGACCACGCGGCCGGAAGAAATGATCGTCACCAATGTCTTTACCCGGGTGCCGGCGGATCAGTAAGGTCTGCTGAAGGGTGCCGGCCGACAAGCCACGTCGCCGTACGCTTGCGCACGCCTCGCCCGAGCGCGGTATGGAACGATGCAACCTTCTTTGCTAGGCTGGGTCACATTGCTGGAGGCCACATTCCATGAACCCGAAGATTCGCGTGTTTTGCGTCCAACCGTCGTCTGCCTCGGCGCGCTTCGCGTTCCTGGCGATCGCGCTGCGCTGGTCACTGGGTGCGACGCCCCGTCCTGAACGGTTGCGGATCGGGCCGCACGACCTGGCGCCGGTCGGCTCGGAAGCCGCCTTCTGGATGTTCGCGCTGCGCCATGCTTTTTCGTCCCAGTCGGTGCTGGTGACGCGGGGCGACCACTGGGATGTGGCCGCCTCGGTCGATGGCGATGAAATCCGCGCCTTCGGCCGCAAGTTCGCACTGCGCCAGTGCCTGTAGCCCCTGGCGCAGCACCACGCCGCTAAGCCGGTGCCGGAGGCTTGCGGTGGTAGGCAGCCAGTTGCTCTGCGGTCCAGCGCTGTTTGGCCTCTTCCTGGCAGCAGGTCCTGAACACCCGCGCGCCCACCTCCAAAAACCCCCTCACGTCCTCGTCGGTCAGTTTGGCCTGCACTTTCATCAGACAATCCGCGTAGGCAGACAAGATGCCGTCCCAGCCCTCGGGTTTGCCGGGCGCGACGGGCTTGCTGATCATGCGAGCCATCATTTCGTTATGGTCCATACTGAGTCCCCAGTGAAGCCGGGCCGCGGCCCCGAGGACCGTGGCGATCAGACAGGCTGACAGCAGCAAGCGCCATGCCCGCTGTGCACCGGGGCACCGGGCGGGCGGTGCCCGCTGATATCACTCGGGAAAGGTGCGCGACAGTGGAAAAACTACCATTGCCGCCGATACGGCTGCACTGGTTCGGGGAAATAGCCGGTCCGGCCGCGCGGACTGGCCGGCGCGAGCCTGCGGCACGCCGCGTCAGCGCGCCTGCCTGGCCGAGTCCGGTCCGCGGCCCCGCAACAAGGCTTCCGGGCGGGTCTGCAGGAAGTCCGACAATTGCCGCAGCGACCGGGCGGCTCTGCCCAATTCCCGCACCGCAGTGTCGGTGTCCACGGACAAGGTGCCATCGGGTTGCAGCATGCTGCCGACGGCCGCCAGCGACTGGCTGGCCTCGCGCAACAGCGCCTGCGCAGCCGGCGCCACCTGCGTATCCAGCCTGCGCGCAAGGCTGGACGCCGCCCGCAAGAGACCGCTCAGTTCGGTGCCGATAGAGTCGAACGGCACCTTGTCCAGACGGGTCATGATGCGATTGATCTGCTGTTGCAGCTGATCCAGGTTATTGGGTACCGTGGGCAGGAAAGGCACTTCCTCCATCGTGAAAGTGACCGGTTTGGCGTCGGGGAACACCGACATCGCCACATACAGTTGGCCGGTCAGCAAGTTGCCGATACGCAGTTGCGCGCGCAGGCCGCGCTCGACCAGTGACGTCAGCAGGCGCCCGGTGGGCCGTGACAGGTCCGGGCCGGTGTATTCCTTGACCTCGCCCAGCACCTGTGCTCCCAGCCGCTGGGGATAGACCGTGGCTGACACCACCGCGTAGAACAGGCCGGTGGTGTTGTCGAAATCCAGGTTGATCGCGTCGACCTGCCCTAACGTCGCGCCAAAGGCGTCGATGGGCGCGCCGACAGCCAGCCCGCGCACCGATTGGTCAAAGCGCAGGCGTATCCGCAAGGGTTCGCCATCGGGCTGCGCCCGGGCGGCTTCTTCATTGGGGAACAGCCCGAACGCGGCGCCGGCCTGCGCGGGCGGGTGCTCGCTGGCATCGAAGGTTTCGAACGCCAGGCCGCCAATCGCCACCGACAGCAACGATTGAGAACGGACCTTCAGCCCGCGCGAATCCACGCTGAAGTCGATGCCGCCGGCATTCCAGAAGCGCGTACCGGCATTGACATAGGCATCGTAGGGCGTGTCGACGAACACCTCGACCGTCACGCCCGCGCCGCCGCGTTCCAGTTGATAGCCAATGACCTCGCCCACCGCGACGCGGCGGTAGTAGACCGGCGACCCGATTTCCAGCGAGCCCAGATCGCGGGCCTGCAAGGCAAAACGCTTGCCGCCCCGGTCCTGCGACACCTGTGGCGGGGTTTCCAGGCCGGTGAATGCGGTCTTGGACGCAGCCTTGGCGCCGTCCTTGCGGGGGCCGGCGGGGTCCACACCGATATAGGCGCCGGACAGCAACGTCCCCAGGCCGGACACGCCGTTGAGTGTCAGGCGCGGCCGCACCACCCAGAAGGCAGTGCCGTCGCGCAGCAGGTCGGCAGCGTCTTGATTCAGGCGGATCGTTGTCACCACGCCCGAGCGGTCGTCGTTGAGCGCCACGCGCTCGACCATGCCGACCACCACTTCCTTGAAGCGGACCTGGGTCTTGCCGGCCTCGAGGCTTTCGGCGGTGCGAAAGGCGATGGTGGCGGTGGGGCCGGCCGCCAGCCAGGCATGTAGAACCAGTAGCAGGCCACCGACGGCGGCCACGACGGGCACGAGCCAGATCCAGGAAATGCGCCGTCTGCGGGCACGGGGGGCCGCGGTGGCGCTGGCAAGTTCCGACTCGGACATGCAGACCCCCTTCTGGCGGTGACTCCAGCAGGGTCGCGCTGCGGCCGATGCCGCGCAAGCAGGGTATTCCCGAGGCCGAAGGCCGGCGTCCTAGAACTCGGGCAGATCGAACACCGTATGCAGCGTCGAACTGGGCACCGGCACCGAAGCCAGGTGCTCGCGTCCGTCGTCGTCGACCAGCACACGAACCGGGCGGGAAGCCACCGACAGGCCGTCGACGCTGATCATGGTTTCGACGTCGGCGCCGGCCTTGATGGCCTCGATGACTTCGGACGCCGCCGCGGTGACAGGGTCGCTGACCCAGCCGGGCACGCCGCGTTCGGCCAGCCCCCAGCGCACATAGGCGACATGGCCGCTGACGGGTTCTTTACGAACGGCGACGATCGCGTAAAAAGACATCCAGGCCTCCCTAAAGTATTTGGCCCGGATCGTATAACAACTTGGCTGACCTGCGATGACAACTTGGGTCAGGGCTCGATGTCGATAGGCGCAAAGGATTTCACCAAGTCATCCAGCTGCTTGAGCTGGGTCAGGAATGGCTCGAGCTTGTCGAGCGGCAAGGCGCTGGGACCGTCGCATTTGGCGTTCTTGGGGTCGGGGTGGGCTTCCAGGAACAGGCCGGCCAAACCCACGCCCATGCCGGCCCGCGCCAGGTCGGCCACCTGTTCGCGACGTCCGCCGGACGCGGCGCCCAGCGCCGAACGCTGCTGCAGCGCATGCGTGACGTCGAAGATCACGGGGCGATTGCCCGACACCTTCTTCATGACGCCAAAGCCCAGCATGTCGACCACCAGGTTGTCGTAGCCGAAGCTGGTGCCACGGTCGCACAGGATCAGTTGTTCGTTGCCGGCTTCGGTGAATTTTTCAACGATGTTCAGCACTTGCGTGGGGCTGAGAAACTGCGGCTTCTTGATGTTGATGACGCGGTCGGTCTTGGCCAGCGCCACCACCAGGTCGGTCTGGCGCGCCAGGAAGGCCGGCAGTTGCAGGATGTCGGCGACTTCGGCGACGGGGGCTGCCTGCCACGGTTCGTGCACGTCGGTGATGACCGGCACGCCGAATTCCTTCTTGACCGCCTCGAAGATCTTCATGCCCTCTTCCAGGCCCGGACCGCGATAGGAATGGATCGAGGAGCGATTCGCCTTGTCGAACGAGGCCTTGAACACGTACGGGATGCCCAGCTTGGTGGTCACGCGCTGGTATTCCTCGCAGGAACGCAGGGCGAGATCCAGGGATTCCAGCACGTTGATCCCGCCGAACAGCACGAAGGGCTGGTCATTGGCGCAGGAGATCGAGGGCGAGATGACGACTTTCGGGGCGGTCATGATGAGGCGGTCCTGTAAAGGTGAAGCAGGTAATAGTGCGTAATGTACAACCTGCCCACCCCCGATCCGGCTGCCTGGCGTGCCTTTTTTGGCACGCTTCAGCGGCTGGAGGTCATGCGGCGCAGCACGCCGTCGCGCAGCACGTAGTGGTGGAACAAGGCGGCCACCGCGTGGAGACAGGCCAGCACGATGATGCTCCAGGCCACGGTGTTGTGCAGGCCGCCGATGAAGCGCCGCTGTTCGTGGTCGATGCTGATCAGCGTGGGGATGTCGAACAGGCCGAAGAAGGCGAAGGGCTCGCCCTGGGCCCACCGGAACAGGAAGCCCAGCACGATCTGCGCCGCCAGCAACAGGTACAGCAAGCCGTGCATGCCTGAACTGGCCAGCCGCAGCCAGCCTGCCCCGGCCGATGGCAGCCGGCGGCCCGCGCCCAGGCGCCACAACGCCCGCAGCACGAACACCGCGGCAAACAGCAAGCCGAACGAGATATGCAGCGATTGCAAGAGGCGCCGCGTGGGCGTGCCGCGCGGCAGGAAGCCCCAGATTTCGGCCAGGGCGAACAGCCCGACCACCAGGATGACCGTCAGCCAGTGAAAGGCGATGGTGGCCCGGTCGTAGTGCAGGTCGGCGGCAGGGGCGGTCGGGATGGCGGCGTCAGTCACAAGATACACTCGTAGGCGTGTGGGCCTGTCTATCCAGGCAACGCCCGCCAGAATATTGATATCAGACTTACGACAACCTGATTCATGGACACCGACACCCTCCAGGGCCGGCTGGAGTTCCTCCGCCAGGCCGAAAGACTGAAAGACGTGCTGCGCAGCGCCCGCAGTTCGGGCGGCCGCCAGGAAAGCACCGCGGAACACACCTGGCGCCTGTGCCTGATGGCAATGATGCTGGAAGAGGGCCTGACGGGCCTGGATTTCGCCCGCATCCTCAAGCTGTGCGTCATCCACGACCTGGGCGAGGCCATCCATGGCGACGTGCCTGCCATCGAGCAGACGCCCGGGTCCGACAAGGGCGCCCAGGAACGCCAGGACCTGCTGGCCTTGGCCAGCCCGCTGGACGCCCCCGCCCGCGCTCAATTGCTGGCCTTGTGGGACGACTACGAGAATGCCGCCTCGCCCGAAGCCCGAGCGGTGAAAGCCATGGACAAGCTTGAGACCCTGCTGCAACATAACCAGGGCGCCAACGAGCCAGACTTCGACTACGCCTTCAACCTGGACTACGGCCGCAAATACACCGACGCCCTGCCGTTGTTCCGCGAATTGCGCCAATTGGTGGACGCTGACACCCAGGCCCGTATCCGCCAGCAGGCCGCCGCCCGCCCGGCCGACAACCCGGCAACACCCGCATCCCGCACCCACGGCGACGCAGCGTGACCGGGCGACGCCACGCCACCCGGCGCCGCGTCAACCACATGAGAAAAGCATGGGATTCCTAGACTCGCTGTTACGGCGCAAGCCAACGCAGGACCAGTTCGCCAAGCTTTTCATCGCCGCCGTGCGGCAACGCGGCTACAGCGGCGACCTGGCCTACAAGGCCGACGAATTCCGCCTGCTGCAGGGTGAAGGTTCGTACTTCAATCTGCACAACGCCTATCACGCCTACTGCAACGCCCCCGGCGGACAGCGACAAGGCGCCCTGCAAGGCTTCGTGTCCACCCTGCTCAGCAGCGGCCAGGCGGTGCCGCAATCGCTGGCCGAGGCCCGCCCGCTGCTACGGCCCGTGATCCGCAATCTGGGCGCGATCGAAGACGTACGCATGCATCATGTGCGCACCGATGGCAACGACGCCGATTTCCACCCCGCGCTGCGCCCTTTCGGCGACGACTGCGTCGTGTTGCTGGCGCTGGACCACCCCGAATCCATCTCGACGCTGACCAACGGCCCCGAAGCGGCGTGGGGCATCTCGTTCGACCAGGCGCTGGCGATTGCCATCGACAACCTGCGCGACTCGGCCGATGACTTCATGGAAGTGGCGCCAGGGGTCTACAGCGGCGGTTGGGAAGACGGCTACGACACCAGCCGCGCGCTGCTGCCCGACATGCTTGAGCGCGTGCCGGTGCGCGGCCGTCCGGTATTCATGATGCCCACCCGCGACCTGCTCCTGGTCAGCGGCGACAACGACGACGCCGGCCTGATGAAGATGGCTGAACTCTGTCAGCAGGTCGTGCCGCATGGCCGGCCGGTATCGCCACACATGTATCACTATACCGACGCGGGCATCGAACGCTATCAGCCCCCGCAAGACGCGACGCGCCGCCAGTTGAATCACCTGGCGCGCCTGTTGGCCAAGGGCGACTACGACGCCCAGAAGGAAACGCTGGACCGCATCCACGAAGAACAGGGCGTCGACATTTTTGTCGCCAACTACAACCTGTTCACGCAGAACGACGACGCCACGGCGTCTTTCTCGGTGGCTTCCTGGACGCGCGGCGTGGATACATCGCTACCCCAGGTCGACCGCCTGGCGCTGGTGCGCCCGGATGCCGACGACGAGATCGGCGAAGTCCGCGTGGTCGACTGGGAACAGGCGCTGACGGTGCTGTCGCCCTTGCTGGAACGGGAAGAGGTGTACCCGGTGCGCTACCGCACGCGAGGGTTCCCCAGCGACGCGCAGGTGATGCAGTTGCAGGCGCTGGACTGAGCGCCGATCCTCTACCCCTCGGTAGCCGGCTCACTCACCAGGCGATACGCCAGCGCGCCAATGATCGCGCCGGCAATCGGCGCGATCCAGAACAACCACAGTTGCTCCAGCGCCCAGCCCCCCACGAACAGCGCCGGGCCGGTGGAACGCGCCGGGTTCACCGACGTATTGGTGACGGGAATGCTGACCAGGTGGATCAGCGTCAAGGCCAGGCCGATGGGAATGGCGGCAAAGCCCGCCGGGGCGCGTTTGGCGGTGGCGCCCAGGATCACGAACAGAAAGCCTGCGGTCATGACGACCTCGGTCACCAGCGCCGCGCCCATCGAGTATTTGCCCGGCGAATACGCGCCGTAGCCGTTGGCGGCGAAGTGGCTGCCCTTCAGGTCGAATCCCAGCTTGCCGTCGGCAATGACCGCCAGTACCGCTGCCGCCGCGATGGCCCCCAGGACCTGCGCCACGATATAGGGCAGGATTTCCCGGGCGGGGAAACGGCCGCCCGCGACCAGGCCGACGGTGACCGCGGGATTGAAGTGGCCGCCCGAAATGTGCCCGACCGCAAAGGCCATCGTCAGCACCGTCAGGCCGAATGCCAGCGCCACGCCGGCGAAGCCGATGCCCAATTGCGGAAAGCCCGCCGCCAGAACGGCCGCGCCGCAACCGCCCAGCACCAGCCAGAACGTGCCGAAGAATTCCGCGCCGCAGCGCTTTGATAGTGAGTACACGATTCGCCCTCCAAGCTGAAAACTCGATGGTCGGCCAAAGCGGCGCCGGCAACTTCCAAGCAATGCAAATTCCTTTCGATTGTTGACATTGCTATGCTTGGCGCTGTTTTCCTACCCTCACCATGACCGATGGACGCCACCCCGCTATTGCTATATGTCGTCACCGTGAGCGCCGTCATGGTCAGCCCCGGCCCATCCATGCTGCTGGCGCTGAACAACGGCGCTTGCCACGGCATGCGCGTCGCAGGCTTTGGTATTGCGGGCGCGATGTTGTCTGATTTGCTGCTGATCGGCGCGGTGGGCTGCGGTTTGGGCGCGCTGCTGCAAGCATCGGAACAGTTGTTCAGCGTCGTCAAATGGGGCGGCGCGGCATACCTGCTGTATCTGGCCTGGGCCATCTGGCGTTCGCCGGCGCGTGCGTTGCAGGTCAATGCGGCGCAAGTGTCCGCCACCGGCAAGAAGGCCTTTCTGCGGGCCCTGTTCGTGGGCCTGTCAAACCCCAAGGGCATCTTGTTCTTCTCGGCTTTCCTGCCGCAATTCATTCAGCCGGCAGCACCGATTGCCCGCCAGTACGTGGCGCTGGCGCTGGTCAGCGCCGCCATCGACTGCGTGATGATGTGCCTGTATGCCTATGGCGGCCGCCACGCCATGCGCGCGTTTTCGGCCCGGGTGATGACCTGGGTCAACCGCGGTTGCGCCGGCATGCTGGCGTTGCTGGCGCTGGGCTTGAGCCTGTATCGGCGCAGCGAATTACGCTGAATTACCGACGTCAAAGGCCGTTTGACATGCTGTCAACCTGACCTCGCATTGTAAAAAACACGTCGCAAGACAAGAATCCAGGAACGAGCGCGACAGCGACGTGGCGATCCCGCCCCGCCGCCTCACGCGCCGATCCGGAGACATGCGCATGACCCAGGGCAACACCGTACGATCCCGCCGCCGCTGGCTGACGGGCAGCGCACTGGCCCTGCTGGCGCTGGCCGGCCCGCTGCACGCCGAGGCCGCGTGGCCCACGAAACCCATCCGCATCATCGTGCCCTACAACGCAGGCGGCGCCACCGACATCGTGGCGCGCATGGTGGCCGAACGCCTGTCGAACCGCCTAGGGCAGCCGGTGCTGGTGGAAAACCGCGGGGGGGCGTCGGGCATCATGGGCACCGATGCCGCAGCCAAGGCCGCGCCCGATGGCTATACGCTGACCGTGTCGCTCAGCTCTTCGCTGATGCAGAACCAGTTTCTGTACCACCACCTGCCTTACCAGACGCTGCGCGACTTCGTCCTGATTTCGCAAATTGCTATCGCGCCCGTGACGCTGGTGGCGCACCCCAGCGTACCGGCCAAGGACGGTCCAGCGTTGCTGGCATACGTTCGCGCCAATCCTGGCAAGGTGGCGTATGGTTCGTGGGGCGTCGGCTCGTACGGCCACCTGGGCCTGGCCTATCTCGATGCCTCGCAGCACGGCGACATGACCCATGTGGCCTACAAGGGCGAATCGGCCATGCTGCAGGACCTGATCGGCGGTCGCATCCAGCTGGCGTTCGCCAGCGCGCTGGGCACCAAGCCGTACATCGACAACGGCCGGCTCAAGCTCATCGGCGTCACCGGCGACAAGCGCATGGACGTGCTGCCCGATGCCCCCACGCTGGCCGAACAAGGCCTGCGCGAAGACGCCTATCGCCTGGTTGGCTGGGTGGCGCTGGCCGCGCCCAAGGACACGCCCGCGCCCATCGTCGCGCGCCTGGCCCGCGAAATGCACGATATGGTGCGCACGCCGCAGGTCCAGGCCCGGCTGATCGACATGGGCTTCATTCCCGCGGGTAGCTCGCCCACGGAATTTCTGGCGAGCTACCAGCAGGAATTGCCGGTCTGGAAGACGCTGGTGGAACAGTCCGGCGCGCGGCTGGACTGACGTCCGCCACAGCCGACCGAAGGCGCTGCGGCGCCATATGGGCCAGCATAGGCGCCAGCATGATCTGTACCAGGTTGGGGTCGCTCTGTTCCAGCGCCTTGACACTGCGCGGCCAGGTGGACCGGTCGGTCACGAACACCTTCTGCATCGTCACCATGCCGGCGCGGTTCGCGCGCTGGATAGTGGCGACGCGGGTGGACACCAGGCTGGCCACGCCGATATCCGCCAGGTAGTCGACGCCGCCCTTGTCCTGCGACAGGCCTTCGAAGCTGTCAAGTTGGCGGCGTCCCAGGCCTGCCGATACCACGTAGCCCGGTCCTCGACGGCGACTTCGCCGCGCAACGAAAAATACAGGCACGCGCCGTCCCCATACGCATGCGACTGGTGCGCCGACCCGGGTGTCAAGCAGAAGAAACACCAATCGGCGACAGGCGGTATGCTTGGCCTGCGCGCTGATTCGAGCGCGCGTTCCCCCTGTTCACCCCCCCTGGAATGCCCTTCGCGCCACCATGATCCGACACGCTTTCGCGCTGACTTTGATGTTGTCTCCCGCCCTGGCCCTGGCTGCCCCGCCAGACTACATGGACCAGTACGACCGCTGCCTGAAAGACGCCGGTGCCGTCAACAACGGCACCGTCGAAGCGTGCTCCAGCGCGGTCTCGTCCGCGGCCAAGCGCGAGATCAACGCCCAGTACGCCAAGATCCATGCGCGCCTGGCCACCGAGTTTCCGGACGACGCCGTCAAGCTCGAAGAAGCGCAGAAGGCCTGGCTGGTCTACCGCAACGGCCACTGCTCGCTGGCCGGCGCGCATGTCGGGTCGCCGATGTATGGCTACTGCCCGATGGTGCTGAACGCCACGCGCGCCAGCGAGCTGCGCGAACTGGCGGGCGATTAGTGCCGTCACGCGCGGCGCCCAGGCCGACGGCGGCGCGTCACCGGACGCTTGCCGGAACCCCGCGACATTGGTAACTTTGCTGCGTCCCCTCTTTCTTACAGGACTGCGCCCCATGACCATCGTCGTCTACGCCGCCAACGCCCGCGCGCTTTGGGAAACCATCCAGGCGGACATCGCGCCCATCGGCGCCAAGACCAGTACGGGCGGCAATACCTGGCGCAAGGACGATAGCGCCCGCGCCACCAAGATCTACCGCGCCACCCCTACCGGCCAGCACGACGAACGCGCCTACTTCGTCGGCACGGTACGCACCGGCCAGTTGATGCTGCTGGACCTGCTGCCCGGCACCGAGCCCTTGAACTGGTCATTGTTCGGCGCGCTGCACGGCCATATGTCCGGCATGCTGCTGGCCACCTACCCCGACGCCATCCTGTCGCTGAACCTGTTCCCCAACAAGCCGGCGCCTGAATAAGGACACCCCGTTTTGCTGTTGCTTTCCGTTTGTGTGCTGACGGCGCTGTCATTGGCCGCGTTGTTGTGGCGCATCTCGCGCCGTCCTGCCGGCAAGACGCCCGGCGATATCTTGCGAGGCGCGGCGGGCGGCGCCGGCCTGTTTGTCGCCCTGGGTCCGCCTGTGGGGGTTGGCGCTTTTGCGCTGCTGGTCACCGTCGCGGCCCTCGACCTGGACGCGCTGAAAAATCTGCCGATGATGATTTTCCTGGCGCCCTATTCCTACCTCTTCGGCGGGGTGCCGGCCTTGCTGTCCGGCATGGTGGCCGGCGCCTTTCGGCCGGCCCACGTGTCGCGGCGTTCGTACTGCTGGCCAGGTCTGCTGGGCGGGTTGTATGCCGTGATTTTCCAATTGGGATTCGGTTCACGCGACTACTCTTGGTCGGACCTGACGTCGCTGTTGCTCATGGGGGGATTGCCAGGGCTGGTCGGCGGCGTGGTGTGCGCCCGGGTGCTGTATGGCAAAGCGCCTGGCGCGGCCGCTCAACCCGCCCCACCCGCCTGACATGGACACCACGTCGTTCCTGTCCCGGCATTACAATTCCCGCCGATTGCATCGCACTCCGATCCTTCTCAGGAAGCCCCCAATGAAGATCTCACTGCCCCATCTGCTGGCCGCCCTGGCCGCAAGCCTGTGCGCCGCGACGGCCTTGGCCGCTTCAACTGGCGATAACGCCGCCACCATCGCCCAAGCCCAACTCACGCGAATGACGCCCGCCTCGAAGATCGAGTGCCGCGCCGACGGCTACGGCGGTGCGACCTGCACCGCGGATGGCTTTTCCGTGAACTTCGGCAACTGCGGCGAAGGCGCCGCGTTCGGCTCGATCGCGGCCGATGGCGGCCTGGACCTGAACGACCGCATCGACGGCGAAGGCAAATCCGTGGCCCACGTGCAGGATCGCCAATTCGTCTGCATCCCCGCCATGGCGCGCAAGGGCGAGACCCAGCGCCACTACGTCGTCGTCGTGCCCACCGCCAGCGTGCCGGAATGCCGCGGCAACAATCTGTGCAAGGACGCCGACCTGCCGGTGCAATGGAAGGCCGCCAAAAGCGGCCAGGCCTGCCAGCGCAGCAAGGACGGCGACTACACCGGCGACTGCGCCGCGGGCTGGGTCGACGTGGGCCAGATCGACCAATACGACACGCTGGCGCCGATGCCGGCCAAGTCCGCCAAGTGAACGCCATGAAGCGCGTTGGCGCCTTCACCGGCCTGCCCTTGGCCGCAGGTTTCGCGTTGATCTCGGGGCTGGCCCAGTCGGCATACGCCGCCGCCACGCCCGACGTGGCCGTCCAGCCCAACCCCGACACCCCACGACGCCTCGCCATCCTTGCCACGGTCGACAGCGCGCCGGGTCCATTCGACAGCGTCGACGGCCACGCCGACTACCGTGTCAATAATGCCGCCTGCGCGCCGCTGACGCCCGTGACGGGCGCGACCGTCGTGCCGGAACAGCGCGTGCCGGTCACGTTTGAACGACAAGAAGACGGCACCTTCCGCACCGAGGTCGTTCTGAATCCCTTCCGCGACGAAGATTATTTCGGCCAAGGTGTCTGCCATTGGGCGCTGGTGGGCATAGTCGCCGACTTTCATCACGACCTGGTGGATTTCAGCCCCGCGATCGGCCTGGCCGACAGCCAAAGCCCCCGCACGATCGTGAAGCATTTCTCGAACAAGTCGTATGCCGCCAGCGACAGCGCGCGGATCGACATCGGCGCCGACAGCCCATCCGCCTACAAGGACCCGCAAGCCACCTTCGCCATTCGGCTCCGGGCAGAACCGGTCACGCGTTAAGGCTTGCTGCGGGCAGCCGGGATCAGTTACCGGCCGCGCGGCGCAGCCGCTCCATTTCCGCGCGGTTCAAGCGCTTGGCTTCCGCTTCGGCGTAGTCGCGCTCGCCCGGCTCGTATTTGCCGTCGTACAGACAGCTGGTGACACGGCACTCCAGCGACACGCGCGACGCGGGCGTACCAGAGACCGAACCGGGATTGGGGGAAGACCAGGGCGACGGGGTTGATGAAGAACAGCCGGACACCAGGGCGGCGCACAACAGCAGGACGCTGCCGCGGCAAAGCGTTTGAATCGACATTTACCCTCGCTGGAAAAACAGGCTTGACCCGTCTTTATAGCAAGCCTGGATGGCGGATAAAAGGTGCCTTTACCCGAGAACCGCCGCTTGGGAGAAAATGGGGGCCCAGCACCCTTTTCCCAAAATGACGTGGCATTCCCCAGGCGCGGGCAACCATGAGAGTTTTGCTTTATTGGGTACTGATGGCTATTGCAGTGGTTTGTCTGATGCTCGCCATTAGCGATCTGGTCAAGATCACCCGCAACCGCTTCAAAAATCACGGGCATCCCTTCCCCAAAGAAGCGGTGTATTGCCACAGGTTCCAGACCCTTATCTCGATGAGCATCCTGGTGGCGGCGCTCGTTCTGGTGTTCTTGCGCCACTACTGACTTGCCACAGTCTTTCTGCGCTTCTTTCCATGGCGACGTGAGAACCAGAACGAGAGTATCCCCGCCACGATCACGGCCGGCAGTATCCCCGAGCTGATTTCCCCGGCAAGCCCCCCGCGGGCGTAGGCAAGCTCCAGGTCTTCGCTGGGTTGGAATAGCTCGAAATACCCCAGCAGGCCGACCGGGATCGCGACCATGGCAATCAGCAAAGTCCAGAAAGCGACTCGCGCGCCGTTCATCTGCGGCGCTCGCGCAGCTGAATTGACCGCTTTGCCGATCATCATCAAGACGGCCAGCGTGAGGAAACTGCAAAGGACAAAAACGGACGCGGCGCTCATGCGGTGAGACCTCGATAAAGTGGGGATCAATGTGCCGACGGCGGCTTGCATCGGTCCGCTGGCCAGCCTCCACCTTATCCGATACTGCAAATAAAGCCAGTTTGGCTATCTAGAACGCGATCCTTAAACCCGCCGTTGCGGTCACGACGTAACTGCCCGAGAAATCGGCGTCGGCGCCCACCTCGCCATAGAGCGCGTAGCGTTCGTTCCAACCGAAGTTGGCCCCCACCCCCATGCCGCCCCACGTACGCCCCATCCGGCTGCTGACCGGCACGCTCGATACCTGCACCCGGGTTCCGTCCAGGAATTCACGTTTCACATTGACCACGCCATAGACACTGGCCTGGCGCGCTTTTCCGCTGGCGTCATGCCAGTTACGCTGGTAGTCCAGCGCCACGCCCAGACGGCCCTGCAGGCTGTCTCCCTTGTCGCTTTCAACCCGTGCGTCGAATCTGTCGTTGAAGCGGCTGAAGTGGGTGGACACGTAACTCAGCTGGGCCTGCGGGATGAGCGCGAGCCCTTCCTTCAGTGCGAACGGCTTGCCCGCTTCGACGCTGAGCCCATAGCTGCGCGCATTCTGGCCGTCACGCAGCTTGCCCGCCAGACGAGAATTCAGGTCGCTGTTGAACCATGTCGCCTGGGCCTGGGTGTCGACGTACGTACCGTCGTTGCCGTACCAGGTCAACGTCGGGCCCAGACCGTAGGCCGTGGTGTCGATGCTGCCATCGCCATAGCGCGACGACACATGGGTCTTGGCCGTGCCGTAGTGCAGATTGAACCCGCCGACCAGACGCGAACCGCCTTGCTCGCCGGACAGTATCCGGTCAACGCCGAACTGCGCCTTCCAGCTGTCGGTATTCTGGTGCTGGCCCGTGCTGGACACCGAGGGACTGGCGCGGCTGGTCGTGCTTTCCACCCGGCCCCACACGCCATTGCGCCCCGTGTCCGCCGCATCGTAGAGGCGATTGCCGACGCGCTGACGCAAGGTGGGCAGCTGGCTCAACGACAGCAATGTGTTGGCATAGGCTTCGTACACCGGCACGCCGGGTTGGTACATGGAAGGACCCGGCGCGCCGGAGGGGCCATTGCCGCCTTCCGGTGCGCCAACGCCCGGCACGCCGGCTTCGGGTGCGCCAACTTGCGTCAATGACGAACGCAAATACCAATTGCCGTTGGCCGGGTCCTTCTGCAACACATAGCCGTAGGCCCCGGCCACCAACGCCGGCTGGCCGGCGATGACGTAGTCGCCATTGGCCAGATTGAACTGCCCCGCCGACAGGCCATTGACCTGCACCACCTGTATGCCGCGCTGGGTCAGCGCGCCCTCGCCTCCGACGTTGGTTACGGTCACGGGGGTCGTACCGAACGTACCCCCGGTGATGACCAATCGATCCGTCGGCGAGTTGTCATCGCCCAGCTTCGTCCTGATTTCAAGGTTGCCGCCCTGGGCGCCATAGTCGCCGGCAATCGTCAGCGTGCCGAAGCCGCTGCGCGGGCCCGGCGCGATCGTGCCACGGTTGCCGGTGGCGCCGACCTGGCCCGTACCGGTCAGCCGCGCGCCGGCCAGAACATTCATCGAGCCCCCCAGTACGCCGTCGACTTGCAGCGTTCCTGCACGAACCTCGGTGTTACCCGTGAATGCCGTGCTGATGCCGGTCAGCGTCAACGTGCCCGCGCCCAGCTTCGTCAAGCTGGATGCGCCGGAAAACGCGGTGCCTACGCCGACCTCATGCGTATTCGTATCGAACCAGGCGCCACCGGCGCCCACGGCCTGCGTGGCAAAGCCGCTTAGAAAATCGGATTCGTCGCGATTCGCACGCAGGATGCCGCCGTTCAGATTCAGGGTGACGTTGCCCGCCCCTTTGACGACGGCGCCCGTTTCCAGCACGCCGCGGCCGCTGGCATCGCCGTTCAGGTTCAGCGTGCCCGTGGCCGTGGCCGTGCGGGCTATCCAGGTGTCGAAACCCGTCCGCACCCAGCCGCCCTTCTCGATGTTCAGCGTACCGTCGCCGCTCTGACCGACGTCGATGCCGTCGCTTGCGCTGAGCGAGGACGTATCGGCGGTCGCGCTGGATACCGTCACCGTGCCGACGCTGCCGCCACTCAAGCCGATGTAAATGCTTGCGGCAGACGTGGGGCCCGCCGGACCGACCGTGCTGACCTCGGCGCCATCCTGAACCCGCAGTTCACCGGTGCCGCCCAGGCCCACATAGATATTGCCGACCGGGTCCCAGACCGTTCGCGCACCGGCGACCGTGACATGCCCTTCGCCACTGCCCAGGCCGATGCTGGCCTGTCCGCTGTGCACGACGGCCCCGTCGTTGATCAGGAGCGTTCCGCGGCCATCGCGGCCGATCTGGAATGCCGTAGCCGTGGAAAGCGTCAGTGTCGACCCCGCCCCCGAGACCGTCACGGCCCCCACGCTGCCGCTCTCGTCGCCGATGATGGCCGAGTCACTGTTTACCGCGCCACCGCCCAGCACATTGAGCGCGCCGTTGCTGCCCGATTCCACCCCAATGCGCATCGTGCCGGCGTTCGTCCAGGTCGAGGCCTGGCCGCTGCCATCGCTGCCCGACACGGTCACCGTGCCCGCGCTGCCCGTCTGGTTGCCGATGTAGGCGTCGCTGTTGTCGACCGTTGCGCCCGAGTCGATGGTGAGTGAGCCAGCCGCGGTATTTCCCACGATCAGGTCCGCGCCGACAGACCAGGTGGGCGTCTGGACCGAGCCTGGCGTGATTTGGCCGGTGCCTGTCACGGATTGAGCGTTCGTCGGACTCATGCCGTCGATGGCACAGACCAGCGTGACGGCTGCTATTGAATGACGTACCAGGTCGGAGTTTGTGCGTGCCATAGCTGCCTTTGAAACCGAGCGCGAAATGCGGGGCTATGAGTAAATACGGCTTGTGGGGCGGTTTCTTAAGCAGGGATATTCCCAACGTTGCCCTGCAATGCGATTGCCGGGCGGTCTACCCAGTGCCGTGCGGTTGCCGCAAAGTGGGTCATCGCCCCGTCACCCGACGCTGATAGCGTCGACGGCTTTCCGACCTTGACGGCGATGACCTTGATTGCTGAAGCTCTGGATGCCTATTTCGCTTTGGTGTATTGGAATGCGGCACTGGACATGCATCAGAAAAACGGTAACGCGTTCTGCGAAGCCTGCACCGCCGAAAACGAAACCTGGGATCTCGATATCCTGGCTTTCTATAACCAAAGCATATCCACATGGGAATGGATATGCAGCATTCTGCATGGCCTGCATATCGCCGAGCCGGTGAAAGACCCGATTTCCGGCTATCCCAACTACTCGTTATTCCGGCTCAATTGCCAGCCCCATGAAGCCGCGGCTGTAGCCGCCAGGCACTGGCACAACGCGCCGAAACTGGACGAACTGATCGATTGCTTCGTGTACGTGAAAAGCATGCCTCGACTGCCGAGTGATATGGCGAGGAATAGCGTGTCAGGCTGCGGTTTACGCGCAATATGGTGCTGACTACTTTTTTTCAACCAAACAAAGCGCCAGGGGAGAATACGACATGACTCTATTCGGCGTTTTTGTTCTAGTCCACGGCATCGTTTTGCTTCCTTTCCTGCTGTAGTCCCCGCCCTAAGCCAGCTCCGCCCAAAGCAAAAACCCCCAAGGCATTCCTGCCAAGGGGGTTTCCGCGCTGCAACCCGGCCTGAAAGCCAGTTGCAACAGTCTTGCAGACACTGCCCGCCCGGGGTGCCACCCGGGCCAAAACAGCATCTAATAGGGGTTTGGTGCGAAGGAGGGGACTCGAACCCCTACACCTGTTACGGCGTCAGGACCTAAACCTGGTGCGTCTACCAATTTCGCCACCTTCGCAAAGCCAAGCCCGCTATTGTAGCTTGCTTGTTAAAATCTTGCGTCATGAATCCGCGCCTCGATGCTTTACACCCCTACCCGTTCGAAAAATTGCGGGCTTTGCTGGCCTCGGCCAGCTCGCAACCGGACGGCCTGACGCCCATCAACCTGTCGATTGGCGAGCCCAAGCACGCCGCGCCGGAGCGCGTCGGGCAGGCCATCCGCGACCACCTGGGCGGGCTGTCGGTGTACCCGTCCACCAAGGGAGATCCGGCCTTGCGCCGGGCGATTTCCGAGTGGCTGGCGCGGCGCTACAGCATTCCGGCGCCCGACGCCGACACCCAGGTGCTGCCGGCGCTGGGCTCGCGCGAAGCGCTGTTCGCCTTTACCCAGACGGTGATCGACCCGTCGGCCGGGTCGGTAGTGATCTGCCCCAACCCCTTCTACCAGATCTACGAGGGCGCGACGCTGCTGGCCGGCGGCACGCCCTACTACGTCAACGCGGACGCGCTGCGCAATTTCGCCTGCGACTGGAACCAGGTGCCGGACGCGGTCTGGAAAAAGACACGGCTGGTGTTCGTGTGCTCGCCGGGCAACCCGGCAGGCAACGTCATGACGCTGGACGAATGGGAAGACCTGTTCGCCCTGTCGGACCGCCATGGCTTCGTGATCGCGTCGGACGAGTGCTATTCCGAGATCTACCTGGACGAAGGCAATCCGCCGCTGGGCGGTCTGCAGGCGGCGCGCCGCCTGGGCCGTAACGACTACCGCAACCTGGTGGCGTTCTCCAGCCTGTCCAAGCGGTCCAATGTGCCGGGGTTGCGGTCGGGGTTCGTGGCGGGCGACGCCACGCTGATCGGCCGCTTCCTGCTGTATCGCACGTATCATGGCAGCGCCATGAGCCCGATCGTGTCGGCCGCGAGTATCGCGGCGTGGACGGACGAAGCCCACGTCAAGGACAACCGGCGCCTGTATCGGGAAAAATTCGAGGCCGTGCTGCCCATCCTGCAAAACGTGCTGGACGTGTCCCGGCCGCAGGCGTCTTTCTACCTGTGGGCGGCCACGCCGGGGTCCGATACGGCGTTTGCCCGCGACCTTTATGGCCGCACCGGTGTTACCGTGCTGCCGGGCAGCTACCTGGCCCGCGACGCGCATGGCGTGAATCCCGGCCAGGGCCGCATCCGGCTGGCCCTGGTGGCGCCGCTGGCCGATTGCGTGCAGGCGGCCGAACGCATTGCCCATTTTGTACATACTTCTGTTTGATCAACCTTTGAAAAGCTGACCCCGTTATGACTCTCGACCTGCAGACCACCATCGAAAAAGCCTGGGACGACCGGGCCAACCTGTCGTTCGGCGATGCCTGCGCCGAAGTGCGCGAAGCCGTCGAGCACACCATTGACGGTCTGGACCTGGGCCGCCTGCGCGTGGCCGAAAAAATCAACGACGACTGGGTCGTGCACCAGTGGATCAAGAAGGCCGTGCTGCTGTCGTTCCGCCTGTACGACAACGCCATCATGGGCCAGGCCCCGCTGCAGTTCTACGACAAGGTGCCGCTCAAGTTCTCGGAATACGGCGACAACGCGTTCAAGCAAGGCGGCTACCGCGTGGTGCCGCCCGCCGTGGCCCGCCGCGGCGCGTTCCTGGGCCGCAACGTGGTGCTGATGCCGTCCTACGTCAACATCGGCGCCTACGTCGATGAAGGCACGATGGTCGACACCTGGGCCACCGTCGGTTCGTGCGCCCAGATCGGCAAGAACGTCCACCTGTCCGGCGGCGTCGGCATCGGCGGCGTGCTCGAGCCGCTGCAAGCCAACCCCACCATCATCGAAGACAACTGCTTCATCGGCGCCCGTTCGGAAGTCGTGGAAGGCGTGATCGTCGAAGAGAACTCGGTGCTGGCCATGGGCGTGTACCTGTCGCAAAGCACCAAGATCTATGACCGCGCCACGGGCAAGATCACCTACGGCCGCGTGCCGTCGGGTTCGGTGGTGGTGCCGGGCTCGCTGCCGTCGGCCGACGGTTCGCACAGCCTGGCCTGCGCCGTGATCGTCAAGCGTGTCGACGCGCAAACCCGCGCCAAGACCAGCATCAATGATCTGCTGAGGGCCTAAGCCAAATGTCGGGCTCCGTTGTTCTGGATCTGGTCAAGGACCTGATCTCGCGCCCGTCGGTCACCCCGGCGGACGCGGACTGCCAGGCGACGCTGGCTGCGCGCCTGGCGCGCATCGGCTTCACCTGCGAAACCATCGCCCAGGGCGGTGTCACCAACCTGTGGGCGCGCCGCGGCACGACCGCGCCGCTGGCCGTCTTTGCCGGCCATACCGACGTGGTGCCGCCGGGCCCGCGCGAGAAGTGGGAAAGCGATCCGTTCGTGCCCACCGAGCGCGACGGCTACCTGTACGGCCGCGGCACGGCCGACATGAAAAGCTCGATTGCTGCCTTCGTGGTGGCGGCCGAGGAATTCGTGGCGGCCAACCCGCAGCACGGCGGTTCGATCGCCCTGCTGATCACCTCCGACGAGGAAGGCCCGTCGATCGACGGCACGGCCATCGTCTGCGACGCGCTCAAGGCGCGTGGCGAACAGATGGACTACTGCATCGTCGGCGAACCCACCTCGGGCGACGTACTGGGCGATACCTGCAAGAACGGCCGCCGCGGCTCGCTGTCGGGCACGCTGACGGTCAAGGGTATCCAGGGCCACGTGGCCTACCCCCACCTGGCCCGCAACCCGGTGCACCAGCTGGCGCCGGCGCTGGCCGACATCGTCAAGATCGAATGGGACCAGGGCAACGAGTATTTCCCGCCGACCACGTTCCAGGTGTCCAACCTGAACTCGGGTACGGGCGCCACCAACGTGGTGCCGGGCGATGCCGTAGCGCTGTTCAACTTCCGCTTTTCCACTGCCAGCACGCCGGAAAGCCTGCAGGCGCGGGTGCACGAAGTCCTGGACCGGCACGGCCTGGAATACACGCTGGATTGGGACCTGGGCGGCGAGCCCTTCCTGACCCCGCGCGGTTCCCTGACCGATGCGCTGGTCAAGGCGATCCGCGACGAAACCGGCGTGACGGCCGAGCTGTCCACCACGGGCGGCACGTCCGACGGCCGCTTCATCGCCAAGATCTGTCCGCAGGTCATCGAGTTCGGCCCTTGCAACGCCACGATCCACAAGGTCAATGAGCGTATCGAGCTGGCCTCGCTGGACCCGCTTAAAAACATCTATCGGCGCACGCTGGAAAACCTCCTGCCCGCCAAGTAAAAAGCCCCTCATGTATCAATCCGCCCGCCAAGAACTGCTGACCGTGCGCGACCTGATCCGCTACGGCGTATCACGCCTGAACGCCGCCGAGGTGGCGCTGGGTCACGGTAGCGACAACGCCTGGGACGAGGCGGTCTACCTGGTCCTGCACGCCCTGCACTTGCCGCTGGACACGCTGGAGCCCTTCCTGGATGCCCGCGTGCTGACCGAAGAGCGCAGCCGCGTGCTGGACCTGATCGACCGCCGCGTGACCGAGCGCGTGCCGGCTGCCTACCTCACCAACGAGGCCTGGCTGCGCGGGCATCGCTTCTACGTGGACAAGCGCGTCATCGTGCCGCGCTCGCCCATCGCAGAGCTGCTGGACGAAGGCCTGTCGCCCTGGGTGCAGGACGCACAGGCCGTCGACAACGTACTGGACATGTGCACGGGATCGGGCTGCCTGGCGATTCTGTCGGCGATGGCCTTCCCGTATGCCCACGTGGACGCCGTTGACGTGTCGACGGACGCGCTGGACGTGGCCCGCCGCAACGTCGACGACTACGGCCTGGCCGACCGGCTGGAACTGCACCAGAGCAACCTCTTCGACAGCCTGCCCGAGCGCCAGTACGACGTGATCGTGTGCAATCCGCCCTATGTGAACAGCGGTTCCATGGACGTGCTGCCGCAGGAATACCGCCACGAGCCCCACTTGGCGCTTGCCGGCGGCACCGACGGCATGGACCTGGTGCGGCGCATTCTGGAAGCCGCGCCGCGCTTTCTGACGCAAGACGGCGTGCTGGTGCTGGAAATCGGCCACGAGCGTGATTTCTTCGAAGCCGCCTTCCCCGAACTGTCGCCGGTGTGGCTGGATACGGCAGAGGCATCCGACCAGCTCCTGCTCTTGACCCGCGAGCAGTTGACGACGTGATACGCGCTACTGGATTGACCCTGCGCCGCGGCACGAAGGTGCTGCTGGACGACGCTGAATTCGTGGTGCATCCCGGCGAGCGCGTCGGCATCGTGGGCAAGAACGGCGCCGGCAAGTCGTCGCTGTTCGCCCTGTTGACCGGCTCGCTGGACCTGGACGCCGGCAATCTGGCGGTGCCCGCCGGCTGGCGCATTGCCAGTGTCGAACAGGAACTGCACGCTGACGACCGCCCTGCCCGCGAATTCGTCATCGACGGCGACACGGGGCTGCGCGCGCTGCAAGCGCGCCGCGCCGAGCTGACCGACGACCAGGGCACGCAGATTGCCGAGGTCGAGGCCGCCCTGGTCGAGGCCGGCGCCTGGAGCGCCGCGTCCCGCGCGGAACAGCTCCTGGCTGGCCTGGGCTTCAAGCCAGCCGAGTGGACCCAGCCCGTGGCAAGCTTTTCCGGCGGCTGGCGCATGCGCCTGGCGCTGGCGCGCGCACTGATGGCGCCGTCCGAATTGCTGCTGCTGGACGAACCCACCAACCACTTGGACCTGGACGCGATGCTGTGGCTGGAGAAATGGCTGGGCGCCTATCCGGGCACTGTCATGCTGATCTCCCACGACACCGAGTTCCTGGACGCAGTGGCCAAGTCCATCCTGCATTTCGACCATGCCAAGCTGGTGCGCTACCGCGGCGGCTACGGTGATTTCCTGACGCAACGCGCCGAGCGCCTGCGCCAGACCAACATCGCCTACGAACGCCAGACCCGCGAAACCGCCCGCCTGCAAGGCTTCATCGACCGCTTCAAGGCCAAGGCGTCCAAGGCCAAGCAGGCGCAAAGCCGGGTCAAGGCGCTGGCCCGCATGCAGGTGCTGGCGCCGCTGCAGGCCGAAGCCGGGATCGACATCCGCATCCCGTCGCCCGATCAGGTTCCCGATCCCCTGTTGACGCTGGAACACCTGTCCGCAGGCTATACCGATGCGGCGGGCAACGCCGTGCCGATCCTGCGCGACGTGACGTTGATGGTGCGCGCGGGCAGCCGCGTGGGCGTGCTAGGCGCCAACGGCGCCGGCAAGAGCACGCTGATCAAGACGCTGGCCGAAGAACTGCCGGTGCAGGCCGGCGAACGCCGCGCCTCGCGCGGCCTGGCCATCGGCTACTTCCACCAGCACCAGCTCGACATGCTGGACCTGGACAGCACGCCGCTGGCGCATCTGGCGCGCCTGGCGCCGGAAACGCGCGAGCAGGAACTGCGTAATTACCTGGGCGGCTTCGGCTTCTCGGGCGATACGGTCAACAGCAAGGTCGGTCCGATGTCGGGCGGCGAAAAGGCGCGCCTGGCGCTGTCCTTGATCGTCTGGCAAAAGCCCAACCTGCTGCTGCTGGACGAACCCAGCAACCACTTGGACGTGGAAACGCGCGAGGCCCTGGCTGCCGCGCTGGCCGAATTCGGCGGCAGCATGCTGCTGGTTTCGCACGACCGGCACCTGCTGCGCACGACGGTGGACAGCTTCTGGATCGTGGCCGACGGCGCCGTGAGCGAATTCGACGGCGACCTGGAAGACTATCGGGACTGGCTGGCCGCCCGCAACGCTGGTGAACGCGCTGAAGCGGCCCGCGAAAACGCCGAAAACGGCGAGCCCGTGGTCGACCGCAAGGCGCAGCGCCGGGCCGAGGCCGAACAGCGCCAACGTCTGTCGGCCCTGCGCAAGCCGCTGGAAGCCAAGCTGGCCAAGGTGGAATCCGAAATGGAAAAGCTGCGTGCCAAGTTGCAGGCGCTGGACGGCGTCATTGCCGACCCGGACCTGTATTCCGACGCGCGCCGCAGCGAACGTCAGAAGGTCATGGCCGAACACGGCGAACACGGCAAGCGCATGGAAACGCTGGAAGAACAGTGGCTTGAACTGCAGGGTTCGCTGGAAGAAATCGACCAGAGCGAAGCGTGACCACAGCGGGCGGCCTGCCCGCCCGCTGCTTGCCCGCGCCGGGGATCGTCTAGTAATAATAATAGTTATCATTTATAATTGGTTGCGAATTTGACTCTATCTGGCGCCTGGCGTCAGCGACATGTCTTCGCTTACCGATGTATTTCTCCGCCACTACCGCGAGGTGCTGGGTTTTCTCTCGCTGCGCACCGGATCCCGCGATGTGGCCCAGGACTGCGCCCAGGACACCTGGATCAAGCTGGCCGAGTTCAAGGACAAGACCCGCCCGGACAATGACCGCGCCTACGTCTTCCGGGTCGCCGCCAACATCGCCACCGACTGGCACCGCCGCCGCGGCCGCGAACTGACCGCCGTCGCCGACTACGCCGCTGCCCAGCCCCCTGCTTTCGAAGCCGACACGCTGGATGTGGCCGCCGCCAACCAATTGCTGCGACGATTGGAAACCGCATTGCTCGCCCAGCCGCGCCGCAGCCTGGACGTGTTCGTGCTGCATCGTCACGAAGGCCTGACCTATCGCGCCATTGCCGAGCGGTTCGCGATCTCGGTCAGCGCAGTGGAAAAACACATGATGCGTATCCTGCTGGCTTGCGACCAGGCGCTGGCGTGAGCACGGCGCCGTCTGTTCGCAGGCCGCAGGCCGCCAATGACGAGGCCTCGCGCTGGGTGGTTCGCGCCAGTGGCCAAACACTGGATGCCCAGGCCCAGGCCGAATTCGATGCCTGGTACCAGGCCGACCCCAGCCATGCCGCGGCATACGACCGGCTGGCACGGGTGTGGCGCCGCATGGGTGAAATCGACCGCGGCAAGCTGGCCGCGCGGCCGGCCCGCAAGCGGCGCACGGCCCTGGCGTTGGCGCTGTTGGCGGCCACCGGTATCGCCTGGCATACGCTGCGGGATTTTCACCCCGGGGCCGATTACGCCAGCGGCGCCGAAGTGCTGCGCGTGGCGCTGCCCGATGGGTCCACCGCCGTATTGGACGCGCATTCCGCCATGGCGGTCGACTTCGGCCCGGACAAGCGCGAAGTGCGCTTGCTGGCCGGCCAGGCGCTGTTCAATGCCGCACCGCGCATTGCCGATGGTCCCGCTTTCACGGTCGCCACACCCGATGCCTCGGCAACCGCCCTGGGCACCCGCTACACGGTCGCGCGCGAACCGGCCGGCACCCGGGTCACCGTCTACCAGCATCGCGTCGCGGTGCAATGCCTGACCTGCGACGACGGCCAATCGCTGATCCTGGACCCCGGCCAGGACGCCACCTTGTCGGCCGCCGGCATTGTCCGCCGCGATGCGCCCAAGGAAAACGCCCCGGACTGGAGCCAGGGACTACTGGCGTTCAACGACACCGCGCTGCCTGACGCCGCTGCGCAATTGGGACGTTATACCGGCAAGCACATCCTCGTCTTGGGTGACGCGGCGCAGCGTACCCGCGTATCGGGCACCGCCAATATCGCCGACCCCAAGCGGGCCCTGGCCCTGCTCTTGGCGCAGACCCCGGTCCAGATCACCGACCTGCCCGGGCTGTTGATTCTGCGTTGAGGCATCGCCACCAATCGGTAAATGAGAATCGATATAAATTATTCATCGATTCCGCACTGAGGTAACGCCAGCGTCACCACGTCCTACGGCTGACATCAACACCGCTTGGGACGTATTCATGGCTTTTCCCTTTGACGGCACCGCCCGGCGCCGAGCAGGCGCTTCGGCCACCATTCTCTGCGCCGCGCTGGCCCTGGCGACACCCGTTGCCGCCCAACCGCCCACTCGCGCGACCACCTACGACCTGCCCGCCCAGCCACTGGGCGACGCGTTGCTGGCGCTGGGCCGCCAGGCCGGGCTGGAGATCTCGTTCCCGCCCGCCGCCGTGGCCGGCAAGATCGCACCCGCACTGCAAGGCGAGTATTCGGCGCTGCTGGCGCTGGACAAGCTGCTGGCGGGGTCCGGCCTGGCGCTGCGCGCCGACGGCCCGGGCCGCTACATCGTCTTCGTGGACAAGACCAGCCAGTTCTCGGCATTGCGGCTCGAGGCCGTGCGGGTCTATGGCGAACAAGTGGGCGAACGCGTCTACGGCCGCGAGGAAATCGCCGAAACGCCGTCGTCGAACCGCGACCTGAGCACCTTGCTGGCCACTCACCCCGCGGTACGCACCAATCCCGGCGCGGCGGGCTCGCAGAATCGCGGCTCGCTGAACGTGGAAGACATTTCCTTCCACGGCTCCAGCCCCTACCAGAACCTGTTCCAGATCGACGGCATGGACGCGACCAATCGCGTGGACCCGGCCAGCAAGAACCTGAACCTGCAGGTCGGCAACGTCCCCAGCAATCCGCAGTCGTACTTCGTGGACACCAGCCTGCTTGAAGAGGTGCGCGTGCACGACAGCTTCGTGCCGGTGGAATACGGGCGCTTTACCGGCGGCGTGGTCGATGCACGGCTGCGGCGATTCTCCGGCGAGAACCACCTGAACCTGGACTACCGCTGGAACACGTCGAAGATGACGCAGCAACAGGTATCGGAAGGCGACGAGAACAGCTGGGCGCAAGGCAAGCCCGGCTACTCGCCCGAATGGAAGAAGCGCTTCTATTCGGTGGTGGGCGACATCGCGTTCAACGAGAAAACGGGCGCGGTGCTGGCCATGTCGCGACGCGAATCGGACATCACGCGGTGGAACATGGGCGTGGACGACAAAGGCCAGCCCCTGCCGGGGCAAGACCGCTACCAGGACCGCATCGACAACTTCCTGGGCAAGTTCAGCGTACGGGCCAGCGCCGACACCATCGCCGACCTGACGCTGAAATACAGCGACCGGCGCGAGACCCTGGCCAGCGACCTGTTCCGCAATACACGCTGGGACAACAACCATGGCGCGCGCGGCGTCAGCGGCAATGTCGACCACCTGTTCCAGGGCGGTCGCTTCACGCTGCAAGCGGGTTGGGACCGCTCGATGAGCAATCGCAAATCCGTGGGCGACGAGCTGGTGACCTTCCAGCCGTACAAGCTGCCGCAATATACCGCCGGAGGCTTTGGCCGCGAACAGACGCAGCAAGACACCTGGACGCTCAAGGGCCGGATCGACCTGGACCCGGTACGCACCGGCGTCTTCACGCACAGCCTGTACGCGGGCACGGAAATCCAGCATATCGATGCGGGCTTCAAGCGCTATCAGGAATCCTATTCCTACCGCCGCGCCTACAGCGCCAACGGGAAATACCAGGATTTCAGCAAGGTCCGCTATCTGCCCGGCACCGTGAACGTGAACTACGACATGGCCGGCCTGTATCTGTCCGACCGCATCGAATGGCAGCGCCTGGCATTGGATGCGGGTGTGCGCTACGACCGCGAAACCTTCCTTGGCAACGCCAACCTATCTCCACGCACCCGCCTGGACTGGGACATGTTCGGCTCGGGCGACACGCTGCTCAGCGCCGGCTGGTCACGCTACTACGGCGGCGAGGTGCTGGAAACCGCGCTGGAAGCCGAACGCAGCCGCCTGCGCAAACAGGTGCTGGACGCCAAGGGCAAGCCGGTGGCCGATGGCAATAAGGAGTACTTCGTCGAGTACAAGGGCCTGCGCCTGCCCTACGACGACGAATGGGCCGTGTCGTTGCGCCAGCGCATGGCAGGGCTGGAAGGCACCTTGAGCTACGTGCATCGCAACGGCCGCGACCAATGGACCAAGACCGGCAACGAGCGCGACGGCTACCAATACACCAACGACGGCCTGTCCACCACCGACGGCGTCAGCCTGACGCTGCGCATGCTGGAACCCTGGCGCCTGGGCGAGACGCGCTGGAACATGCAGGCCTCCTGGAGCTGGCAGAAGCGCAAGACCAACGCGGACCTGGTTGAAGGCTATACCGCGGATGCCCGCGCGCCGGACGATTATGTGATCTACAACGGCTCGCAGATCCGCGCCATCGACCTGCCGCCCAGCAGCTTCTACCAGCCGCAGGTCGCCACGATGACGCTGATCGGCGCGTGGCCCCGCGCCGGACTCACCTGGAGCAACATGGTCAATTGGCGCAGCAAGCGCGATGCCACCATCTACGTCGGCGTGGGCCCCAAGCCCTACTACCTGGACCGCTTCGAATCCGGCGAACTGCCGTCGTACTGGACCTGGGACACCAAGCTGGCCTGGCAACCCACGTTCGCCCGCAACCTGGAATTCACGGTCGAAGTGCTGAACGTGCTGAACCGCATGCCCGCGGTGACGGCCAGCAACCCCAATCTGAAGACCAACCGCAGCACTTTCCAATCGGGGCGCGAGCTATGGCTGCAAGTCGGCTATCGCTTCTGATGGCGGGCGCGGCGCTGGCGGTGGCCAGCGCCGCGCAGGGCGCCGAGCCGCCGGGGGCTGCCCCATTGACTGTCGCGCCCGCCTGCCGCAACGCGACAGACGAAGACGCCGCCTGCCTGCGGTCCCGCTACGCCGGACCCGCCGCCACGTGGCCGGCGCCCACCATCGACCCGGGCGTGCGCTGGACGGAATGGGCGGCGGTACCGGCAGCCTCCGATCCGCCGTTGACCTGGACCGCCGCGAACCCGGGCCAGGCGGAACTGGCGGCCGACGTGGCGCGTGCGCCGGTCGTGACGTTGGGCCAGATGCTGTTCTTCGACACCCGCCTGTCACGCAAGGGTCAAGTGTCCTGTGCGTCCTGTCACCTGCCGCAGCGCGCCTTCACGGATGGCCTGGCGCTGGCGGTAGGCGAAGACAAGCTGATGGGCCGGCGTCGTTCCACGCCGCTGCTGGCCGCGCCATTCGCCCCGCGCCTGTTCTGGGATGGGCGCGCGGCCAGCCTGAAGGAGCAGGTCATGGGGCCGCTGCACGACCCGCGAGAGATGAACCACGACGCGGCCGGCGCGGTGGCGCGGCTGCGGCAGACGGATGCCTATCCGCCGCTGTTCCTGGCGGCATTCGGCGCCGCGCCTGAAGCGGCATCTGCTGCGGCACCTGACGCCACCACCGCGCCGCCGTCGCCCGTGGATGCGGACCGCATGGCGCGCGCGCTGGCGGCGTTCGTCGCGTCGCTACGGCCCGAGCCCACGCGATTCGATGCATTCCTGGCCGGCAAACCCGACGCGCTGGACGACACCGAACTACGCGGCCTGCATCTGTTTCGCACGCAGGCCCGCTGCATGAATTGCCATAGCGGCCCCATGCTCACCGACCACCAGTTCCACAACATCGGCCTGTCGTTCTACGGCCGCCGCAACCAGGACCTGGGCCGCTTCGAAGCCACGCGCGAACTCGACGATCTGGGCAAGTTCCGCACGCCCAGCCTGCGCAATGTCTCGCGCGCCGGGCCCTGGATGCACAACGGCCTGTTTCCGGATTTAAAGGGACTGCTGCGCATGTACAACGTCGGCATGGGCCGCGAACCGGTACCCGAAAACCCGCCCGATCCGTACGCGCCGCGCAAGTCACTACACATCAAGCCGCTGGATCTTAGTCCGGACGAGATCGATGCGTTGCTGGCGTTCTTGAAGGTGCTGTAAAAAAACTGCGTCCGAGGTGGACGCAGTTCTTGGGCGAGCAGGCCGGATCGCGAGGCGGCGATCCGGTGAGCGTTGCGGGGACGACATGCCGCAGCAAGAGACTGCAAGCAGATGTGGCGACCCTCCTGGGGAGGGTCGTCCCGCGAACCGTGTGCCTCCCCGTTTCAGGAGTAAGGACGCTCGCGCAGACGCGTGTGGTGGTCGACGACGGTGTCGATCACTTCACGCAGAATGGTTTCGGCCAGCGCGGGCGGCACGCCGGCTTCTTCGGCCAGGCGGCGGATGCGCTGAACCTGCTGGTCTTCGCGCACCGGATCCACCAGGTCCATGTCGTGGGCTTGCTTGAGCTCGCCGATCATGTCCGTGCAGCGGAACCGCACACCCAGCAGCAGGATGATCTGCTGATCGATTTCGTCGACCTCGGCGCGCAGCGCCGACAGTTCGGCTTTCGGGGAATCGTCTTTGGCCATGTCTTTCTCAACCTTGAACAATATCAAGCTTGGCGATGCCCAGCGCCAGGGTCTTGGCGCCCACATCGCGGAACTGGATTTCGGCCTGTGCGTCCTGCCCTGCCCCGCTCAGGCCGATGATCGTGCCGTCACCAAAACGGGCGTGATGGACACCCTGCCCCACACGATACTGCTTGTCGCCCACGGTGACACCGGTGGCCGTGCCGCGCGGTTGACGCGGCGCAATGGTGTTGGTGGCCTTGCGGCCAAAGGCATCGCCGCGATTGCCGTTCCAACCCGCGCCCGTGCTGCTGACCGGGGCCAGGCCGGCCTTGGGCGACAGCCATTTCAGGTGCTGCTCGGGAATTTCATCGAGGAAGCGCGACCGCATGGCGTAGCGCGTCTGGCCATGCAGCATGCGGCTTTGCGCCAGGCTGATGTACAGGCGCTGGCGCGCACGGGTGATCGCCACATACATCAGGCGACGTTCTTCTTCCAGGCCGGACTGCTCAAGAATGCTGTTCTCGTGAGGGAACAGGCCTTCTTCGAGACCGGTGATGAAGACCGCGTCGAATTCCAGGCCCTTGGCGGCGTGCACGGTCATGAGCTGCACGGCGTCCTGGCCCTGCTGGGCCTGGTTGTCGCCGGCTTCCAGGGCCGCGTGCGACAGGAATGCCGCCAGCGGCGTCATGGTGTCGGCCACGACCGGCGGCGCATCGACCACGCCCGGCATCAGGGTGGACGAGGTGTCCTGCGCGGGCGGCACGCCGGCCGGCAGGCTGTCGTAGTTTTCCTCGGACGCGAACACCGCCGCGGCGGTGATCAGTTCGTTCAAGTTCTCCAGCCGCTCGGCGCCTTCGCGTTCAGCCTTGTAATGGGCATTCAAGCCGCTGGCTTCGAGCATGTGCTCGACCATTTCGGGCAGCGGCAGGTCACGCGTTTCTTCGATCAGGCGATGGATCAACTGCGCAAACTGGGCCAGGTTCGACCCGCCCTTGCCCGCCACCATGGCCACCGCCGCGTACAGGCTGGAATCGTGCGCGCGGGCCGCGTCGGCCAGTTGCTCAAGCGTGCGCGCGCCAATGCCGCGCGTGGGGAAATTGACCACCCGCATCCAGGACGTGTCGTCGTGCGGATTGGCCATCAGGCGCAGGTAGGCCAGCGCGTGCTTGATTTCCTGACGCTCGAAAAAGCGCAGGCCGCCATAGACCTTGTAGGGAATGCCGGCCGAGAAGATGGCGTGTTCGATCACGCGCGATTGCGCGTTGCTGCGATACAGCACGGCGATCTCGCGGCGCAGGCTGCCTTCGTGGATCAGCGAACGGATTTCGTCCACGATCCATTGGGCTTCCATGCCGTCGGAAGGCTGTTCGATGACGCGCACCGGTTCGCCTTCGCCCTGGTCGGTCCAGAGGTTCTTGCCCAGGCGGCCGCTGTTGTGGCCGATGAGCGCGTTGGCCGAATCCAGGATGTGGCCGTACGAACGGTAGTTCTGCTCAAGGCGGATGACGGTGCCGTGCGCGTAATCGCGCTCGAAGTCGGACATGTTGCCGACGTTGGCACCGCGGAACGCGTAGATGGACTGGTCGTCGTCGCCCACGGCGAAGATCGCCGCGCCGCCGCCGGCCAACAGGCGCAGCCATTTGTACTGCAGCGTATTGGTGTCCTGGAACTCGTCCACCAGGATGTGGCGGAAACGCCGCTGGTAGTGCTCGCGCACCGGCGCGTTGCGCGACAGCAATTCGTAGGCGCGCAGCAGCAGCTCGGCGAAATCCACCACGCCTTCGCGTTGGCATTGGGCTTCGTAGAGCTGGTAGATCTCGATCAGGCGACGCCGGTGGGCATCGTAGGCTTCGACGTCGTTGGGACGCAGGCCTTCTTCCTTGGCGCCGTTGATGAAACGCTGCACATCGCGCGGGGGATACTTTTCGTCGTCGACGCCGTTGGCCTTCATCAGGCGCTTGATGGCGGCCAGCTGATCGGTGACGTCAAGGATCTGGAAAGTCTGCGGCAGGCCGGCATCGCGATGGTGCGCGCGCAGCATGCGGTTGCACAGGCCGTGGAAGGTGCCGATCCAGAGGCCGCGCGTATCGATCGGCAGGATGGCCGACATGCGTGCCAGCATTTCGCGGGCAGCCTTGTTGGTGAACGTGACCGCCAGAAGCCCAAAAGGCGAAGCCTGGCCGGTTTGAATCAGCCAGGCCATGCGGGTGGTGAGCACCCGGGTCTTCCCGCTGCCCGCCCCGGCCAGGACCAGGGCGTGCTGCGGTTCTAACGTTACTGCGGCGCGTTGTTCAGGGTTGAGCTTCTCTAGCATCATGCCGCGTAGCGGCGCAGACGTTGAGCGAATTGCTCGAGCCCGGCGATGCCGCTTTGCTGGGCGCGCTGGCACCAGGCCTGCAGGTCATGAAGGAGCTGTTCGCTGCTGGCACTGGAGCTTTCCCAGATGCGGCCGAGTTCGCGGCGCATCTGCACCAGGGTCGACAGCGACTGGTTCTGGGCAATGGCCTTGTCCACCGCTTCGAGCTGTTCCGGCTGAAGGATGTCTTCGTTGCGGTGGATGGCGCGACGCACCTTGTGCAGTTTGTTCCAGCCGCAATCGGCATTGCCGTCCTGGCGCGAGGCCTTCAGCTTGGCGAGTTCTTCGCGGGCGGCGCTCTTGATCACGTCCGCGTAGCGGGCCATGACCTCGTAGCGGTGCGTGATCACGCCTTGCAGGGTGCGCAGGTCGATGCCGGTCTTGGAGTCATCCAGCTTGAGCTTGGGCGCGACCTTCTTGATCTTGGCCAGGCCCAAGAACTTCAGGATGTTGATGTAGCACCAGCCGATGTCGAATTCGTACCACTTGGCCGAGAACTTGGCCGACGTGCCGTGGGCGTGGTGATTGTTGTGCAGTTCTTCGCCGCCGATCACGATGCCCCACGGGAACACGTTGGTGCTGGTGTCCGGGCTGTTGTAGTTGCGGTAGCCCCAGTAGTGGCCGATGCCGTTGACGACGCCAGCCGCCCAGAAGGGGATCCAGGCCATCTGGACAGCCCAGACCGTGACGCCAATGGCGCCGAACAGGGCGATGTCGATGGCGAGCATGCTGAGCACGCCCCACAGGCTGTGCTTGCTGTAGACGTTGCGTTCGAGCCAATCGTCAGGCGTGCCGTGGCCGAACTTGGCCATGGTTTCCTTGTTGTTGGATTCTTCGCGGTAGAGCTCGGCGCCGCGGAACAGCACCTTCCAGATACCGAACAGGATGGGCGAATGGGGATCGCCTTCCTTTTCGCACTTGGCGTGGTGCTTGCGGTGGATGGCGACCCATTCCTTGGTGACCATGCCGGTCGTCATCCAGAGCCAGAAACGGAAGAAGTGCATGACAGCCGGATGCAAATCCAGACCGCGGTGCGCTTGGCTGCGATGGAGGAAGACCGTGACCGCGACAATGGTGATGTGCGTCACGACCAGGGTGAAAACGACGACCTGCCACCAAGAGGCTTGAGTCAGACCGCCGGCAATGAAGGAGAGGATGTAATCCATAAAGCTGTTATGAGCCTCGCTTGAAGAGTGCCTGAAGTTTAGCTTACCTTTGCCATCTTATGACAACGGAGTTTCAAAATAGTTTTTGAGCGAAATCAAGGACTAAGCCCCGCTTTTGAGCACAAAACCGCACGCTCGCGGCGGCACTGGCAAGCCGCGGACTGACACCGTGCGGGCTTCCGGCGGCGGGGCCGGCGCTTCCCGGAACTGGGGAAGCCTTCGCAAGGCATGGTGTTTTGGCTACATTTCGCCATTAAAGTTCCTGTCAGGTCCCGCGGCTGTCTTGCGGGCGCCATGCGTCTGGCGCACACTTCGGTCCGCTCGTCCCGCCATTTACCCGGTCCGCCCCACGATGTTTCGCCACAAAATCCGTCCCCAATTCATTGCACTGCTGGCCCTGCCCGGGCTGGCGATATCGACGCCCACCCTCGCCCAGTCGATGAAAACCGGGGATGTCGCCGTGCTGGCGTCGTACTACGAAATACGGGGGTCGGATTGCCTGGCCTTGCGCGCCCCGCGCGTGACGATCACGCTGCTGCCGCGCCTGGGCACGGCCAGCATCGTGCAGACACGGGGCCAATCCGGCGATTCGGGACGTTGCGCATATAAGACAGTGCCGGTCGCCCAACTGGTCTACCAGGCCAACCAGCCCGGTTCGGACTCGCTGGCCTGGGAAGTGAAATACCAGAATAAGACGATCGGCATCCGCCGCTACAGCGCCACGCTGGGCATCGCGCCGGCCAACTGAGCCGGCGCGGCCCGCGTGCTTCAAGCCGCGGGCTTGGCGTCGGCGGGCTTGACCGGGGCCAGTTCGGCGTCGGCAGGTTCCGCCGCATCGGCCTCTTCGGCCACCTGAGTGGCTTCAGCCTGAACCGACTCCACTTCCGCCAGCACCACTTCGGCTTCGGCCTGGGCAGCCTGCACGACCGCGTCGGCCTCTGCCTCGGCAGCGCCTTCGACCGTATCCACGGCGTCCGCTTCTGCGTCGACCTCGGCCTGGGCCTCGGTGTCCGTGGCGGCGGTGGCCTTCTTGCGGCGTTCGAACACGGCGGCAAAGAAGCCGTCGGTGCCATGAACGTCGGGGCGCAGCTGGACGTAGGGGCCGTCCAGCTTCAGGTTTTCGCAGCGCGCCGCCAGGATTTCGGCCGCGTCCAGGCGTTCGAAATCAGGGTGGCTGGCCAGGAAACGCTCGGCCTGCACTTCGTTTTCTTCGGCCAACAGGCTGCAGGTGGCGTACACCAGGCGGCCGCCCGGGGCCACGCAACGCGCCGCGCTGTTCAGGATGCGTTCCTGCAACTGGCCCAGCTCGGCCAGCGCCTCGGGATGCTGGCGCCACTTCAAGTCGGGGTTGCGGCGCAGGGTGCCGATGCCGCTGCACGGCGCATCGACCAGCACGCGCTGGGCCTTGCCGGCCAGGCGTTTGACGCGGGCGTCGTTTTCGCTGTCGATGACCACCGGCACCACGTTGGACAGGCCGCTGCGGGCAAAACGCGGCTTGGCGCGTGCCAGGCGGGCGGCCGAGACGTCGAAGGCATAGAGCCGGCCGGTGGAACGCATCAGCGCGCCCAGCAGCAGGGTCTTGCCGCCGGCGCCGGCGCAGAAGTCGATGATCATTTCGCCGCGGCGCGGGGCCACCAGCAGGGCCAGCAGCTGGCTGCCCTCGTCCTGCACTTCGATGCTGCCGTTTTCGAATTGCGGCCAACGGTTGATCGCCGGGCGGCCTTCCATGCGGATGCCCCAGGGGGAGAACGGCATGGCCACGGGTTCGTAGCGGCCAGCGCTTTGCTGCAGTTCGGTCAGCATGGCGTCGCGCTCGACCTTGAGCGGGTTCACGCGCAGGTCCAGGCTGGCCTGGCGGTTCAGCGCGTCGATCAGGGTCTCGGGGCTGTCCATGGCGCCCAGGCGCTCGTCGAGCCAGTCAGGGATGCTGCCACGCACGGCGCGCGGCAGGGTCGCCAGGTCGATCTGCTTGACGCGCTTGAGCCAGGCGGCTTCGCCGGCATCCATGCCCTCTTCCAACGCGTCCACGCCCAGCGTCGCGGCCAGGCCCAGGATGGCCAGGCGGCGCGAGGCGGGGCCAACGCCGCTTTCGCCGAACTGGCGGTAGCGGCGCAGGTGGCGCAGCACGTCATACACGGCCTCGGCCACTTCGGAGCGGTCGCGGGCGCCCAGACCGGGATGGTGGCGCAGCCAGTGCGACAGCGCGGCGTCGGCCGGGTAGGTCCATTGCAGGATCTCGCCCAGCACGCGCTGCACCTGGTCGATGCGGCTGGCGGCATACGACAGGCGCGGTCGGTTGAATTGCGGTTTTTGCGGCGCGGCTTCGCGCTGGCCGTGGCCGGCGTCGTCACGCGGGCCGTTGTAGGACGGGCGGGAGTCCGGGCGGCCCTGGCCTTCGCGGCGGTCCGAACCGAAGGAACCGCGTTCACCGCCACGGCTGTCGCCACGCGGGGCGCCGTAGGACGGGCGGGAATCCGGACGGCCCTGGCCTTCGCGGCGGTCCGAACCGTAGGAACCGCGTTCACCGCCACGGCTGTCGCCACGCGGGCCGCCGTAGGACGGGCGGGAATCCGGACGGCCCTGGCCTTCACGGCGGTCCGAACCGAAGGAACCGCGTTCACCGCCACGGCTGTCGCCACGCGGGGCGCCGTAGGACGGGCGGGAATCC
>NZ_JBYSYL010000004.1:0-233564 GCF_058783235.1 Achromobacter sp. FW305-C-28 | reverse complement strand
CCGGACGGCCCTGGCCTTCGCGGCGGTCCGAACCGAAGGAACCGCGTTCACCGCCACGGCTGTCGCCACGCGGGCCGCCGTAGGACGGGCGGGAATCCGGACGACCCTGGCCTTCGCGGCGGTCCGAACCGAAGGAACCACGTTCGCCGCCACGGCTGTCGCCACGCGGGGCGTCATAAGATGGGCGCGGCGTCGGACGCCCCTGCCCTTCCCGGCGTTCGGAACCGAAGGAACCCCGTTGGCCGCCCCGGTTGTCGCCACGCGGGGCGTCATAGGAGGGACGAGGGGCCGGACGACTTTGGCCTTCGCGACGCTCGGCGCCGGAACTGCCGCGTTCTTCGCGGCGCTCGGAACCGAACGAGCCGCGATCTTCGCGCCCGCCGGCGCGTTCGTCACGCGGCGCGCGTTCGCGCGGGGCGGCGTCGCGGGACTCGCCCTTGGGACGCGAGAAGAAAGACCGACCGTCGCGGCCTTCGGCGGCTGCCCTCGGGGCGCCGGCCGGACGGGAACGCGGAGATTGGGGTTTGCTCATGGTGTATTCCAGTGGGGCGCAGGGATTGCGCCCGATAAATGCGATTCAGGGCCGCCGGGCGGCCCGCGGTGCGTAAGGGTCGCGGCTCAGGCCGCCGCAGACCAGGTGAACAGGCGGTCGGGATCGCCCTGCACGTCCACCCGGTGGTCGGTTGTCAGGGTAACCCGGCCTTCGGCCAGCCAGCGCACGGCGGCGGGAAAAGCCTGATGTTCTACCTCGAGCACGCGGTTGGCCAGCAATTCCGGGGTGTCGCCGGCCAGGACCGGCACACAGCCCTGGGCGATGATCGGGCCGTGATCCAGCACGGGGGTGACGAAATGCACGGTACAGCCGTGCACCCGCACGCCGGTAGCCAGGGCCTGGGCGTGGGTATGCAACCCGGGGAATGCCGGCAGCAGCGACGGGTGGATGTTGACGAGCCGGCCGGCAAAGCGATTGACGAAACCGGGCGTCAGGACCCGCATGAAGCCGGCCAGGATGACGAAATCGGGTTCGTGCAGGTCGATTTCAGCGGCCAGGGCGGCGTCGAACGCTTCGCGGCTGGCGTAGTCCTTGTGATACAGGGCGGCCGTGGCAATGCCCTGCTCGGCGGCCCATTCCAGGCCGCCGGCATCCGGCCGGCTGGCGATGACGGCCGCGATGCGGGCGGGCCAGCCCTGCTCGCGGCAGGCCTGGACCAGCGCCTGCATATTGCTGCCGCGCCCTGAGATCAGGATGACGATGCGGCGCTGTGTAGTAGATGTTTCCGGCAAGATGACCAATCCAAATTGGGGATGTCGAACAATCCCGTAATCCAAAATTGTAAACTCTCGTTCGTGAAACCACCGCTGCGTATCTACCGATCCCTTCCTCCGCCCGCTCAGCGCGCCCCTTGCGCGCTGACCATCGGCAATTTCGACGGCGTCCACCGTGGCCATCAGGCCATGCTGGCGCGCGTCTGCCAGGTGGCCCGCGAGCGTGCGCTGACCCCGGCCGTCATGACGTTCGAGCCGCATCCCCGCGAGTACTTCGCCACGCTGAACCACCGCCCGGAACTGGCGCCCACGCGCATTTCCGGCCTGCGTGACAAGCTGGCGGCGCTGGCGCGCTACGGCGTTTCCCAGGTCGTGGTCGAACGCTTCAATGCCCGCCTCGCCGAAATGTCGGCCAATGCGTTCATCGAGAACCTGCTGGTGGGGGGGCTGAATGCCAAGTGGCTGCTGGTGGGCGAAGACTTCCGTTTCGGCCACAAGCGCAGCGGCGACATCGACCTGCTGCGCGAAGCCGGCCTGCGCCATGGCTTCGAGGTCCAGACCCTGGCCGACGTGACCGACCGCCATGGTCACCGCATTTCCAGTTCGGAAGTGCGCACCGCGCTGGCCGTCGGCGACCTGGACCGGGCCCGCCACCTGCTGGGCCATCCTTACCATATCAGCGGCCACGTGATCCACGGCCAGAAGCTGGGCCGCACCCTGGGCTTTCCGACCATGAACCTGAGGGTGGCCGAGCGCTGCGCGGCCCGTTCCGGCATCTACGTGGTGCAGGTATACGGCCTGGGCGACCGCGCCCTGCCGGCCGTGGCCAGCCTGGGCGTGCGCCCCACGGTCGAAGACCGCGGCCGCGTGCTGCTTGAGTCACACCTGCTCGACGAGACCGTCAACGCATACGGTAAACTCGTGCGTATCGAATTCCTGCACAAGTTGCGGGACGAAGAAAAATTTCCTGACCTCCCTTCCCTGACTGCCGCCATCGCCGAAGACGCGCGAAACGCGCGCGCCTATTTTGCCGTTCATGGACTATAAAAAGACCCTCAACCTGCCCGATACCCCCTTCCCCATGCGGGGCGACCTCGCCAAACGCGAGCCCGCCTGGATTGCGCAGTGGGAGGAAAACCACGTCTACCAGGCGATCCGCGCCGCCAGCAAGGGGCGTCCGCGCTTCGTGCTGCACGACGGCCCGCCCTATGCGAACGGCGACATCCACATCGGCCATGCGGTCAACAAGATCCTGAAGGACATCATCGTCAAGAGCCGCAACATGGCCGGCTACGACGCGCACTACGTGCCGGGCTGGGATTGCCACGGCATGCCGATCGAAATCCAGATCGAGAAGAAATACGGCAAGCACCTGCCGGTGGCCGAAGTGCAGTCCAAGGCCCGCGCCTACGCGCTCGAGCAGATCGACCGCCAGCGCAAGGACTTCAAGCGCCTGGGCGTGCTGGGCGGCTGGGATCGTCCCTACATGACGATGAACTTCAGCAATGAAGCCGACGAAATCCGCGCGCTGGGCAGCATCCTGGACAAGGGTTACGTGTTCCGCGGCCTGAAGCCCGTGAACTGGTGTTTCGACTGTGGCTCGGCGCTGGCCGAAGCCGAAGTCGAATACGCCGACCGCGTCGACCCGGCGGTGGACGTGGCCTTCCCGTTCGCCGAACCGGCCAAGCTGGCCCAGGCTTTCGGCCTGGACGCTGTGGACGACGGCGCCATCGTCATCTGGACCACCACGCCCTGGACCATCCCGTCCAACCAGGCCCTGAACGTGCACCCGGAAATCGAATACGCGCTGGTGCGCGTGTCGCCCGTGCCCAAGTTCGGTCCGCTGCTGCTGGTGGCGCGCGAACGCGTCGAAGCCTGCCTGAAGTCGTGGGGCCTGGAAGGCGAAGTCATCGCCACCGCCCCGGGCGCTGCGCTGTCGGGCATCGAATTCCGCCATCCGCTGGCCCGATTCGAAGCCGCCTACGACCGCAAGTCGCCCGTCTACCTGGGCGACTACGTCACGGCCGACTCGGGCACCGGCGTGGTGCACTCGGCCCCCGCCTACGGTATCGAAGACTTCATCTCGTGCAAGGCGCACGGCATGAAAGACACCGACTTCATCAGCCCGGTCATGGGCGACGGCAAGTACGCCGAGAGCCTGGCGCTGTTCGGCGGCCTGTCCATCTGGGATGCCAACCCCAAGATCGTCGAGGCCCTGACCGAAGCCGGCGCGCTGATGCACGTGGAAAAGCACAAGCACAGCTACATGCACTGCTGGCGCCACAAGACGCCCATCATCTACCGCGCCACCAGCCAATGGTTCGCCGGCATGGACGTAGCCCCGAAAGACGGCGGCCCGACCCTGCGCGAATCGGCGCTGGCCGGTATCGACGCCACGGCCTTCTACCCGGCCTGGGGCCGCGCCCGCCTGCACGCCATGATCGCCAACCGTCCGGACTGGACCCTGTCGCGCCAGCGCCAGTGGGGCGTGCCGATGGCGTTCTTCGTGCACAAGGAAACCGGCGAGTTGCATCCGCGCACATCCGAGCTGCTTGAGCAGGTCGCGCAGCGCGTCGAGCAAGGCGGCATCGAGGCCTGGCAGGCGCTGGATCCGCGCGAACTGCTCGGCGACGAAGCCGACCAATACGAAAAGAACCGCGACACGCTGGACGTCTGGTTCGATTCCGGCAGCACCCACGCCACCGTGCTGGGCGGCAAGGACCACGCCTTCGCCGGCTCGCACGGCGCTGAACTCGCCTGGCCCGCCGACCTGTACCTGGAAGGCTCGGACCAGCATCGCGGCTGGTTCCATTCGTCCTTGCTGACCGGCTGCATGCTGTATGGCCAACCGCCCTACAAGGCCCTGCTCACGCACGGCTTCGTGGTGGACGGCCAGGGCCGCAAGATGAGCAAGTCGGTCGGCAACGTGATCGCCCCGCAAAAGGTGTCCGACTCGCTGGGCGCGGAAATCCTGCGCCTGTGGGTGGCTTCCACCGATTATTCGGGCGAACTGTCGATTTCCGACGAGATCCTCAAGCGCGTGGTCGAAGGCTACCGCCGCATCCGCAACACGCTGCGCTTCCTGCTGGCCAACCTGGCCGACTTCGACGCCGTGTCGCAAGCCGTGCCTTATGGCGACCTGTTCGAGATCGACCGCTACGCGCTGGCCATGACCGCGCAGATGCAGGCCGAAGTCCAGGCCAACTACGAACGCTACGACTTCCACCCGGCGGTGTCGCGCCTGCAGACGTTCTGCTCGGAAGACCTGGGCGCGTTCTACCTGGACATCCTGAAAGACCGCCTGTATACCTCGGCTGTTGGCAGCGTGGCCCGCCGTTCGGCCCAGACCGCCCTGCTGGACATCACCCAGACGCTGCTCAAGCTGATGGCCCCGATCCTGTCGTTCACGGCCGAAGAAGCCTGGAAGGAACTGGTGACCTCGGCTCTGAAGCACCAGGCCGACGCGGCCCGCGTGACCATCTTCACCGAGGTCTACCACGCGCTGCCGCCGTTCGCCGATGCCGATGCCCTGACCGCCAAGTGGACGCGCCTGCGCGCCATTCGCGCCGAGGTCCAGCGCAAGCTGGAAGAAGTGCGCACGGCCGGTGACATCGGTTCGTCGCTGCAGGCCGAAGTGGACCTGTACGCCAACGGCGAAGACCAGCAACTGCTGGCCAGCCTGGGCGACGACCTGCGCTTCGTGCTGATCGTCTCGCGCGCCACCGTGCACGCCGGCGAAGGCGAAACCCGCATCCAGGTCACGCCGTCGACGCACAAGAAGTGCGAACGCTGCTGGCACTGGCGCCTGGACGTGGGCCAGGATCCGGACCATCCCGAGATCTGCGGCCGCTGCGTGTCCAACCTGTTCGGCTCGGGCGAAGCCCGCGACAAGGCCTGAGCATGGCCGGCCCCGCCCCGCAAGGCGCCAACGCGTCCGCGGTCGCCAGCGCGCCCCCCGCCAAGGTGGGCCGCTGGCTGGCCATCGCCCTGGCGATCATCGTGCTGGACCAGCTGACCAAGGTGTACTTCAACACCTCGTACCAGTACGGCGAACGCCTGAACCTGCTGCCGTTCTTCGACTTCACGCTGCTGTACAACCGCGGCGCGGCGTTCAGCTTCCTGGCGTCCGAAGAGGGCTGGCAGCGCTGGTTGTTCACTGCGCTGGGCATCGTGGCCGCCGTGGTCATCACCGTGATCCTGCGCCGCACCCGCGGCCAGCCGCGGTTCTGCCTGGCCCTGACGCTGATCCTGGGTGGCGCCATCGGCAACGTGATCGACCGCGTGGTCTATGGCCACGTGGTGGACTTCCTGCTGTTTTATTGGCGCGACTGGTACTTCCCTGCCTTCAACCTGGCGGACGTGGGCATCAGCTGCGGTGCAGTACTGCTGGTGCTGGACGAACTGCTGCGGGCGCGCAAGCCGCGGGCCTGATTTTTCATCCTCGACCTGCCCGAAAAACCCGGCCCCTGGCCGGGTTTTTTTCTTTGGTCTTGTCTTGGGTTTTGTCCTGTTTGACGCCCCCTATCGGCATGGCGAACGGCGCAATACCGCAATGCAGAATAAAATCATTGTCCGTTCCTTGATTTGACGGCGCTTGCCCGCCGTCCGACCCTCATGCTCGACCTCGCCCGCAAACGCATCGTCCTCGGCCTGACCGGGGGCATCGCCTGCTACAAAATCGCCGAGCTGGTGCGGCGCATGACCGAACAAGGCGCCACCGTCGATGTGGTAATGACCGAAGCGGCCACGCACTTCATCACCCCCGTCACCATGCAGGCCCTGTCCGGCCGCCCGGTGTTCGTGGATGCATGGGACCCGCGCGTGCCCAACAACATGGCGCACATTGACCTGACGCGCGGCGCCGACGCCGTGCTGATCGCCCCCGCCAGCACCGACTTCATGGCCAAGCTGGCGCACGGCATGGCCGACGACCTGCTGTCCACCCTGTGCGTGGCGCGCGCCTGCCCCCTGCTGGTGGCCCCCGCCATGAACCGCGAAATGTGGGCCAACCCGGCCACCCAGCGCAACGTGGCGCAGCTGCGCGCCGACGGCATCAGCGTGCTGGGACCGTCCGCGGGCGAACAGGCCTGTGGCGAAACGGGCGACGGGCGCATGCTGGAAGCGCATGAAATCCTGACTGACCTGATCGCCTTCTTCCAGCCCAAGCTGCTGGCCGGCCGCCACGTGCTGCTGACCGCCGGCCCCACGTCCGAGCCCGTGGACCCGGTGCGCGTGCTGAGCAACCGCTCGTCGGGCAAGACCGGCTACGCGCTGGCCCGCGCCGCGCGCGAAGCTGGCGCCCGCGTCACCCTCATCACCGGCGCCACCGCCCTCGCCGTGCCGCGCGGCGTTACCGCGCTGTCGGTCACCACCGCTCGCCAGATGCACGATGCCGTGATGGCCAGCGCCACCGACGCCGACATCTTCATCGCGGTCGCCGCGGTGGCCGACTGGCGCGTGAAAAACGTCAGCGCGCAAAAGCTCAAGAAAACCAGCGAAGGCGGCGGCGCGCCGCTGATGGAATTCGAGCCCAACCCCGACATTCTGGCCGAAGTGGCCAAGCTGAAAGATGGCCCCTGGTGCGTCGGCTTTGCCGCCGAAACCGAAAAGCTGGCCGAACACGCCGAGGCCAAGCGCGCACGCAAGGGCATTCCGCTCTTGGTCGGCAACCTGGCGCACAAAGTCATGGACGCCGACACCACCGAGCTGGTGCTGTTCGACGCTCAGGGCGCACATCCGCTGCCGGCCGCCGACAAGCTCGATGCCGCCCGCCGCCTGATTGCCGAGATTGCCGCGCGACTGCCGACCTGAACGCTTGCCACCGCACGGCGGGCCGCATCAGTCCCGCCAAAAAAAACGCCAGACGGACGTCTGGCGTTTTTGCTGGGCGCGGCAGAGGTGCCATGCCTGTTGTGCGCCCCTGGGCTTATTGTGCAGCCTTGGGGTCGACGCCGGTGGTCTGCAACCGCGCCAGCGAGCCGTAGCGACTTTGCAGCGCGCTCCATTCGGCCGCGTCGACGAACGTCATGGCGCCCTGACCGAACAGCTTGGCGATTTCGATACAGAAGCGCATGGCGACATCGGCATCCACGGCGTTCGTCACGCCCGTGGCGCAGCCAGGCACGGCGGTCTGCGCCGTCAGCGCCACGCCAACGACGGGCGCGTCGGTGGCGATGGTGGGCTGCATCAGCGAATTGACGTGCGAGAGGCCGTTTTCATAGGGCGTGATGTCCTGTGTGGTGAGCGGCAGCGTCAGCGGCAGTTCACCGCTGACCCAGCCCATGACGTCCAGCATGGTTTCCGGAATGCGCAGCAGATAGCCCTGCTTGGCCACCGGCGTCAGCGCCACGCCACGTTGGTTCACCAGGCGGTTGCCGCGCGTGGTGTCGACCGAAAGAATGGCGTCCATGCGCGGGTCCACTTCATGGGACATCATTTCGCGCATGGGGAACGGCGACTTCATCATCGGCACCGGATGGTGCGGCCGGGTGCCGGCGCGCGGGCAGATGTGGGTACGGATGCGAACGGTGCCAGGCAGCACGTCGCCCTGGCGCGCCATGGCCATCAGCTTGAGCGCGGCGGCAATCGCGACCACGGCGCCGTCGCTGTCCGACACCAGGCCGGTGACGGCCGGGCGTGCGCCGATGCCGCCCAGGCGACCGATGATGCCCAACTGCGGGGCAGCGTCATCCGCGCCCGGGATGATGATGGACAGGAACTCGGTGGCCGCGCCGTCACGTTCAAGCCGGGTCACGTCGACCTGGCAATTGCCGGCCGCGCGCAGGTGCTGCGCCACCGCTTCGCCCGTGATGTGGGCCGAGGACAGCAGCTCGATGGTGTCGATGACTTGTTTCATGCGGGAATCTCCAGCGGACCGGGGCGGAACACGCGCGGTTCGGCCTGACCCAGGAACAGCGGCGCATCGTGCGGACCGATCAGCGCCACGGCCTGGCCACGCACGCGCAGCGCCGCGCCTTCCGGCAAGCCCAGCACCGGCATGGTGGGATTCAGCGTGCAGAATTCAGCCAGACGCTGCGCACGCGTTTCGCCGCGATGTCCAGGAGGGTGGGCGTTGGTGTAGTGCGGATTGATCTGGAACGACAGCAGGCCCAGCGCGTCGAAGCCTTCGGGGTCGGTGATGGGCATGTCGTTGGTGGTGCAGATGCTGGGGCACGCCATGTTCGAGCCTGCGCTCCAGCCCAGGTAGGCGGCGCCTTCGCGCACGCGGCGCGCCACCACGTCGAGCAGGCCCTGGCGGCGCAACTGGCCCAGCAGGTTGAAGGTGTTGCCGCCGCCCACGATGATGACCGCGGCCTCTTCCAGCGCGGCCAGGGGGTCGGCGGCGCGATGCAGTCCCTGGATGTCCAGGCCCGTATCGGCCAGCGCCGAGACCACCAGCGAGGTGTAGTCGTCCCAGTTGCGGGTCACGCCCGCGAACGGCACGAATACGGCCTTGGCGCCGGCCGGCAGCGCTTCGATCAGTTCACGGATGTCGGGCAATGCATGCACCAGATAGCCGGCGTCGCTGCTGGAATTGCTGAGAAGCAGAAGGTTCATGAGACGGGTTCCTTGGAATCGGTAAGTCGGATGCCACGCGGGCGCGGCCAGGATGCGGGAATGTCGGTCAAGGGAATCAGGCCAGGCATCAGCCCAGCCAATAGGGATCGTTCAATTCGCGGCCCAACGCCGCGACCTGCTGCGTCAGGGATTCGCGCAGGGCAGTCACCCGGGCGGCGTCGGCCTGGAACGACACGAACGACAGGCACAGGCCGCGCAGTTCGCCGGAGGCCGGATCACGCACGGCCGCGGCCACGGCCCCGATGCCCGGCATGGCCTGGTCGATGGCGACGCCGTAATGGTCGGCACGGACTTGCGCGACGCGTCGGGCCAGCTCGCCCACGGTAACCGGGCAATCCTTGCCCTCGACCGGCAGGGGCGAAGACGGGTCGGTGCCATACAGGGCATCGAACTCGGCCTGGGTCAGCCGCGACAGCAGCGCGCGGCCCATCGCCGTGCCGGACGCGGCGCGCCGCGACCCCGGCGGCGCCAGCACTTGCACCGGCTGCGAGCCGTTCAAGCGCTGCAGCACCACGGTTTCGCGCTGGTTCAAGGTGGACAGATAGGCGGTGAGGCCGCTGTCGTTGGATAGTCGGGCCAGCACTTTGCGACAGGCCTCGTCCAGCGGCGTGGCATGTTGGCCGGCGCGCACCGCTTGCGTCAGCATGACGCCCGGGCGATAGCGGCGCGTGGCGGCGTCCTGATCCAGCAGGCCGTAGTGCTGCATCTGGTTCAACAACCGGGAGGCAGAGCTTTTCGGCATGGACAAGCGCTGGGCCACGTCGGTAAAGCTCAATGGCGCCGCGCCTTCGGCATAGAGCGACAGGACGCGTTGGACGCCGTCTAGAATACTCATCAGTGTTCCACAAAACGGAACTACAGTTCCTTAATAGGGAACAAGCATAATCCAGCGCAACGCAAAACAAAAGCCCCTCGCCGGCGCGCCGGGGCTTTCGACGGGGGACCCGCGGGTACAGCAGACGCTAAGGCGCCGCCTTTTCCGCCCACTGTGCCAGCGGCAGCGGCGGCTGGGCGTGCAGGATGCGGGCCAGCACGAGTTTCAATTCGGCCCAACCGCCCCGCTCGCCCGGCCAACTGGACGGGGTGACCGCGCGCCAGGCGCCATCGGGGCCGCGCTCGGCCATCTTGAAGCGGAAGTTGTAGTGGCCCGCCATGCCCATGCGCAGGTCCGTCACCACCAGCGCATCGTCCATCACGTCGTAGCGCAGCCAGTCGTCGGTGAACCAGCGCAGCCGCTCGTGCAGCGGCACGCCGGCCAGCGCCTGGCCCACGTCCAGATTGAGCGGCTGGCGCAGGGATTCCGGCGGATCCCGATCAAACCAGCTGCTGACGGCCTCGTAGTAGTGGCCATCGGGCGTCTTGGCGATGACGCGCCACAGCAGCGTGTTCAGTGGCATGGGCATCGCCCGCAACTCGGTCACGGCGATGCCCTGCGCCTGCATCGCATCGCGCACCCGGTGTTCGGCGGCAATGCGGCCTGCCAAGCCGACACCCAGGTAGGCCGTGCTGAACACCAGCGCACCGGCCAGGAAGCGGCGCGCGTTGCGCGTCATGCCGACCGCTGCGGCGTATACCGCAGCCAGCAACAAGGGCACGGTGTAGACGGGGTCGATGATGAAGATCGCCGACCAGCTTTCGGGTATGGACGGTATCGGCCAGAACAACTGCGTGCCATAGACGGTGAAGGCGTCCAGAAGCGGATGCGTCACCAGCACCAGCCATAAAGTCAGGAACAGGCGCCCGCCGCTGTACTGCGCCTGGGGCCAATACTTGCGTATCAACCAAGTCAGCAGCGCCGCCAGCCCCGTCAGGACGAAGATCGAATGCGAGAAGCCGCGGTGGTAGGTCATCAGCGACACGGGGTCGGGATAGCGCATCAGCACATCCAGATCCGGCACGGTCGCCAGCGCGGCGCCATAGAACAGCGCCCGGCGCCCCTGCACGCGCCCCAGCAGCGCCCCCTGTATGCCCGCGCCCAGCACGGCCTGTGTAACCGAATCCATAGAACTCCGACGATAGCCTTCCGGTGGACCGCCATTTTCACCCGCCGTCCACAACGCAGGCGTTAAGATACCCGATTGCATTCAGCTAATTTTCAACTTCGACCCCATGGACCACTATATCGACAAGATCGGCCTGCTGATCGAAACCAACCAGGCCTGGGCCGGCCCGATCACCTTCCTGCTGACGCTGGGCGAATCGATGGTGCTGCTGGGCCTGTTCATCCCCGCCACCGCCCTGATGCTGCTGACCGGCGGCCTGATCGGCGCGGGCACGCTGGACCTCTGGAGCATCCTGGCCTGGGGCATCGCTGGCGCCATCGTGGGCGACGCCCTGTCGTACGCGCTGGGCCGCTGGGCCGGCCCGACCGTGCTGCGCCGCTGGCCGCTCAAGCAGCAGCGCACCGCCGTGGCCCGCGCCCGGCTGTTCTTCTACCGCTACGGTTTTGCCTCGGTGCTGATCGGCCGTTTCCTGGGTCCTATCCGCTCGACCATCCCGACGGTGGCCGGCGTGATGGGCATGGCCCACGGCCGCTTCCAGCTGGCCAACGTGGCATCGGCCGTGCTGTGGATGCCATTGATGCTGGCACCGGGCTACATCACGGCGCGCAGCCTGGGCGCGGCCGAAAATGCACAACAGATCGCCATGATGATCGGCGCGGGCTTCTCGGTACTGCTAGGATTCGGGCTTCTGGTCGCGATGATGCGCAAACGCCGGCAGCCGGCGCGCGCGCGCCGCGGCAACTAGGGCCCTGGCAATCGTCATCAGGCCCGCCCGGAGAAGAACATGGCAATAGATATGGAGCCGAAAAACGGCGACTTCGCGCGCTACGTCGAAAACCTGTCGCGCGCCGGCGGCGCCTCGCCTGGCCGCGTGCCCGACAAGGCTGAAACCCGCCGCCAGGCCAGCGCGCCAGTCGCCGTGCCTACGCCCCCGCCGGCCGGTTCCACCAAGGATTCGCTGTACGACCTGACTTGGGGCAAATCCGCGCCCCCGCCGCTGCAATCGCGCCGCGCCGAACCCGCGCCGCTGGTGGGCGTGCCCGGCCAGGAAGACGCCGCCGCAGTGTCCATGGCCAAGCGCGCGCGCCAGCGCAAGCTGGGCATCTTCCTGACCATCGCCGGGGCCATCGCCGGCTGGGCCGCGGTCAACATCGCGTTCAAGGCGCTGCGCTCGCCGCACTTCGACCTGGACGAGCTGATGCCGGCCGTGTTCCTGGCGTTCTTCGCGTTCATGCTTTTCAAGGCCGCCAGCGGCGCCCGCGATCCGCGCAAGCAGCCGCTGGGCAAGCTGCCGCCGCTCAAGACCACGTCGTACCGCAAGGACGGCTGAACGCTGGCGGCGCCTGGCATCCCACGCAATGGTGCTAACATTTCCGCCGCCGTCGAAAGACCCCATGAATACCGGAGTGAAAGTGAATAACGTTGTCGGATTGAACCAGGCCCAGGCGGCCACGATGCTGAAGCTGCAAGGCGACTTGAACAGCATGATCAATCCGGACTGGGTCAATGGCGGTGCCCGGTTCCTGCGCGCCGCCTTCGTCGAATCGGCCGAGGCGCTCGAGCACTACGGCTGGAAGTGGTGGAAGAAGCAGACCATCGACCTGCCCCAGGTGCAGATGGAACTGGTCGACATCCTGCATTTCTACCTGTCGCACACCATCGTGCAGTCCAAGGGCGACGTCAGCGCGGCCGCCGCCGCGCTGGTGGCCGACCTGGCCGGCCCGGCCTCGGTGACGCTGGATGGCAAGAGCTACGCGCTGGCCAGCCTGACGGTGCCGGAACTGCTGGAACTGATCGGCGGCCTGGCCGTCTGCGGCCGCGCCAGCTTCAAGCTGCTGGAACAGAGCATGACCGTCTGCGAAATGACCTGGAACGATGCCTACACCCAGTATGTGTCCAAGAACGTGCTGAACATCTTCCGCCAGCAACACGGCTACAAGGAAGGCACCTACATCAAGATCTGGAACGGCGAAGAAGACAACGTCGTGCTGGCCCGCCTGCTGTCGCAACACGATGCCTCGCAAGCCGGCTTTGCCGACCTGCTGCACCGCGATCTGGAAGCCGCCTACGCCAAGCTGTAAGGCTCGCGCGTCACCGCAAGGCCACAAGAAAAACGCCGCTTTGAAAAGCGGCGTTTTTCATGGCGCATCGGTCTGGGCGGGTGGCGGACTCGCGTACGTCGCCCGGCTGCTGCGGCGGCTAGCGCTGGCCGAAGCGCGTTTCGCCGAACAATTCCTTCTGCTCGCGCGGCTGCGACCGCCAGTACTGGCGCGGCGCGCTGACCTGGCCGCCCAGTTGCGCGGCCGCGTGCCACGGCCAGCGCGGGTCGTACAGCATGCCGCGGGCCAGGGCCACCATGTCGGCCTGGCCATTGGCCAGGATGTCCTCGGCTTGCTGCGCCTCGGTGATCAGGCCCACGGTGATGGTGGGCAGGCCGACCGCGCGCTTGATCGCGTCGGCGAACGGCACCTGGTAATTCGGACCCACCGGAATCTTCTGCTGCGACGACACGCCGCCGCTGGAGACGTCGATGAACTCGCCGCCCAGTTCCTTGATGCGCAGTGCAAAGGCCTGGGTCTGTTCCAGGTCCCAGCCGCCGTCGACCCAGTCGGTCGCCGACACGCGCACGCCCAGTGCCACCGACGCCGGGGTCACCTCACGCACCGCGCGGAAGACTTCCAGCGGAAAGCGCATGCGATTTTCCAGCGAGCCGCCGTATTCGTCGTCGCGCTGGTTGGCCAGGGGCGACAGGAACTGGTGCAGCAGGTAGCCGTGAGCGGCATGCAGCTCGATCGCATCGAAACCCAGGCGAATGGCGCGGCGGGCGCTGTCCACGAAGGCATCGCGCACCCGCGCCAGGCCGGCCGCGTCCAGCGCGCGCGGCGGCGGCTCGGACGCATTGTGGGCAATCGCCGATGGCGCCCAGCCCTGCCAGCCGCCCTGCTCGGGCGGCACCAGCTGGCCGCCTTCCCAGGGCGCATGGCTGGACGCCTTGCGGCCCGCATGGCCCAATTGAATGCCCAGCTTGATCGGCGAATAGCGCCGCACCGCCTGCACCACCCGGCCCAGCGCGGCCTCGGTCTCATCCGACCACAGCCCCAGGTCCCCCGGGGAAATACGGCCGTCGGCCTCGACCGCGGTCGCTTCGGTGAACAGCAGCGCCGCCCCCGACAGGGCCAGGTGGCCCAGGTGGATCATGTGCCAATCGGTGGCCCGGCCCTCGTCGGCCGAGTACTCGCACATGGGTGCGATGACGATGCGATTGACCAGGTCGACATTGCCGACTGACGTGGGACTGAACAGGTGACTCATGCAAGGAACTCCGGGCGAAGGACGCGGATGCACAGCATAGCGCCGCCCGGCGCGCGCGCCCGCAAATCCCAACGGCCGCAGCAGGGTTAAACGGCTGGGGGTGCTGACTGCGGGACACAGACGCATCAACGCCCTGGCTGCCCCGCGCGCTGGCGGACGAGGCAGGCGGCGCACGCCGCCTGCGGCCCGGCCGCGCTACTGGCCTTCGATGACGCTGTCCAGGAACTGGCGGGTGCGCGCCTCTTTGGGCGAGCTGAACAGTGTCTGCGACTCGGCGTCCTCGACGATGTTGCCCTCGTCGAAAAACAGGGTCCGGTCGGAGCTGCGCTCGGCGAATTTCATCTGGTGGGTGACGATGATCATCGTCATGCTGCGCCGGGCCGCCAGGTCGCGCAGGATCTGCAGGATGCCGCCCACCAGCTCCGGGTCCAGCGCCGACGTCACTTCGTCGAACAGCATGATCTCGGGGCACATGGCCAAGGCGCGGGCGATGCCGACACGCTGCTTCTGCCCACCCGACAACTGCGCCGGATAGACATCCAGCTTGTCGCCCAGCCCCACCATGTCCAGGTATTCCACGGCGCGCTCGCGGGCCTGGTCGCGCGACATGCCCAGCACGTGCACCGGCGCTTCCATGGTGTTGCCCAGCGCGGTCATGTGCGGGAACAGGTTGAAGTGCTGGAACACCATGCCGATCTTGCCGCGCACGCGCCGCAGATGTTCGGAATTGGGTCCGGCCGGACGGCCCTGCTCGTCGGTCCACATCGCCTGGCCATCGATCTCGATATCGCCGCTGCTGGGCCGATCCAGCGTCATCAGGACGCGCAGCAGGGTCGACTTGCCCGAACCGGACGGGCCGATCACCGCGACGGTCTGGCCGGCCGGGATCTCCAGGTTGATGCCGCGCAGCACCTCGAGTTCGCCGTAGCGCTTGTGCAGGTTCTTGATGGTGACGCTTGCGCTCATCGCTTTCCTCCGTATCGTTGCAGTCGGGCCTCCAGGCCACGCACGCCCCAGGCCGCGACCAGGCTGAGCACCAGGAACAGCACGCCGACCAGGGTCAGGGGCTCGGTGTAGCGGAAGGTGCTGGACCCGATCATCTTGCTTTGCTGCAGCAGTTCCACCACGGTGATGGCGGATAGCAGCGGCGTGTCCTTGAACATGGCCACCAGGTAATTGCCCAGCGCCGGCACCACCGGCGGAATCGCCTGCGGCAGCACCACGCCGACGGCGGTGCGCCAGGGCGACATGTTCAGGGCGCGGGCGGCTTCCAGCTGACCGCGCGGCACCGCCTCGATGCCGGCGCGGTAGACCTCGGCGCAATAGGTCGCGTAGTGCAGCCCCAGCGCCACGATCCCGGTCGCCAGCGGCGACATCTGCACCCCGGTCAACGGCATCACATAGAACAGGAAATACATCTGCACCAACAGCGGCGTGCTGCGCACGAACTCGATCACGAATGCCGTGGGCAGCGACACGATCGCCAGGCGCGAACGCCGCAGCAGGGCCAATGCCAGGCCCAGCGTCACGGCCACCAGCATGCCCAGCACGGTGGCCTGGATGGTGATGATCAACGCCGAGCCCAGGGTGGGCAGGATTTCCAGGGCGAAGGACCAGTCGAATATCGGTTTCATCGGACGCGGACCCTCCGTTCAAGCAGGCGCACGCCCGCGGTGATCAAGAGCGCCACCGCGAAGTACATCAGCAGCATCAGCGCAAAGATCTCGGTCGTGCGCAGGGTTTCGCTGCGCAGCAGCTGGCCGCGGAAGGTCAGGTCGGTGATGGTGATCAGCGACACCAGCGCGGTGTTCTTGAGCAGTTCGATCAGCAGGTTGCCGGCCGGCGGCAGCATGGCCGGAATGGCCTGCGGCACGACGATGCGGCGCATGATCTGGCCGCGCGTCAGGTTCAGCGCCACGCCCGCTTCGCGCTGGCCTGGCGGCACCGCGCGAATCGCACCGCGCACCACTTCCGCGCCGTAGGCGCCGGCGTTCAGGGCCAGCACCACGATGCCCACCAGCATGGCCGGCAGTTGCACGCCGAACAGCGGCAGCACGAAATAGAACCAGAACAGCTGCACCAGGGCCGACGTGCCGCGAAAGACCTCTACATAGATCGACGCCAGCCAGCGCACCGGCCGCAGGGTGGACAGGCGCCCGATGCCCGCGGCCAGCGCCAGGGGCACGGCCAGCACCACGGCGCCCGCCATGATTTCCAGCGTCACCGCCAGCCCTTCCAGCAACGGCGGCACCAGCTCGGCGATATGTTCGGATATGAGCTGCATCGGCGCCTCCTATTGGCCGGCGCAGAGCTTGGCGGCCGTGACGCCGTTGGGCAATTCCTGCGGCGTAAAGCCAAACGGCGCCACCAGTTGCTTGTGCTCTTCGGTGCCGATGAACTTGGCCAGCTCGGCGTTGAAGGCATCGGCAAAAGCCTTGTCGTCGGGGCGGAAGGCATAGGCGCCATAACCGCGCACGCCCTTGCCATCGATCACCGGGTCGGTGAACGGATCGGCCTTTTCCAGGCCGCTGCCGGCATCGGTCTTGCCCATCAGGTCGTTGATGGTCAGGGCGGTTGCCGCATAGGCATCCGCGCGGCCCGCCTGCACGCCGGACAGCGCGCTGACCGCATCGGGAAACACCACCATCTGGCCCGGCGGCACCTTGACCTTGGACGCATACTCGGACTCGATGGCGCCCACCACTACGCCCAGCTTGGCGTCGGGGTTCTTCACCACGTCTTCGTAGCTATGCAGGTTCTTGGGGTTGCCCTGCTTGACCAGGAAAGCCTGGCCCACGCCATAGGTCGGGTCGGAAAACGCCACCTGGCCGCAGCGTTCGGGCGTCACGTACATGCCCGCCGCGATGATGTCGAAACGCTTGGCCTGCAGGCCCGGGATCAGCGAACCAAACTCGGTCAGTACCCCCTCGACCTCGTTGATGCCCATGCGCTTGAGCACCACCCGCGCGATTTCCACGGATTCACCGGTGACCTTGGCCTCTTTGCTATCCATGAAGGCGAACGGCGCCTCGTTGGCATAGCCGATGCGGATCTTGCCGGCCGCCTTGGCAGCCTCCAGCGTGTTGGCCGCAGCAGGCGCGTTGCCGGCCGCGGCCTTGTCGCCGCCGGAATCGGAGCACGCGGCCAACAGGCCCAGGCTCAGGGCCAACAGCAGGCGGCGGGGGGTTCGCAGGGTCATGGTCTTTTTCTCCCGAATTTATTTCTAGGTACATGGCTTCGCTAAAAATGATACGACATTAAATCATTTCACCTCTAATGATATGGATGAAAAAAAGCAGGCCTAAGCCTGCTTTTCCCGTGTGCTGCCCTATGACAGGTTAGAACACGTTACGAAGGGTAGACGACTATGTCGTCCCTTATTTTTTTTGAGCCTTGCGGCCCCTATTGCGCGTACGAGAACTTGCCGTCGCGCACGACGCCCATGACGCGGGCACGCTCGTCAAAGCCCTGGTGGTTGTCTTTCGAGATATTGAGCACGCCATTGGGCACGACCAGATCACGGGTGTTTTCCAGGGCGTCGCGCAAGGCGGCGCGGAATTCCGGGGTGCCGGGCTTGGCGCCGGTCTTGAGGGCGCGCGCCACGGCGGAATCCAGCAGCATCCAGGCGCCATAGGCATCGCCGGCGAACTGGGTCAGCGTGTTGGCGCCGTACTGGCGTTCGTATTGGTCGGCAAAGGCCACGGCCACCTTCTTGACCGGGTTGGAATCCGGCAGCTCGCGCGCCACCACGCCCGGGCCAGTGGGGAACAGCGTGCCTTCGACGTCCTTGCCGCCGACCTGCAGGAATTCCAGCGTGCCGATGCCGTGGGTCTGGTAGATGGTGCCGGTGTAGCCGCGTTCAAGCAGCGTCTTCTGCGGCAGGGCCGACGGCGTGCCGGCGCCCGCGATCAGCACGGCATCGGGCTTGGCGGCGATGACCTTGAGCACCTGCCCCACCACCGACGCGTCGGTGCGCTGGAAGCGTTCTTGCGCCACGATCTTCAGGTCGGCGCCGGCGGCGGCCGAGAATTCCTTCCACCAGCTGTCGCCGTAGGAATCGGCAAAGCCGATGAAGGCCACGTTCTTTACGCCTTTCTTTTTCATGTCTTCGACCAGCACCGTCGCCATCAGCGAATCGTTCTGGGGCATCTTGAAGGCCCAGGCGCGCTTGGGGTCGGACATCGGCTCGACAATGACGCTGGATGCGGCCAGTGCGATCATCGGCGTGCGCGTTTCGGCCAGCACGTCCAGCGCGGCCAGGGCCGCGGCGGTGGTGTTGGGCCCGACGATGGCGTCGACCTTGTCTTCGGATGTGAGCTTGCGCAGGTTCTTGACGGCCCGGCTGACGTCGGTGCCGTCGTCCAGCACCACGTAGCGCGCCGGCTGGCCGCCCAACGTGGCCGGCCACAGGCGGATCGCGTTGTTGGTCTGGATGCCGATCGCCGCGGCCGGGCCGGTGGTGGACACGTCCACGCCGATCACGATGTCGGCGCGGGCGGACAGGGCGGGGACGACCAGCGCGACAGCGCAGGCGTAACGGAGAAAAGTGCGGGACATGACGGCAACTCGCGGAAAGGAAGAAATGCGGATGCCGCTATTTTGCCTGACCGGCGCGGGCCTCGTAGACCAGCGCGGCCAGCGTCAGGTCTTCAAGGGCGCTGCCCACGGCCTTGAACACGGTGATTTCGCGCGCATCGGTGCGGCCCGGGGCGCGGCCCTGCACCAGGTCGGTGAGCGTGCCGCGGATACCTTCACGCGCCAGCACGCCGGCCTGGAACGCAGCCAGCAGATCGCCGGCCTTGGTGGGGGCTTCGTCGGTATCCACGTAGACCGTCGTGCCGTCAAAGCAGGCGGTGTCGGTTTCGATCATGTCGGGCTTGAAGCTGCCGATCAGGTCAAGGTGGGTCCCCGGGCGCAGCCAGGCGCCGCGCACCAGCGGTTCGGTGGACAGCGTGGCGCAGCTGACGATATCGGATTGGCGCACGGCCTGTTCGAGGTCTGGCGTGCTGGTGGCATCGAAGCCCTGTTCGCGCAGCGCGGCCGCCAGCGCGTCGGCGCCGGCCGGGCGCAGGTTCCAGACCAGCACTTTGTCGATCGGGCGCACGGTGCGCATGGCTTGGGCCACCAGCCCGGCGATGCGGCCGGAGCCGACGATGGTGAGCACCCGCGCATCGGGGCGGGCCAGGTACGAGGCGCCCAGCGCGGCGGCGCCGGCGGTGCGGAACACCGTGACTTGGTCGCCGTCGACCTGCGCCAGCGGCACGCCGGTGCGCGCGCTGTACAGGTTGTAGGTAGCGTGCAGCCCAGGCAACGACTGGCGCGTGTTTTCGGGAAAGATGTTGATGACCTTGACGCCGAAATAGCCCTGTTCGTTCCAGGCCGGCATGATCAGCGTGGTGCCGTGCGCACCGCCCGATTCAATGGCATGCACATGGCGCGGCGGCACGTGGGCGCCTTGGCGAAAGGCCTCGCGCAAAGCCGGAATCGCCGCGTCGAACGACAATGCGCGGCGGGTTTGTTCGGTGTCGATCACTACCATCTGTATCCAAAGCCTGTTCGGGTTGAGCCAGGGCGAAGTGTGACGGCGCCATGCCTCGCTGGCAAGGCGTGGCGGCCGCAATCGTTACATCGGCTTGCCGTTGCGTGGGGCTGTTTTGGGCACCCGCGCCGCGCCGCCGCCGTATCATGACCCATGCCCTTTCGGCATTGTGCGGCGCCGCCCTACCGGCCCGCCTCCCCCACCGGACGCGTCCGCGACGGGCGCGTTCCCCTCTACAGGAGTCAACGCATGAAGAAAACCGCAACCGCCGCCTGGTCGGGCGATCTGAAGACGGGCAAGGGCACGATTTCCACGCAGAGCGGCGCGCTCAAGAGCCAGCCGTATGGCTTCAATACCCGCTTTGGCGACACCCCGGGCACCAATCCCGAAGAACTGCTGGGCGCCGCCCACGCCGGCTGCTTCACCATGGCACTGTCCAACATCCTGGGCGAAGCCGGCCTGGTCGCGCAAAGCCTGGACACCAAGGCCGAGGTCACGCTCGACAAGGCCGATGACGGCTTTGCCATCACCGCCGTGCACCTGACCGTCGAAGCCGTCATTCCCGGCGCGTCGGCCCAGGCGTTTGAAGACGCTGCCCGCAAGGCTGAAAAAGGCTGCCCCGTTTCCAAGGTGCTGAACGCCAAGATCACCATGGACGCCAAGCTCAAGTCCTGACCGGCCCGCCAGCCGGGATGGGGCGGCGCCATTGGGCTGCCCTATCCCGGGCTTGTTGAAAATCAATTTGACGGTCATGCCCGAGTTATGGAAAATGAGAACCATTCTCAGGAAACATCATGACCCGATTTATTTATGCGATCTCTGGCGGCAAGGCGGCGTACGCACAAGACGCCCAGGTGACGGCCAACCTGCGCCGGGTGGTCGGGTCGGGCATCCTGGTGGCCGTGGGCTACATCGACCCGGGCAACTGGGCCACCGACATCGCCGGCGGCAGCGGCTTCGGCTATGGCTTGCTGCTGGTCGTGATCGCGTCGGCCATCCTGGCGCTGGGGTTCCAGGTGCTGGTGTCGCGCCTGGCGCTGGCCACCGGCGAAGACCTGGCCACCCTCACCGCCCGCCATCTTTCGCCGCGCATGTCCAAGGCCGCCTGGCTGGCCGGCGAAGCCGCCATCCTGGCTACCGCGCTGGCCGAACTGATCGGCGGCGCCATCGCGCTGCGCCTGCTGTTCAACCTGCCGCTGATCGGCGGCGTGGCCGTCACGGGCGTGGGCACGTTTGCCGTGCTGGCCCTGACCCGCGGCAACGCCGACCGCCACGAACGCGTCATCGCCGTGCTGCTGTCGATCGTGGCGGCCTCGTTCGTGTTCCTGCTGTTCAAGGCCAATCCGGCCTGGACGGAAGTGGCGCACGGCATCACCCAGACAGGCCAGGCGCTGCGCAACCCGCAAGGCTTTCTGATCGCGCTGGGCATCCTGGGCGCGACCCTGATGCCGCACAACCTGTACCTCCATTCCGGCTCGCTGGCGCAACGCGCCCGGGCGCTGCCGGCCGACGCCCGCGACATGGCCATGCGGGTGGCGCGCAACGACACCGTGGTGTCGCTGGGCGTGGCCATGCTGATCAACTCGGCCATCATGATCGTCGCCGCCGCGTCCCTGTCGGGCTCGGGCATGATCGTTTCCAGCCTGGATGATGCCCACGCCGTCATCGGCCACACGCTGGGCATCGGCGCCGCCATCGTGTTCGCCGTGGCGCTGTACGCCGCCGGGCAAAGTTCGACCATCACCGGCGTGCTGGCCGGCCGCATCCTCTCGCAAGGCTTCCAGGTGCGCAGCAACTGGTCCGACCGCCGCCGCGCGCTGGCCACGCGGCTGATCGCCGGCGCCGCGGCCGTGGGCCTGCTGATCTTCACGGGCGGCCAGGACCCGGACGAACTGCTGGTGCTGAGCCAGGTCATCCTGAGCCTGGCCCTGCCCTTCGCCCTGGGCCCGCTGGTGCTGCTGGCCTGCCGCAAGAGCCTGATGGGCCGCCATGCGCTACGCGGCGCCTGGGCCTGGGCCGCCGTCATCGCCACCGTCGGCATCGTGCTGCTGGACGGCTACCTGCTGGTGGACATGGTCGTGTGATCGCACGCCGCCTTCGGCCCAGCCATAAAAAAACGCCAGCTTGCGCTGGCGTTTTTTTATGGGCCCTGCCGGAACCTTAGCGACGGGCGGAAACGACCGGGTGCTGGCGACGGCCGGCGTCCATGTCGTGCAGCACTTCGCCTACAGCGCCGCCCAGCCTGGCCAGGCGCAGCTTCAGCCGGCGCCAACCCATGCGGGAAAACGGGCCGGACAGGGTTTCCGCCTTGATGGCCTCGCGGATCAGGGACCGCTCCAGCGCATCCGACATGCGGGCATTTTTCAACGCGGTATCGCTCATGATTCTCTCCTTGAGAAAGCGCGATGGGGAACAACACGACTTCATGTTAGATCCGCGTTTGCTGCGTCGCAATATAATTTGCTTGACACTATTTCTGTCGTTGCGCAATGGGTACAAACACCACCATGATGGTGCACAGGCACCATATCTGGCACTATTTTTGTGCAGCGCAACAGATGCCCATCAGTCCTGACGGCAGCCCACATGGGCGGCGATCAGCTTGTCGGCCATGTCCGCGACGCGCCCGGCCGGGCCGCCCTCGCCAAACAACTGACTGGAAACAAAGGCGCCTTCGATCAGCAGCAGCAGCCCGTCGCCCAGCGCCTCGGGATCGGGCGCACCCATTTCCGCCGCCATCGCGGTCAAGCGGCGCCGCAGTTCCACCTTGTGCTCGACGGCGACCACGCGCGCCGGATGGCCGGCTTCGGGGTACTCGACCGCGGCGTTGGTCAGGCCGCAGCCGCGGTAGCCGTTCTGCACCGCCCGCACGCCCAGCCCCGACAGATACGCGCGCAATTGGGCCTGCGGATCCCCGGGATGCGCATCGCAAGCGGCGTTGAAACGCCCCCAGAACTCGGCGTCGTAGTCGCGCAAGTAAGCCGCGGCGAGCTCGTCCTTGGACGAGAAGCTGCGGTACAGGCTGGGCTTGGTGACACCGGCCTGGTTGACGATGGCATCCACGCCCACCGCCCGGATGCCGTCGCGATAGAACATCTCGCGTGCGGTCTTGCGGATGCGGTCGGCCGCAAGCAGCGGCTTTGCGGGGGAGGACGCGGCGGACGCCTTGCCCGTCGGCCCGGATTTGCTGGCCATGCGAATACTCCTTTCCTGTAAACAGGGGCCGCCAAAAAACACTTGACGATGTTACTGACCGGTACGTACTATTCGCAAACCTCAATACGTACCGGTCAGTAACATGAGTATAGCCCAACCCCCCATCCCCTTCCGCCGCGCCGGCCAAAAGTACGCTTTTGTCGTGGTCGCGGTAGTGTTCCTGGCCCTGCTCGTGTCGGCCGGCCTGCGGTCCTCACCCAGCGTCCTGCTGGTGCCGCTGGAAGAGCGCTTTGGCTGGAGCCGCAGCTCGACCTCGTTCGCGGCCGCCGTCGGCATTTTCCTGTATGGCCTGGTGGGCCCGTTCGCCGCGGCGGCGATGGAACGCTTCGGCCTGCGGCGCGTGCTGATCTTCTCGCTATCGCTGATGGCGGCGTCCAGCGCGGTCAGCGCCTACATGACGCAACCCTGGCACCTGCTGATGACCTGGGGCGTGTTCTCGGGCATCGGTTCGGGCGCAGTGGCCGTGGTCATGGGCGCCACCGTGGTCAATCGCTGGTTCACCAGGCATCGCGGCCTGATGATGGGCCTGCTCACCGCCAGCACCGCCACCGGCACGCTGATCTTCCTGCCCGTTCTGGCGGCGCTGGCCTCGTCCGGCGACTGGACCCGGGTGGTCTGGACGGTTGCCGCGGCGGCCGCCGCACTGGTGCCGCTGGCCTGGTGGCTGGTGCCCGACCGCCCTGCCAGCGTCGGCCTGGTGCCGTTCGGCAGCGACCCGCATGCTCCGCCTGCCCCCGCCGCGCCGCGCACCGGCATGGTGGCCGCCACGTTCGGCGCCCTGGCCCGGGCGTCCAAGACCCGCACGTTCTGGTTTTTGTTTGCCACGTTTTTCATCTGCGGCTTCACCACCAACGGCCTGGTCGGCACGCACCTGATCGCGCTTTGCGGTGACCATGGCATGCCCGAAGTGCAAGCCGCCGGCCTGCTGGCGATCATGGGCATCTTCGATCTCTTCGGCACCACCGCGTCGGGCTGGCTGACGGACCGCTACGATCCGCGCAAGCTGCTGTTCGTGTATTACGCGCTGCGCGGCCTGGCGCTGATCTACCTGCCGTATTCCGACTTCTCGTTCTACAGCCTGGCGATCTTCGCGGTGTTCTTCGGCCTGGACTGGATCGCCACCGTGCCGCCCACGCTGCGCCTGGCCACCGAAGCCTTCGGCGACCGCGAAGCCCCCATCGTGTTCGGCTGGATCGTCGCCGGCCACCAACTGGGCGCGGCCAGCGCGGCCTGGATGGCGGGGTTGGTGCGCGAATCGCAAGGCAGCTACCTGATGGCCTTCATTGCCGCCGGCGCAACCGGCCTGATCGCCGCCGTCATCGCCCTGCTGATCGGGCGTGAGCGGGTCGTGGCGCAACCGGCCTAAGGCATAAAAAAACCGGCTTGCGCCGGTTTTTTTACACCTCTTCGACTTCACCCAGATAGGCTGCACGCACCTTCGGGTCATGCAGCATTTCACGCGCCGGACCCGACAGCGTGATCTCGCCGGATTCCATCACGTAGCCGCGATGGCTGTTTTCCAGCGCCAGGCGGGCGTTCTGCTCGATCAAGAGGATCGTCACGCCTTCGCTGGCGATGGTGCGCACCACCTCGAAGACCTTCTCGACCATCAGCGGCGCCAGGCCCATGGACGGCTCGTCCAGCAGCAACAGCTTGGGGCGCGCGATCATCGCGCGGCCCATGGCTACCATCTGCTGCTCGCCGCCCGACAGCGTGCCGGCCGCCTGCTTGCGGCGTTCGGCCAGGCGCGGAAACAGCGTGAACACGCGGTCCGTATCCTGCCGCACCTGCGCCGCATCGCGGCGGATGTACGCGCCCATCGCCAGGTTTTCCTCGATGGTCAGCTGGCCGAAGATGCCGCGGCCTTCCGGCACCATCACCAGGCCCTGGCGCACCAGTTCGTGCGACTTCTGCCCGCCGATGGACTTGCCGCCGTAGAGCACTTCGCCGCCGGCCAGCGGCACCAGGCCGCAGATGGCGCGCAGGGTCGTGCTCTTGCCGGCGCCGTTGGCGCCGATCAGGCAGACCAGCTCGCCTTCGTCCACGCGCAGGTCGATGCCGCGCACCGCGCGGATGCCGCCATACGCGACCTGCAGGCCGCGCAGTTCCAGTAGGGGTTTGCTTGCCGTCGTCATGCCGGGCGCTCCTGATGAATCAGCGGATCCTGGGCGGCGCCCGCGCCCAGATACGCTTCGATGACCTTGGGGTCGCGCTGCACCTGGGCGGGTTTGCCCATGGCCAGCACCTTGCCGTATTCCAGCACCAGCACGCGATCGCACAGGCCCATGACCAATTTCATGTCGTGTTCGATCAGCAGCACCGTCACGCCGTCACCGCGGATCTTTTCGATCAGCTTGCGCAGCACCACGGTTTCCGATGCGTTCATGCCGGCGGCCGGCTCATCCAGCGCCAGCAGCTTCGGATCGGTCGCCAGCGCACGGGCGATTTCCAGGCGGCGCTGGTCGCCGTAAGGCAGCGAGCGCGCCACGTCGTTGGCGCGGTGGCCGATGCCCACGTAGTCCAGCAATTCCTGGGCGCGGGCCTCGATGGCGGCCTCTTCGGCGCGCGTGCCGCGAGTGCGGAATACGGCGCCCAGCACACCGGCGCGGGTACGCATGTGGCGGCCGATCATCACGTTCTCGATCGCGCTCAGGTTGGCGAACAGGCGGATGTTCTGGAAGGTGCGCGCCAAGCCTGCGTGTGCCACTTCGTGCGGCTTCTTACCCGACATCGACTGGCCGTTGAACGTGCACGAACCGTCTTCGGGGATGTACAGGCCGGTCAGCACGTTGAACAGCGTGGTCTTGCCCGCGCCGTTCGGGCCGATCAGGCCGTAGATCTCGCCCTGCTCGATATCGAAGCTGACGTCCGACAAGGCCTGCAGGCCGCCGAAACGCTTGCCCAGGCCCTGGGCTTGCAGCAGTTTGCTCATGCCGCACCTCCCTGGGTCTTGGTGGCCAGCTCGCGCTTGCGCACGGCCGACGGCCACAGGCCGGCGGGGCGGAACAGCATGACGCACACCATGGCCAGGCCGAACAGCAGCATGCGGATGCCTTCGGGGTCCAGCACCACGGCGCCGAACAGCATGTGCTGCACCGGCTCGACCACGGCCCGCAGAAACTCGGGCAACGCGGCCAGGATCAGGGCGCCCAGGATCACGCCGGGGATATGCCCCATGCCGCCCAGCACCACCATGCACAGGATGGAAATGGATTCCATCAGCGAGAAGCTCTCGGGGCTGACAAAGCCCTGCATCGACGCGAACAGCGCGCCCGCCACGCCGCCGAACGAAGCGCCCATGGCAAAGGCCAGCAGCTTGATGTTGCGGGTATTGATGCCCATGGCCTTGGCCGCGATCTCGTCTTCACGAATCGCTTCCCAGGCGCGGCCGATGCGCGAATTCTGCAGGCGCACACACACCAGGATGATGATGAGCGTCAGCGCCAGCAGCAGGTAGTAGTACTTCTCCGGCCCGGTCACACGAATCCCCAGCAGGCTTTCCGTGCGGCCGAACGCGAATTCGCCCACCTTGAACGTATCGATGCGGTTGATGCCCTGCGGCCCGTTGGTGATGTTGACCGGTGCGTTCAGGTTGTTCAGAAAGATACGGATGATCTCGCCAAACCCCAACGTCACGATGGCCAGGTAGTCGCCTCGCAATTTCAGCGTTGGCGCCCCCAGCAGCACCCCGAACAGGCATGCCACCGCCAGCGCGATCGGCAGGATCGCCCAGAACGGCAGGTGCAGCCCGAAGTGCGGCGAGGCCAGCAGCGCCCAGGTGTAGGCGCCCACCGCGTAGAACGCGATATAGCCCAGGTCGAGCAGGCCGGCAAAGCCCACCACGATGTTCAGGCCCAGCGACAGCATCACGTACAGCAACGCGAAGTTCAGGATGCGGACCCAGCTCTGGCCGGCCATGCCGATCACGAACGGCAGCACCGCCAGCACGATGCCGATCAGCGCGATGCCAATCAGGTTGCGGGTGGACAGCCCGCTGTGTTTCATGGCGCCGCTCATGCCCGGTCTCCCACGCGCTCGCCCAGCAGGCCGGACGGACGGAAGATCAGCACCAGCACCAGCACGAAGAACGCGAACACGTCCTGGTAGTGGCTGCCCAGGAAACCGCCGGTCAGGTCGCCGATGTAGCCTGCGCCCAGCGATTCGATGATGCCCAGCAACAGGCCCCCGGCCATCGCGCCGACCAGGTTACCGATGCCGCCCAGCACCGCGGCCGTGAAGGCCTTCAGGCCCAGCATGAAGCCCATGGTGTATTGCGACACGCCGTAGTAGGTGGCGACCATCATGCCGGCCACGGCGGCCAGCGCCGAACCGATCAGGAACGCCGCCGAAATGACGGTGTTGATGTTCACGCCCATCAGGCCGGCCACTTCGCGGTTCTGCGCGGTGGCGCGCATCGCGGTACCCAGGCGGGTCTTGTGCACCACCGCCAGCAGCCCGCCCATGATCAGCGCGGCGATCGCGACAATGGCGATCTGCAGCGTGCTCATGCGGGCGCCGAAGATCTCGAACACCTGCGGGGTCAACACCTGCGGAAAGTTCAGATAGTTGCGGCCCCAGCTCATCATCGCCACGTTCTGCAGGATGATCGACACGCCGATGGCGGTGATCAGTGCAGCCAGGCGAGGGGCGCGGCGCAGCGGCCGGTAGGCCACGCGCTCGGCCGTCCAGCCCACCGCCATGCACAGCGGCACGGACACGAGCAGGCCCAGGCCCAGCACCACGAACGCGGACGTGGACGGGTCGCCGCCCACCAGCGAGATGGCGATCGTCGTCGCGGCCATCGCGCCGATCATGACGACATCGCCATGCGCGAAATTGATCAGCCCGATGATGCCGTACACCATGGTGTAGCCAAGGGCGACCAGGGCGTACACGCTGCCGAGCGTGACGCCATTAATCAGTTGTTGAATGAAGATATCCATAGGGGCCGCAGAATAAGCCTGGAAAAATCGCGCGCATCTCGCGCGCGGCGCACCCGCGGGGCCGCCACCCTTGTGGCGCACCCCCGCGCCGGGCGGCGCGGGCGGGTGTCAATGGCCAGGGGCGGCGCAGCCGCGACCTGGCCGGATGCAGCAGCCTCAGTTGGCTTGGCTGACCATCGTCTCGACCATCTCCCACTTGCCGTTCTTGACTTCGTAGATGGTGACCGAGATTTCTTTCAGATCGCCGTTCTTGTCGTAGGCGATGTGTTCGCTGGTGGCGCCCTTGCGGTTCAGCTTGGCCAGTTCCGGCAGGTACTTCTCGGGCTTGGCCGTGCCAGCGGCTTCGATGGCGCTGATCATGTTCCAGGCGCCGTCATAAGCGTAGGGCGCGTACACGCCGGGGGCCTTCTTGAAGCGCTCTTGATAGCGCTTTTCGAAGTCCTTGCCGGCAGCCATCTTGTCCAGCGGCACGCCGGCCAGCGAGGCAAAGGTGCCATCGGCGGCGTCGCCGGCCAGCTTGATGAAGGTGTCGCTACGGGTCATTTCACCCGAAACCAGCGGCGACTTCAGGCCCAGCGTGGCCAGTTGGCGCTTCATGGGGCCGGACTGCGCATCCAGGCCGCCGTAGAAGATGGCGTCGGGCGCCGAGCCCTTGATGTTGGTCAGGATAGCCGTGAAGTCGTTGGCCTTGTCGGTCGTGTATTCGCGGCGAACCACCTGGCCGCCGGCGGCCTTGACGGCCTTCTCGACTTCGTCCGCCAGGCCTTGGCCGTAGGCGGTGCGGTCGTCGATGATCGCGACCTTCTTGGCCTTCAGGCTTTGCACCATGAACTTGCCGACCGCGGCGCCCTGCTGGGTGTCGCTGGTCATCATGCGGAACGTGGTTTCGTAGCCCTGCTTGGTGTATTCGGGCGAGGTGGCCATGGCGATCTGCGGCAGGCCGGCTTCATGGTAGACGCGCGACGCGGGGATCGTGGTGCCCGAATTGAAGTGACCCAGGATGCCGACGACGTTCTCGTCGACCAGTTGCTGCGCGACCTGTACGCCCACGCGGGGGTCGGCCTGGTCATCACGCGACACCAGGACGAACTTGGCCGGCTGGCCATCGACCTTGATGCCCTTCTTGTTGGCTTCTTCCAGCGCCAGATTCAGACCGTTCTGCATGTCTTCGCCGTAGTGCGACTGGGGACCGGTCAGCGGCGCGGCAAAGCCGAACTTGACGTCGGCGGCCTGGGCAGCGGCGGCCATGCTGGCGGCGGCGATGCCGGCGGCGACAAGCTTCAAAGTGGTGCGAAACTTCATGGGAATCCTCCGGTATGTCGGATGAGGCTTTGTTATTCCTGGGCTTTTGGGCCAGGCTTTTCTGTTTGAATCCAATTGCCGGGTTGCCGCAATCGAACTTCAGGTGCGACCGGATTTTGCTTCCAGTGCAACCTCGCTAGATATTGGAGATAACCCTTGGTTACCCAAGGGTTACCCCTCGGTCACGCTCAGCCGATGGTCATGAGGCTGGCGTTGCCGCCGGCCGCGGCCGTATTGACGCTGATGGATCGCTCGGTCAGGAGGCGTTCCGGCACATAAGCCGCGCCCGCCGCCAGCGCGTCAGACGTCAGTCCATGCACCGCCAGGATAGCGCCAGGACGCTGTGCAATGCGCTGATTCAGCGTGCGCAGTGCGTCGCCATCGCCCTCGAACAGCACCGCCTGGTAATCGGCCTGGTCGACTTCGGCATCGGCCAGAATGCCGGCCTGGCCCTGCTGCTCGGCATCCAGCCCGGCCAGCAGCGCCTGGGCTGCGGGCGTGTCCGCGAACCAGGCGTGGTTGCCGGTCAGGCGCGCCGCCGACCACTGCGCCCGCGCGCCAGCCTCGGTGGCCGCCACGCAGTACACGGCGCCACGCGGCTCGACCATATAGGTATTGGTCTCGCCTGTGGGGCCCGGCAGCGCAATGCGCTGCGGCAGCGGCGCGGCGGGGTCCAGCGCCGGCGGCAGGCCGTCGGGGCGCGTACCCAGCAGGCGGTACATATACAGCGGGCCGCCGGCCTTGGGGCCCGTGCCCGACAGGCATTCGCCGCCGAACGGCTGCACGCCCACCACGGCGCCCACGATGTTGCGGTTGACATAGACGTTGCCCGCATGGACCTGGCCGGTCACGTGGGCGATGGTTTCGTCGATGCGGGTGTGCACGCCGAAAGTCAGGCCGTAGCCGGTGCCATTGATGGCATCCAGCAAGGCGTCCAGTTCCTCGCGCTTGTAGCGCACCACGTGCAGCACCGGGCCGAACACTTCACGCGTCAATTCGCTGACCGCGTCGATTTCGATGATGGTGGGCGCCACGAAAGTACCCTGGCGGCATTCGCCGTTCAGCTCGCCCTGGTCGACCCGGTGGCCTGCCGTGCGCATCGCGTCGATGTGGCGCTGGATGCCGTTGCGGGCTTCGGTGTCGATCACAGGGCCCACGTCGACCGACAGGCGATCGGGGTTACCCACGCTCAGCTCGCGCATCGCGCCGCGCAGCATGGTCAGCACGTGATCGGCGTTGTCTTCCTGCACGCACAGCACGCGCAGCGCCGAGCAGCGCTGGCCGGCCGAATCAAAGGCCGAGCTCAGCACGTCGAAGACCACCTGCTCGGACAGCGCCGACGAGTCCACCACCATCGCGTTCTGGCCACCGGTTTCGGCGATCAGCGGAATGGTGTGGCCGTCGTCGTCCAGGCGGTCCGCCAGCGTGCGCGCGATGATGCGGGCCACGTCGGTGGACCCGGTGAACATCACGCCGCGGATGCCGGGGCTGGCCACCAGTTGCGCACCCACGGTTTCGCCGCGGCCAGGCAACAGCTGCACCGCGCCGGCCGGCACGCCGGCGGCGCGCAGGATCGCCACCGCCTGCGCCGCGATCAGCGGCGTCTGTTCGGCGGGCTTGGCCAGCACGGTATTGCCCGCCGCCAGGGCAGCGGCCACCTGGCCGGTGAAGATGGCCAGCGGGAAGTTCCACGGGCTGATGCACAGCACGGTGCCCAGCGGGCGGTGCGTGTCGTTGCCGAACTCGCGCTCGGCCTGGTCCGCGTAGTAACGCAGGAAGTCCACGGCTTCGCGCACTTCGGCGATGGCATTGGGCAGCGACTTGCCGGCTTCGCGCACGATCAGGCCCAGCAGGGTCTGCATCTGCTCTTCCAGCAGCTGGGCGGCGCGGCGCAGGCATTGCGCGCGCTCGGCCACAGGCGTCGATTGCCAGATGGGCGCCGTATTGGCGGCAGCGCGCAAGGCGGCCTCGGCCTCGTCGCCGTTGGCTTCGATCACGTGGCCCACGATGTCGCGCAGGTTGGCGGGGTTGCGCACTTCGATCGCGCGGGCCGCATCCCAGGCATCGGCGCCCTCGCCCAGCATCGGCGCGGCGCGCCAGGGCGTGGCGGCGCTGGTCAACAGCGCGGCCGACAGCGACCCCAGGCGATGTTCATTGCTCAGGTCCAGACCGGCCGAATTGGCGCGCGCCCCTTGCTGCGGATTGCCGTAAAGCTCGCGCGGCAGCGGAATTTTCTCGTGCGGCGCGCCCAGCGGCACGATGCGCGAGGCCGCGTCCACCGGATCAGCCACCAGCGTTTCGACGGGAATGGTGTCGTCGCCGATCAGGTTCACGAACGAGGTGTTGGCGCCGTTCTCGAGCAGGCGGCGCACCAGGTAGGCCAGCAGCGTTTCGTGCGTGCCGACCGGCGCGTAGATGCGGCACGGGCGGTTCAGTTTGCCTTGCGCCAACGGGCCCACCACTTCGTCGTACAGCGGCTCGCCCATGCCGTGCAGGCACTGGAATTCGTACTGGCCCGGGTAGTAGTTCTGGCCGGCCAGCTGGTAGATCGCCGCCAGCGTGTAGGCGTTGTGCGTGGCGAACTGCGGGTAAACGGCTTCCGGCGCGCCCAGCAATTTGCGAGCGCAGGCCAGGTAGGCCACGTCGGTGTAGACCTTGCGGGTGTAGACCGGATAGCCTTCCAGGCCATCGACCTGGGCGCGCTTGATCTCGCTGTCCCAGTAGGCGCCCTTGACCAGCCGCACCATCACGCGATGGCGGCTGCGGCGAGCCAGGTCGATGACGTAGTCGATCACGAACGGGGCGCGCTTCTGGTAGGCCTGGATGACGAAACCGATGCCGCTCCAGCCTTCCAGCTCAGGGGTGAAACACAGCGCTTCCAGCAGATCCAGCGAGATTTCCAGGCGGTCGGCTTCTTCGGCATCGATGTTCAGGCCGATGTCGTAGCTGCGCGCCAGGATCGTCAGCGCCTTCACGCGCGGCAGCAATTCGGCCATGACGCGTTCGCGCTGGGCACGTGAATAACGCGGGTGCAGCGCCGACAGCTTGATCGAGATGCCCGGGCCTTCATAGATGCCACGGCCGGCCGCCGCCTTGCCGATGGCATGGATGGCCTGCTCGTACGACGCGTAATAGCGATCCGCGTCTTCGGCCGTGGTAGCCGCTTCGCCCAGCATGTCGTACGAATAGCGGAAACCGCGGCTTTCCATCTTGCGGTTGTTGGCCAGCGCTTCGGAAATGGTCTGCCCCGACACGAACTGCTCGCCCATCATGCGCATGGCCATGTTCACGCCCTTGCGCACCAGCGGCTCGCCGCCCTTGCCGATCAGGCGCGTCAGCGCCTTGGACAACGACTGCTCGCTGCTCACGGCCACCAGCTTGCCGGTGATCATCAGGCCCCAGGTCGCGGCGTTGACGAACAGCGATTGCGAGCCGCCCATGTGCGACTTCCAGTCACCGCGGGCGACCTTGTCGCGAATCAGCGCATCGCGCGTGGCACGGTCGGGAATGCGCAGCAGCGCCTCGGCCAGGCACATCAGCGCCACGCCTTCCTGGCTGGACAGCGAGAATTCCTGGATCAGCCCCTCGACCCCGCCGCCGGTGCGCTTGCCGCGCAGCTTCTTGACCAGGTCGGTGGCCATCGCATGCACCTTTTCCAGGTTCGGCATGCGGGCCTGGCCCAGCAGCAGCGGCACGCATTCCGGCTCGGGACGGCGATAGGCCGCCGTGATGGCCGCGCGCAGCACCGATTGCGGCTGCACATCCTGGCCGAATTCGTAGAACGGCGGCGTGGCGGCGGCGGGGTGATCGCTACCCTCGTCATCGGCGCCCTCTTCCCCGCCCAGGTGGGACATTTCGGCGGGCAGATGGCCGCGCTCGATCTTGTCCAGGTAGGAGAGGATTGCCTGCTTGTGCAGCCAGTGCGGCGTGCAGTTGAGCTTTTGCGCGGCGGCCTTCAGGCGGTCGCGTAGCGCGTCATCGACTTTGACGCCGAGGGTGGTGCTGGCCATAAGAGATTGCTTCCTGTCGCATGGCAAAGGTCACACCGGGCCCACAGCGAGGCCCGGCATCGGTAGGACCGTATGCTAATCAGGTTGCAACCGGGTTTGTACTAAGGTTAACCCTAGGGTTAACCGATTGAGATCATGGCGGGTTTTTGACAGCGGCCCTGACCTTTTTTACAGATGAACTGGTTCAGTCCGGCAACGGCGAACAACCCAGCATCTGCACGACCCCGCCGCTGTCGGGCGTCTGGCCCCGAATGGCGGACGCCATGGCGCCTGCCAGCGCCACCACGGCACGCTGCTGCGCCGCGACCAACCCGGGCACGCCCGACGTCGGCGCCAGCTTCGACCCCGACCCGCCAGCGGCGGAATCGCCCGCCGCATCGGACACGTTCACCGTGACCACGCTGCGGCACAGCAGGCCGTTGCCCTTCAGGTTCACCGGTCGTACCCGCCAGGTGGCATCCAGTTGCGCCATGCGGTCCGCGACCAGGTCGAAACGTTGCACGTCGGTCTGTATGCGCCAGACCGGCGCGGTGGGACCGGGTTTGACCACCTGCACGTCCAGCGCGCCCAGGTCATGCTTGAGCGCATCCGACAGCGCGCCACGGATTTCATCGCCCAGGGGCGAACTCCAGCGTTCGGAATACAGGGCCGACACGCTGCCGTCGCCCGTGCGCACCATCAGTTGCGGCTGGTCGGCCTGGGCCGCCACGTTGACGCCCTGCACATCGATCAGGAAAGGCGCCGCCGCGCGCGGTACGGCGGGTGCGGGCGCCGATGGCCCCTGCAGCGTGTAGTAGTGCACCGGCGGCGACGAGGCGCAGCCGGCCAACCATGCAGCCAGCGCCAGCGCGGGAGCGGCGCGGGACAGTCGCCGGGCGGAATGGCCCAGGGCCGGGCGCAAGGATCGGGAGCGAAGGATAGGCATGGGTTCAGTTCCTGACCGGGCCAGCGCCGGGGATCGGGTCGTCGCCGCGACCGCGCAGCAACGATTCGGGGTTCGATTGCAGGAAGTCGGCCAACGCGCGCAGCGACCGGGCAGCGCGGCTCAGTTCCTGCATGGCCTTTTCGGCGTTGACCGGCAACGAGGCGTCCGACGCCAGCAGCGCGTTCAGGTTGGCCATCGATTCCTGGGCCTGTTTGAGCACGCCTTGCGCTTGCGGCGCCACCTGCTTGTCCAGGCGCGTCATCAGCTTGGACGTGCTGGCCAGCGTGGTGCGCAGGTCTTCGCCGATCTTGTCGAACGGAATCTTGTCGATCCGGGCGACGATGTTGCTGACCTGCTGCTGCAGTTGATCCAGGTTGCCCGGCACGGTCGGGATCAAGGCCGGGCTGGACATCTTGAAGTCCACCGGCTTGGCATTGGGGAAGTCGTCCAGCACCACATACAGCTGGCCGGTCAGTAGATTGGCGGTGCGCAGCTGGGCGCGCAGGCCATGCTTGATCATGATGCCCAAGAGGCGGCCGCCCGCCTCGTCACCGTCTTCGACGGCGCGGGCGCGCACTTCCTCGTAGACCCGGCCCAGGCGTTCCGGATACAGAGTGGCGTCCACCAGCGAATAGAAGCGCTTGCTGACGGGGTCGAAGTCCAGGTTGATCTGGGTGACATTGCCCAGCGTGATGCCCGAGAAATCGATCGATGCGCCCACGGACAAGCCGCGGATCGACTGGTCAAAGCGCATGCGGATCGGGAAGGCCTCGCCGTCCGGATTGGCCTTGGCGGCCGTTTCCGTGGCGTACAGCTCAAAACGCGCATCGGCCGGCGCCGGCGTCGCGGCATCACGCGCACTGTAGACCGGTTCGAACGCCACGCCACCCACTGCCATCGACACCAGCGACTGCGTGCGCACCTTCAGGCCGTCGGCATTGACGCTGAAGTCCACGCCACTGGCGTTCCAGAAACGCGTGCCATTGGTGACGAACTTGTCGTTGGGCGCATCCACGAAGACTTCGACGTTCACGGCGTCGCCCGTCTTGTCCAGCGCGTAGCCGATCACGCGGCCCACGTTGATACGGCGGAAATACACCGGCGAGCCGATATCCAGCGACCCCAGGTCCGACGCCTTGAGCTTGAAGCGCTTGCCGGCGCGGTCGTGCGTCACGGCCGGTGGGGTTTCCAGGCCCACGAAGTGCAGCTTGGTGGCCTTCTTGGCCGCGCCCTTGCTTTCCACGGCATCCACGCCGATGTAGGCGCCCGACAGCAACGTGCCCAGCCCCGACACGCCGCTGACATCCAGCCGCGGCCGCACCACCCAGAAATTGGTGCCCTCGCGCGCCAGGTCGGCCACATCCTTGGACAATTCGGCTTGCACCACCACCTTGCTGCGATCGCTATTGAAGCCGATGGACTTCACCGTGCCGACGTTCACGTCCTTGTAGCGCAGCTGCGTCTTGCCGACTTCCAGCCCTTCGGCGGTGTTGAATTCGATGGCAAGATCCGGCCCGGCCTGCATCCAGGTGCGCACCACCAGCGACAGGCCCATCAGCGCGGCAACCACGGGCACCAGCCAGATCCATGAGATCCGGCTCTTGCGCTTGCGCGAAATGGTCGGTGACGCAAACTTCTCTTCACCAGATCCAGGGGCTTGGTCGGACATCTGTTTTTTCCTTTTCTTCTTAATCGGTAAACGCGTTTCGGCCCCGCCCCGCAGGCGAGCCGTCCGACGCGTCAGCCCATTTCCGTGCCCGCGGCGGACGCCGGCTCTCGCCGCTTGCCTGTCACGGGCCGTTCCATGTCGAGCTCGCTTGCGTCTTCCAGATCCCAGCTGCGGCGCAGGTCAAAGCTCATGGCAGACAGCATGGTCAGGATCACGACCACGCCGAATGCCGCGGCGCCCGCGCCGGCACTGATTTCCATCAGCCCCTGGAAGTCGGCCAGGGCCGCCAGCAATATCACCACGAACACGTCCAGCATCGACCATTGACCAATGAACTCGACCATCTCATACAACCGCGTGCGCGGCCGCAGATTCGTCGTGCTGCGCCATTGTTCGGTCAACAATAGCAGGATCAGCGCCAGCAGTTTGGTCAGCGGCACCGCCACGCTCGCAATGAAGACGATCAGCGCGATGTCCCATGACCCCATATTCCACAATTCGACCACGCCGCCCAGGATGGTATGGGCGCTGTCGCCCAGTACCGAACTGACCTTCATGACGGGCAACACGTTGGCGGGAATATAGAACACCACGGCGGCCAGCAACAGCGCCCAGGTACGAGCCAGGTGGTCGGGCTTGCGGTAATGCACCACGGCGTGGCAGCGCACGCAGTGGTGTTCTTCTTCGGGGTCGCCGTTGCGCGGCAGCGCCTGCACCTGGCCACAGACGTGGCAACCGGTCAGCACCACGTCGGGCCCTGCTTCGGGCACATGCACCGGCACGACCCCGGCGGATTCCGCGTAGCGCCACAACACGTGCGGCGTCAGCCGGCCCAGCATGGTCAGCAGGATGGTCAGGATGCCGAAGGCCGCCAGGCCAATGCCCGGTGACACCGCCGCCATGCCGGCCAGCTTCACCACGGCCACCAGCACCCCCAGCAGAAACACCGGCACCATGCACCATGGCCGCAGCAAGCCCAACAGGCGCATCGCGCCTTGGAATCCCGCGGGTTCCGCACCACGCGACAACGGGCCCAGCACCCAAAGCAAGACGGTCAGCTGCAACAGCGGCAAGGCAAAGCCTGCCAGGCCGGTCATGATGGCTACGACATAGTGGCCCTGGCGCCAGGTGATGGAAATGGCATCGAGCAGGGATGCCTGCTGCACCATGCCCTGCACCGACATCGATGCGACCGGGTAGGCGTTGGCCACGCCGAAGATGATCAGGGCGGAAATGGCGAGCGCCAGCCAATTGGACAAAGTAAGCCCGCTGTAGCGCCACAAGGTGGCACCGCAGCGGGCGCAATTGGCGGTCTCGCCAGGTTCAAGCTGATGTCGGCGATAGATGCTTGCGCAGTGTTCGCACTCGATCAGCGGCTGGCGGTCCGCGTCGGGGATCATAGGCCTAATCGACGAGCTCGACTTCCTGCTTGTCAGGCGCGGCCGACGGCGGCTTGCCGTGGTCGTCGAAGTCCAGCGTGACCTTGTTGTCGTCGTCCAGGTCGACCGTGACCGTGCCGCCGTCGACCAGCTTGCCGAACAGCAGCTCGTCGGCCAGCGCGCGCCGGATGGTGTCCTGGATCAGGCGTTGCATCGGACGGGCGCCCATGAGCGGGTCGAAGCCTTCCTTGGCCAGGTGGTCGCGCAGGCGCGTGGTGAATACCGCTTCCACGCGGCGTTCATGCAACTGGTCTTCGAGCTGCATCAGGAACTTGTCGACCACGCGCAGGATGATCTCGCGATCCAGCGGCGCGAACGGGATGATCGCGTCCAGGCGGTTGCGGAATTCAGGCGTGAACATGCGGCGGATTTCCGCCATTTCGTCGCCCACCACCCGCGAGTTGGCAAAGCCGATGGATGGACGGTTCAAGGTTTCGGCGCCCGCGTTCGTCGTCATGATGACGATGACGTTGCGGAAATCCGCCTTGCGGCCGTTGTTGTCCGTCAGCGTGCCGTGGTCCATGACCTGCAGCAGGATATTGAAGACGTCCGGGTGGGCCTTTTCGATTTCATCGAGCAGCAGCACGCAGTGCGGCTGCTTGGTGATGGCTTCGGTGAGCAGGCCGCCCTGGTCGAACCCCACGTATCCGGGAGGCGCGCCGATCAGGCGCGACACCGCATGGCGTTCCATGTATTCGGACATGTCGAAGCGCAGCAGTTCGACGCCCAGCGTGAACGCCAGCTGGCGTGCGACTTCGGTCTTGCCCACCCCGGTCGGGCCGGAGAACAGGAAGGCGCCGATCGGCTTTTCCGGCTTGCCCAGGCCCGAGCGCGCCATCTTGATGGCGGCCGCCAACGCGTCGATGGCGTTGTCTTGCCCGAAGACCACGGTTTTGAGGTCGCGGTCCAGCGTGGCGAGCTTGCTGCGGTCGTCGTTGGAGACGGACTGCGGCGGAATGCGCGCGATCTTGGAAACGATGTTTTCGATGTCGACCTTGCCGATCACCTTCTTCTGGCGCGAACGCGGCAACAGGCGCTGCGCGGCACCGGCCTCATCGATCACGTCGATGGCCTTGTCGGGCAGGTGGCGGTCGTTGATGAAGCGCGCCGACAATTCCGCGGCGGCCGACAGCGCGGCGGCGGAATAGCGGACATTGTGGTGCTCTTCGAAGCGGCTCTTCAGGCCGCGCAGGATCTGCACGGTCTGTTCGACGCTGGGTTCCGGCACGTCGATCTTCTGGAAGCGGCGCGACAGTGCGTGGTCTTTTTCAAAGACGCCGCGGTATTCGGTGTAGGTGGTGGCGCCAATGCACTTGAGCTGGCCCGAGGACAGGGCCGGCTTGAGCAGGTTGGACGCGTCCAGCGTGCCGCCCGAGGCCGAACCGGCGCCGATCAGCGTGTGGATTTCGTCGATGAACAGGATCGCATCGGGGTTGCCGCGAATCTGCTTGAGCACGCCCTTCAGACGCTGTTCGAAATCGCCGCGGTACTTGGTGCCCGCCAGCAGCGCGCCCATGTCCAGCGCGAACACTTGTGCAGCTTGCAGGATCTCGGGAACTTCACCGCGCGTGATACGCCAGGCCAGGCCTTCGGCGATGGCGGTCTTGCCCACGCCGGCCTCGCCGACCAGCAGCGGGTTGTTCTTGCGGCGGCGGCACAGCACCTGGATCACGCGCTCGACTTCGTGCTCGCGTCCGATCAGGGGGTCGATGCGGCCAGCCAGCGCCGCAGCGTTCAGATCGGTCGCGTACTGGTCCAGCGGCGACTGGCGCGATTCGCCCTGCTCTTCACCATTGGTCTGCTGCTCTTTCTGCACGGCGGCGGACTCCACCTGTGGCTGTTTGGTAATGCCATGCGACAGAAAATTGACGACGTCCAGCCGCGTGACGCCCTGCTGTTGCAGGTAGTACACGGCGTGCGAATCCTTTTCGCCGAAAATGGCCACGAGCACATTCGCGCCGGTCACCGGCTTCTTGCCGGTGCCGCCCGCGGACACATGCATGATCGCGCGCTGGATCACGCGCTGGAAACCCAGCGTCGGTTGCGTGTCGACTTCTGCGCCGCTGGGAATCACCGGGGTGTTTTCCGAAACGAACTGGCGCAGGTTGCGGCGCAGGTCGTCAAGGTTGGCGGCGCAGGCGCGCAACACTTCGACTGCCGAAGCGTTGTCGAGCAACGCCAAGAGCAGATGCTCGACGGTAATAAATTCGTGCCGGGCCGAACGGGCCTCGACGAAAGCCATATGCAGGCTGACTTCAAGCTCTTGGGAAATCACGCTTCCTCCGTAACGCATCGAAGCGGTCAAATACACGATTCATATTCTATGCCGATCATGGCGTAACGCCAGCGATTTCAAAAACCACACTATCGTGGCGGCCTTGCGAGTCCATGACGGTAAGCGTATACCGGCCGTCTTGCGCCAGCACTAGATTAAACGAACGACCCGACACGCCATGGCCAACCACGCGACCGTCGAGCATCCACCATACTTCGCCTTCGGCGCCCTGCACATCCACATCCAGCGCCACCTGCTTGCTGCCCGGCACGGGCCGCAACACCGAGCCCGTCGCCACGCCTCCCAGGCGCAACGGCCCCTGCGAAGCGTCGGCGTAGCCGGCAAACGACGGCGGCACCGTTTCGTTCAGAGCCCAGGCGGCGCGCTGTTCCGGGCATGCGCCCGACGGCACGCTGCCCAGCTTGTAGCCCAGCGGCCAGCACGTCACGACGGGCTGCACCGTGTCGGGCCGGACGCGGACATGCTGCGCGCCTTCCGGTAGCGCCGCCACGATGTCCTGCAGTAGCGGCGCCGCCACATTCGCCCCAAAAAATCCGGGGTTCGGGGTGCCGTCCGGGCGGCCTACCCATACTCCGATTGTCCAGCTGTCGGTCACTCCGATCGCCCAGGCGTCCCGGAAACCGAAACTTGTCCCGGTTTTCCAGGCCAGTTGGCGAGCCGGGCTTCCCGACTGGTAGAACGGCCTGTCCGGGTGGCCGCCGCCTTCGAGAATGTCCCGGACAATCCAGGCGGCGCCAGCACTAATCATACGGGACTCGACCCGTGGCTGCTCCGGACGCAGCCGGGGCCGGCCGGAGATGCCGCCGCGGGCCAGGGCCCGGTAAGCACCCACCAGTTCTTCCAATGTGGTGCCACCCCCGCCCAAAATCAAGCTCAGATTGGGCTCCGCGCCGGCAGGCATTCGTAACCAGACGCCGCCTTTGAGCATAACCGACGCAAAACGGCTGGGTCCGACGCGATCCAGGAGGTCCACGGCGGGCACGTTCAGCGAGCGTTGCAGGGCCTGCGACACACTGATCGGGCCCGAGAACGCCGCCTGGAAATTGCCCGGGGCGTAGCCGCCAAACGACATCGGCGCATCGATCAGCAGGCTTTCCGAGTGGATCAGCCCGTCATCCAGCGCCTGGGCGTACAGGAAAGGCTTCAGAGTAGAACCCGGCGAGCGCACGCCACGCACCATATCCACGTGGGCGTATCGGGAATCATCGGAGAAATCGGCCGAACCGGCGTAGGCCTTGATTTCCAGGGAGTCGTTGTCCATCACCAACACGGCCATGGACACCTTGGGCGGCAGGTTGTCGACCCGGTCCAGCAGCATGCGCTCGACCGAGGCCTGCATGTCGGCGTCCAGGGTGGAAGTCAGCAGCGGCGGTCGGGTGCCGGGGCGGCGCGGCCCGCCGGTCTTGCGGCCCGCTTCCTGCAGCAGGCGCTGCGCGGCCAACGGTGCCAGCCAGCGGGCCCGCAGCGGCGGCGCCACGACGCGCTCGATCTTGGCGTCGGCCACTTCCGCAGACGTCCAGCGGCCCAGTTCCACCATGCGGTCCAGCACCTTGTCGCGCGCGGCCTGCGAGGCCTCGGGATGGCGGTCCGGCCGCAACCGCGACGGGGCCTGCGGCAAGGCGGTCAGCATGGCGGCCTCGGCCGGGCTGAGATCGCGCGCCGGCTTGCCCAGCCACAGGCGCGAGCCCATCTCCACCCCTTCCACGATGCCGCCCATGGGCGCGTGGGTCAGGTACAGCGACAGGATCTCCTCCTTGCTGTAGTGCATTTCCAGCTGCACGGCGCGCCAGGCCTGGCGCAGCTTGGCGGCCATCGACCGCGACGGCTTGCCGGCCAGTTGGGGGTCGATCAGCCGCGCCACTTGCATGGTCAGGGTCGAGCCGCCCGAGACGATACGGCGGTTGGTCGCCCATTGCCAGCCGGCGCGCGCCAGCGCCACGGGATTGACCCCGGGGTGCCAGTAGAACCAGCGGTCTTCGTACGTGAGTAGCGTATCCAGGTAGTAGGGAGACACCTGGTCCGGCTTGACCGGGTAACGCCAGATGCCGTCGCGGCTGGGATAGTTGCGCAGGGGCGTGCCGTCGGCGGCGACCACCACGGCCGCGCCGCCGGAATCGATGGGGGGCAAGGGATACAGGCGGTCGAACGCGAATAACAACGCGGCCAGCGCAAACAACACGCTGGCCGCGTAGATGCCGCGCCGCCGCCAGCGGCGGGCGCGCGAAGCGCCCGCCGACGGGGTGGCGGCGGCGGTCAAGGACGCTGCTTGGCGCCGCGATCGCGGATCTCGACCGTGCTCCATTGCTCGCCTACGCCACGGATCTCGGGCCGGTACATGTCTTCGGCCACCGTCGAGGGCACCGCATAGCGGCCCGGCGTGACGACCCGCACGAGGTAGAACACATCGACCTTGCCACGGCCCAGCGATACCGCCGCAACATAACGATCATCGCGGAATTCGCGGTGCTTGATGTTGGGGTCGGCCATCGCGTCGGCCACGCGGCGTCCGCCGATGCTCCAGTCCTGCATCTCGGGGCTTTGCGACAGGTTCAGGTTCTCGACTTCGAAGCCGGCGGGCACGCGGTCCACCAGCAGGCCGTCCGGAATGTTCTGGTTGGCGCTGGCCTGGACCCACACCACCAGCATGTCGCCGGTCTGCAACGTGCCGCCATCCCATGGCTTGCCGTCAGGACGGTACCAGCCACGCTTGAGCTGGATGACGTCGTTGCGCGGCGCGGGCACGGACATGGGGCTGCCCTGGATGTCGTACTCGATGAACAGCGACTGGCTGCCGGTGTTGACCAGCTGCGTGCCCGCCAGCTCGGCCGCGGTCAGCGACACGGTCTGGTCGGACTTGCCGCCGGTCAGCGGCTTGCGTGCGCCATTGACGGTCAGCGTGGCTTCCCAAGGCGTGCCCTTGTCGCCGCCCGCGGCGCGCGCGGCCAGCAGCAAGGCCATCTGCTCTTGCGTCGACAGGTACGAGCGGTTGCCCAGGCGCGCAGCCAGCTGCGACATCAGGTTCTCGACCCGATCGTGGCGCAATTGGTACTGGTTGGCCAGGGCATAGGACAGGGCGTAATCACGCACGGCGCTGCCGTAGTCGCCCATCCACTCGTCGTAGTAGGCGCTCTGGCTGCGGCGGGTGATGCCGTATTCGCGCGCCATGGCCTGATCCAGCGCGGTCTTCATGCGCCCTTCGTCGCCCATCAGCTTGAAGGCGGCAGCCAGCTGGATCAGGGGCAGCGGCGAACGCGCGCGTTCCTGGTAGTTGTCGAACAGCTGGCGCACCGTGGACAGCGGCGCCTTGTTGTCGCGCGCCAGCACCAGCACGGCGGTGGCCAGGCCGGCAAAGCGGCGATGGTCTTCGCGCAGCGTGTTGATGTCGCCACTATCCAGGCGGCCCGATTCGACGTTGCGCTTCAGGTTGGCCGACCAGGTGCCGAACGAACCGCTGCTCTGCTGCACTTGCTCGAGCAACCACTGGCGGGAACGGTCGAGCGAGGCCTCGGGCACCGCAAAGCCCTTGTCGCGGGCGTCCTGCAGGAAGCCCACGGCATAGGCCGTCAGCCACACATCGCGCGAGGACGAGCTGCTCCAGAGGTTGTACGAACCCACGGCGTTGCGCATGCCCGACAGGCGGCCGATGGCGCCGGCGACCTTGGCTTCACGCTCGGCCTGAGTGCGCGGCTTCAGGCCGAACTGCTTGGCCGTGTCTTCGTCCAGCATGACCCAAGGCAGTGTCGCGCTGATGGTCTGCTCGGTGCAACCGTAGGGGTAGTTGAGCAGGCCTTCGACCAGGCGATTGACGTTGAACGGCGGACGGTTCGATACCGTCAGGCTGACCGTGGTGGAGTCCGGATAGTAGGACGCGATCCACGAAGCCTGCGGCGCATTGGATTCGCCCGGGTTCAGGCGCAGGCGACGCACCTGCCGCTCGGCCGCGTAGGCCGGCTGCACCTGCAGCACCGACTCGCGCACGATGTGCACGGGCTTGCCGCCACCCTGCCCGTCCACGGTCAGGCGGATCAGGCCCAGCCCGTACGAGCCGGTGGTGGTGGCGTTAAAGCGCAGCGTGGTGCGTTGCTTGTCCTTGAGCGTCACGGTACGCGTGCCGTCGACGATGCCCAGCGGGTCCAGCGCTTCCAGCTTGACCGTCACCTTTTGATCGGCGCCGCTCAGGTTGGTAACGTCCAGCGCGATGGCGGCCTGGTCGCCCGGGGTGATGAAGCGCGGCGTGTTCAGTTCGGCCACGATCGGCGCCGCCACCACCATTTCGGTGTCGGTGCTGCCGAAATTGTCCGGCGTGAACGCGACGGCCATCAGGCGCAGCGTGCCGTTGAAGTCGGGCAGGTCCAGCGGGATGTCGGCTTCGCCCTTGTCGTTGAGCTTGACCGGACCCGAGAACAGGTCAACCAGCTTGACCTTCTTGGGCAGGCTCTTGCTGTCGCCGCGCATGGCGGCGTCACCGCCCCACTTCAGCTTGCCCTTGGTGCCGTCCATCTTCTCGATGAGCTTGCCGTACATGTCCAGCAATTCAGGCGCGTAGCGGTGCTTGCCGAAGAAGAAGTCCAGCGGATCGGGCGTGCGGTACTGGTTGATGTTGAGAATACCGACGTCGACGGCCGACAGCGTCACCATGGCCTGCTTGCCCTGGGCGCCGTCCACCTTCACACGGACCGTGGTTTTGGTTTCGGGTTCGGTCTTGGCAGCCGCCGTCAGCTTGACGTCCAGCTTGCGATCGGCGCTGGCGATCGGCAGGAACGCCAGGCCCAGCGCGCGCGCCGGGGTCACGCGGTCGCCTTCGCTGCCAGGACGGAACACCGCCGCGGCCACGTACAGGTCGTGACGCTTCCAGGTCTTGTCGATGGGGATTTCAACCTGCGTACCCGTCGCCTTCACGGCCACCCAGGTGGACCACAGCATGCGGTCGCCTTCAACGGTGACCAGCGCCTGGCCGTCATGCGGCGGCGTCAGCGTGACCTTGACGGTGTCGCCCGGCTTGGCCGGCACGCCTTCAAGTTTCATCTGGACGCGGTCGGGGCGGTTGCCCATGGCGTCGGCATCCTGCGCGTTCCAGCCCGCATAGAAGCGGTAGCGCAAGGTTTCGCCCGTTTCGGGGTCGGTGATTTCCAGACGATAACGGCCCCACTTGACCGGCACGGTCAGCTGGGTGCGGTCTTTCAGCGCGATCTCGCGCGAATCGACCAGTTCTTCGGTTTCGGTGTAGCCGCTGTTCCAGCCGCGCTGGTCATCGAAGCGCCAGTAGTACTGGCGTTCTTCGCGATACAGGCGCATCTGGGCCTGGGCCAGCGGCATGATCTTGCCTTGCGCATCCACGCGCAGCACTTCGAAGCCGGCGGGCGCGCCTTCGCGGGCCACGTCGCTGTCGAACTGCGGACGCACGGCGATCAGCTTGTCGGCGGGCCAGACGCTGCGTTCGATGGAACGCACCACCGGGCGGCCGCCCGATTCCAGCAGGCTGGCCGACACCCGCACCTTCATGGGCGAATGCGTGCCATCGGTGCGCGGCTCGACCTCGAGCTGGGCGGCGCCGGTGGAATCCAGCGCGGCTTCGGGCAGTTCCTCGAAGTGGCGGCGGGTATCGTCAGCCACGTCGCCGAAGATGAAGCCTGGCCATTGCTGCGGCAGGGCAAAGCGGTCGCGCTTGACCTGGAAGCTGGACAGCAGGCGGTTGCCGGCGGCGGGTGCGCCATACAGGTAGTCGCCCTGCACATCGACGGTCAGGGTGTCGTCGGGCGACAACACGTCCTGGTCGGACGTCAGCGCCATCTTCATGCGTTCGGGCAGGAATTCCTCGACCTGGAACTTCCACGAGGCATCGGCCACGCGCGAGGCGGGGTCGACGCGCAATTCCAGCATCCAGGCGCCGGTCTGGGCGTCGGGCGGCAGGTCAATGGCGCGCTCGACGTAGCCTTGCAGGTCCTTCGCGGGCTGCCAGAGCGTGGTCGACACCACGCGGCCGTCGGGGCGCTTGATCGTGGCGGTCAGGGGCGCGGCCGGCATGACGCGGCCGTCCAGGTCGCGCGGCAGCACCGACACGTGGAAGGTTTCGCCGGGCCGGTACAGATTGCGGCCGGCATAGACGAACAGGTTGTTAGGGCGGGAAATATGGCCGCCCGTGTCGAATTCAGACAGGTCCAGCGCCGGTTCGGCCAGGGCCAACACCGTCATTTCCTTGTCGCGCGAGGCACGGATGACGCGCGCATTGGTGAAGCTGCCTTCGAAACGCACGTGGCCCTGGGCGTCGGCCTGGGCCTTGGCCAGCGACTTGCCGGCGCCATCGACCAGTTCGAAGACTGCGCCAGAAATGGCCTGGCCGGTCTTCAGGGAAACCGAATAGGCCTCGATGCGGTCGGTATAGCGGCGGGCGTGCAGGCCGATGTCGCTGACGTAGAAATAGGTGACCTGGTATTCATAGCGGAAGCGGCCGGGCTGGCTCATCACCGCAATATAGATACCGGGTTCCTGCAATTCCTTGACGCCTTCGACGGGCAGGAAGGTAACGTGGCGGCGGTTGGGCTTGTCGTCCGTCAGGAAGCGTCCCTGGTAGACGCTGGTGGTCAGCGAATTCAGGCGATCCAGGTCCCAGTTGCTGACCGAGCCCTTCAGGCTGCGGTTGTCGGAATAGCGCCAGCCATCTTCTTCGTCGTAGCCGCCCACGCTGTCGTCGTCATCCGACGAGGCGTTGCTCGTGTTGCGGCCGATGCCCAGCACCGATTCGAACAGTTCCGGCACGCGCTCGGGCGCGACACGCAGGAACTGCACGTCGACCTCGGGCACGTTGACGGTGGCCACAGGCAGGCCGCCGTTCTGGCCGGCCGGCAGCACCACGCCGCGGCTGGCAAAATAAAACGAGGGCGGCATGGCTTCGGTGGTCACTTCGCAGTGCGAGGCCGTGGCCAGGGTGACCTTGTCGCCGGCGCCCGGCAGGCCCGCACGCACCGAGATGGCGTACGAGCGTTGCGGCTGGACGTAGGGGAAATAGACCATGCGGGGGTTGTCGCCCACCACCCAGTTACCCTGCACGACCTTGCCCTTGGGGGCCGAGTCGCCGGGCTTGACGGACGCGGGCTGGTCGCCGGGGCGAGAGGCCTGTTCGCTGTCCTGGTCGGGTTTGCCCGAGGCGGAGCCCGTGTCGATGACCTGCAGGAAGCTCTCGAGCTTGGCCTTGGAGTCGACCGGCTGGGTAAAGGTGATCGCCAGCGCCAACGAATCGTTGTATTGGCGCGGCTGGCAGTTCAGCGCGGCGAAGGGATCGGCGGCGCCGACCGTCGCGGACGCCGGCAAGGCGGCGGGCTTGGATTCGGTGGGAGCCGCGGTCGTTGCCGCAGGTGCGGACGTTGTCGCCGCAGGCGCCGTGGGCGCGGCGGACTGACCGCCCTTGCCCATCCACCAGCCCACGCCCAAGGCGCCGGCCAACACGATGACGCCGGCTACCGCCAGCCAGGTCTTGCTGTTCTTTCCACTCACGGCAAACCTCCCCGCCTACTCGAATGCGTCGCTCCTTTGCGGCGGAGCTGCCGACCTGCCCCGCGCGCTTCTCGGTGCGCGGGCCCTGCGGTACTACCCTGTGCAGCACAACGCCGCCTGTTGCGGCGGCGTTTTTTTCTATGTTCTAAACAGGTTCCATCACGCATTGCAGCGGATGCTGGCGCGCCCGCGCATACTGCGCCACCTGGGCGATGCGGGTCGCGGCAAGGTCGCGCGGATAGACTCCGCAGACCCCTCGGCCTTCGTGATGCACCTGCAACATGATCCGGGTGGCCTCTTCGTGGTTCTTGTTGAAGAACTTTTGCAGCACCTTGACGACAAATTCCATCGGCGTGTAGTCGTCATTCAGCAACAGGACCTGGTACATCGGAGGCGGCGCAACGCGTGCCGGCGCCTTCTCGACGGCCAAATCATGCTGGGTATCCAAGGTAGAACTCATAGGGCGGCTATTCTATTTAATCAGGGGACGGCTTGCATGTAACTTACGCAAAATTACACGTAGAAATGCGTAGTTTCCATACTTGACTCCGCAAAGAAAAGCGGCGCATTATCCACGCATTCTGGGGTTTTCAGTTCACCGAAAACCTGCCAGGAGGCCGGAGGGGGGACAGGGGTCTAGGCCGCGATGCCCTTCTGTCAACATACGATTCAATGAGGCAGTCCGCATGTCTGATACGACCGCAACCGCCGTCCAAGGGGACAATCCCAAATCGACGGGCACCGTCAAATGGTTCAACGATGCAAAGGGGTTTGGCTTCATTACGCCCGACGACGGCGGTGAAGATCTGTTCGCCCACTTTTCGTCCATCCAGATGAATGGTTTTAAAACCCTGAAAGAAGGCCAGAAAGTGGCATTCGAGATAATCCAGGGGCCCAAAGGCAAACAGGCGCTCAATATCACTGCTGCCTGAGTTAACCTTTTAAAGTGCAACGGTAAGGTTGCGCCATTATCAGGCGGGGCTTTCGGGCCCCGCCTTGTTATTTTCTAATTACTGCGATTACCGCATCTGGTCATGCTGAAGAATGCTGCTTTGTTTCACATCAGTCGTACGTTGTTCAAGACAGCGTTCATTAAAGCGGCATCGCGCAGCGCGTTTTGCGCGCTGCTGAGCGTTACCGCGCTGGCCCTGCCCGCGGCGGCTGGCGCCCAGGCCCCGGGCGGACCGCAAGCGCCCTTGCCCACCACGCAACTGGCTGCCGGCATCCATATTATCCGCGCAGAAGTCGCCAACACGGAAGCCACCCGCCGCGACGGCCTCATGTTCCGCAAGGAACTGCCCGGCAACGACGGCATGCTGTTCGTCTTCGAGCAGCCCGACGTGCAGTGCTTCTGGATGCGCAACACCATCCTGCCCTTGTCGATCGCTTTTATCGCCGACGACGGCACGATCGTCAACATTGAAGACATGGCGCCGCAGACCGACGACGCCCACTGCTCGAAGAAACCGGTGCGCTACGCGCTGGAAATGGCCCAAGGCTGGTTCGATGGGCACGGCATCAAGGCTGGCCGCAAGATCGACGGATTGCCCTGAGCGTCCGCGCGCATCGCGTGCCGAATCATAAAGCAAGGGAGCCCGAGGGCTCCCTTGTTGTTTGGCCGCCCGGCGGGCAAGCGGACCGGGCCGGCCTGGAACACGGTTGACTTTCGCGCCCCCGGCCGCCCTCGCGTCAGACGCGTTCGATGATGAGGGCGATGCCCTGGCCCACGCCGATGCACATGGTGCACAGCGCGTAGCGGCCGCCCGTGCGGTGCAGCTGGTTGATGGCGGTGGTGGCCAGGCGGGCGCCGCTGGCGCCCAGCGGGTGGCCCAGCGCGATGGCGCCGCCGTTGGGGTTGACGCGCGGATCGTTGTCGGCGATGCCCAGTTGGCGCAGCACGGCCAGGCCCTGGGCGGCAAACGCTTCGTTCAGCTCGATGACGTCCATTTGGTCCAGCGTGAGGCCGGTCTGGGCCAGCACCTTGCGGGTGGCGGGCGCCGGGCCGATGCCCATGATGCGCGGCGCGACGCCGGCGGTGGCCATGCCGACCACGCGGGCGCGCGGCGTCAGGCCGTGGCGGGCAGCGCCCTTTTCGTCGGCCAGCAGCAGCGCGGCGGCGCCATCGTTGACGCCCGAGGCGTTGCCGGCGGTGACGGTGCCGCCTTCGCGGACCACGCCCTTGAGCTTGGCCAGCGCTTCCAGGCTGGTTTCGCGCGGGTGCTCGTCCTTGGAGACGACGATCGGATCGCCCTTTTTCTGGGCAATGGAGACCGGCACGATTTCGGTGTCGAAGAAGCCTTCTTTCTGGGCGCGGGCCGTCTTTTGCTGGCTGGCCAGCGCGAACAGGTCCTGGTCTTCGCGGTTGATGTTGAAGTCGTCGGCGACGTTTTCAGCCGTTTCGGGCATGGAATCGACGCCGTACTGGGCCTTCATGAGCTTGTTGATGAAGCGCCAGCCGATGGTGGTGTCGTAGATGGCGGCGCTGCGCGAGTAGGCGCTGTCGGCCTTGCCCATGACGAAGGGCGCACGGCTCATGCTTTCGACGCCGCCGGCCAGCATCAGGCCGGCTTCGCCGGCGCGGATGGCGCGGGCAGCGCTACCGATGGCATCCAGGCCGGAACCGCACAGGCGGTTGACGGTGGCGCCGGGCACTTCGACCGGCAGGCCGGCCAGCAGCGTGGCCATGCGAGCGACGTTGCGGTTGTCTTCGCCGGCCTGGTTGGCGCAGCCGAGGATGGCGTCGTCGATTTCTTCCCAGCGCACGTTGGGATTGCGCGCCACGAGGGCCTTGATGGCTACGGCTGCGAGGTCGTCGGGACGCACCGAAGCCAGCGCGCCACCATAGCGGCCGAAGGGGGTGCGGATCGCGTCACAAATATAGGCATGCACGGTCATGGGAAGCTCGAAATGAAGTGAAGAAATCGAATGTCGTCGATCTTAACGCAGCGGTTTCGCGCCAAGTTGGTGCACCGTTGGGATGTCCGCAGCACGGACAGTGTCCAGCAGCTGTTCACTCTTGCACCATGATGAGGCCGACCTGGCGGCGGTGCTACGAGGACGCCGTGCCCGACTTGGCCGCGCGTGCGGCATCGACGATGGCTTGCCGCCGGAAGCGGCCCGCGGCCAGGTGGTAGAACGGTTGTGGGCAGAATTGGCGCGACACGCCCGAGGCCAGCAGCGATCCGACAAGCAGCCAGAACAGCATGGGCTGGCTGCCCGTCATTTCCATGACGACGACGCTGGCCGTGAGCGGCGCCTGCGTGGCCGCGGCCAGGAAGGCGGCCATGGAGATCAGCACCAGCACGCGCTGGTCCACGCCCTCGCCCGCCAGTTGCCAGATGTGGTGGCCGATGCCGGCGCCGGTGGTCAGCGCCGGGGTGAAGATGCCGCCCGGAATGCCGGCCCAGTAGGACGCCACGGTGGCCGCGAGCTTGGCCAGGCCGAACCCCGCGGGCAAGGCGTCGTGCGCCTGGCCCGACAGCAGATCGGCCGCCGCGCCGTAGCCCGTGCCGTAGACGCTGCCGGCGGTGGCCAGGCCGATCAATGCCAGCACCAGGCCCATGGCGAAGGCCGTCCAGATAGGATGCGCGCGGATCCAGCCGCGCCATTTGGCCGGGGCCATGCCGGCCGCGCCCTTGCCCAGCAGCCGCGCGAAGATGCCGCCAAGCGCGCCGTTGAGCAGCGCGCAGCCGATTACCCAGCCCAGCATGCCTTGCGTCAGCGGCGCGCCGCCGAACATGCCGAAATACGGGTTGTTGCCGGCCACCGCCACCACCAGGAAACCGGCTGCCAGCACGCCGATCAGCACCAGGCGTTGCCAGCGCAACACGGTGCCGCGCCCCAGTTCTTCGATGGCGAAGATGACGCCGGCCAGCGGCGCGTTGAAGGCCGCGGCCAGGCCGCCGGCCGCACCGGCCGCGATCAGCTCATTGGTGTGAAAACCCCGCAACTGCATACCGCGGCGTTTCCAGAAATTGCCCCAGGCCAGCATAACGGCGGCGCCCACCTGCACCGACGGGCCTTCGCGGCCAATCGACGCACCAGCCAGCATGCCGAAGAAGGCCAGGGGGATTTTCCACAGCGCCTGCGCCAGCGAGACCAGGCTGTGCTGGCTGGGGCCGGGCGGCAATGACAAGGCGCCAATGACTTGGGGAATGCCGCTGCCGACGGCATTGGGTGCGAACCGCAAGGTGGCCCACCGCAGGCCGGCCAAAGCGCACGGCAGCACCAGCAAGGCCAGCCAACCATGCGCCGCGGTCCATTCGCGATTCCATTCCAGCGCGCGGTCGGCCAGGTAGGCAAAACCCAGCGAAACCAGCGCCACCAGCGCCGCGCCCCCCAGCAGCAGGGCCATCTGCACGCTCTTGCGCGACAGGCGGTTGGCCTGGCGCACCTTGCGGCGCAGGAAGTGGCGGGAGCCGGTGGCGATACGGCGCAGGGGGGTGGGCAGGTTCATGGGCGCGGGGTGGCGGACGCTAGCAAAACGTGCCTAACCTTACCACCGCCGCCTGACTGGCAGCCCACAACACGCAGGCTAGAACGTGGACCAGTCGTCGTCCGAAGCGCGGGCCAGCGCCGGGCGCGCCGTGGCGGCCTGCGCCGCGGCAGGCTTGCGCGGCGCGACCGGAATCGCCCGCACCAGGCGTGCCTGGGCCGTGCCAGCCGAGCCGGCGTCGCCGCCGGCATCGACCTTGAAGCGGCGCACTTCCTGCGCCAGGCGACCGGCCTGCTCCTGCATGCTGGCCGCGGCCGCGGCGGCCTCTTCGACCAGCGCGGCGTTCTGCTGCGTGACGGTGTCCATCTGCGCCACGGCCTGGTTGACCTGGCCGATGCCGGAAGACTGCTCGGCCGACGCGCTGGATATCTCGCGCACCAGGATCGCCACCTGACGCACGCTGTCGACCACTTCGCGCATGGTGCGGCCGGCCTCGTCGACCTGGCGGGTACCGCCTTCGACGCGATTGACGGACTCGTCGATCAAGGCCTTGATTTCCTTGGCCGCCACGGCCGAGCGTTGCGCCAAGGTGCGCACTTCCCCGGCCACCACGGCAAAGCCGCGGCCCTGCTCGCCCGCACGCGCCGCTTCCACGGCGGCGTTGAGCGCCAGGATGTTGGTCTGGAACGCGATGCCATCGATCACGCCGGTGATGTCGGCGATGCGGCGCGAGCTGTCGGAAATGGCGCTCATGGTCTGCACCACGCCTTCGACCACTTCGCCGCCACGCACGGCCACGGTCGAGGCCTGCGTGACCAGGCGTTCGGCCTCGCTGGCGTTGTTGGCGTTCTGCTGCACGGTGCTGGTGAGCTCTTCCATGGACGCCGCGGTTTCTTCCAGCGACGAGGCCTGCTCTTCCGTGCGTTGCGACAGGTCGGAGTTGCCCTGCGCGATCTGCGAGGATGCGGACGCAATGCTTTCACAGCCGTCGCGTACGTCGCGCACGATGCGCGCCAGGCTTTCGTTCATGGCCTTGAGCGCGCCCATCAGGTCGCCGGTTTCGTCACGCGTGGCCACCTGGATGGCGGTGGTCAGGTCACCCGCGGCCACCTGACGCGCGGCCGTCACGGCCTGCTGCAAGGGGCGCACGATGCCGCGCGTCACCAGCCAGCCCAGCAGCATGCCGACCGCCACGCCGACCACGGCCAGCACGATCATGATGAAGCGCATGCTTTCGTACAGATCGGTGCCGGCCTGCACGGATTGCGCAGCGACCTTTTCCTTGCCCACGGCCAGGTCGGTCATCAGATCGTCCAGCTTCTGCGACGAGGCGATGACGCGCTTTTCGATGGCGTCGACCTTGGCGTCGGCCTGCGTCAATGAATGCGCTTGCGCGGCGGCGAAGAATTCGGCCGCCTCACGCTTCCAGACCTGCTCGGTTTCGGCGAACTGCGCCAACAGGCGCTTGCCCTCTTCCGCGTGGAAATTGGCAGCGGCCTTGTCGCGCAGCATGTCCATGGTCTTGACGGCATCGTCGAACTGCTTGCGCAGGGCCTGGCGTTCTTCCTGCGTCGACGCGGCCAGGTAGCCGTTGCGGGCACGGCCCGCGTAGATGAGGTTGATATTGGCTTCTTTGATGTCCGAGATGCCGCGCAGCTCGGTGTCATAGAGCCGGTCGTTCATTTCGTTGATGCGGGCCAGTCCCCACACGCCAAAGGCGCCGATGGCGCCGCCGATCACCGCGACCAGCAGGAACGCACCCGACAGGCGCGCGCCGATACGTAAACCCGAAAAATACCGCAACATGCTTCCCATCCCGTTCAATTGCCACGGTTTATGGCGGGCATGCCGCAGTCATTGGCCCCGTGGCTCAGTCGCAGACCGGGGGCAACGATAGCGTTTGCGATTTCCTGGGAGAACCCTGAAGAAACGGCTGTTTATTCTTCATTTCGCCGCAATGAACTCGACAATCGACACCCTGTGCAGCCCCTCCGCCCCGGGACGAGGCGTTGCTGAATTCTGGCTGAACAAAATGAAAGGCCTCTCGTGCAACGAGAGGCCTTTTTCAGTGCGATCCGATCGTCGCGCGACCGGCCCGGAGGGCGATCACGCAAGGATCGCGACGCGGCGCCGATCAGGCGAAGTTCTTGGCCGCGAATTCCCAGTTCACCAAGGCCCAGAAGTTTTCCAGGTACTTGGGACGGGCGTTGCGGTAGTCGATGTAGTAGGCGTGTTCCCAGACATCACAGGTGAGCAGCGGCTTGTCGGCCGTGGTCAGCGGGGTGGCGGCGTTGCTGGTGTTGACGATGTCGACGGAGCCGTCGGCCTTCTTGACCAGCCAGGTCCAGCCCGAACCGAAGTTGCCGGCAGCCGACTTGTTGAAGGCTTCCTTGAAGGCATCGAAGCTGCCCCACTTGGCATTGATGGCATCAGCCAGCTTGCCGGTGGGAGCGCCGCCAGCCTTGGGGGCCAGGCTGTTCCAGTAGAACGTGTGGTTCCAGATCTGTGCGGCGTTGTTGAAGATGCCACCCGAGGACTTCTTGACGATGTCTTCCAGCGACAGGTTCTCGAACTCGGTGCCCGGGATCAGGTTGTTCAGGTTCGTGACGTAGGTCTGGTGATGCTTGCCGTAGTGGAACTCCAGCGTCTCTTTCGAGATGTGCGGAGCCAGTGCGTCCAGTTCGTAAGGCAGGGGGGGAAGAGTATGTGCCATGTGTGGGTTCCTTCTGTTGAGTGCACGATCAAGCCGTTCAATTGTATCGGCAACTCTGCGAGGATACCGTGTTAACCCCGCGGTGGCGCGGGGTTAAGAGGTATGTGTTTATGACCGCGGCACGTAAACGCTACTCTTTCTCATATCGCAGTTCGCGACCGCCTTGCGAGGCCGTCAATGCGCCATCTTCACGTAATGCCAATGTCATGTGCAAGGGCGTGAGACTGGCGGCTTCGGGCACGTCCAGATCGACGCGCACAGACCGCGCCCGGGCATCCAACTTGCTGACGTCGACATCGTGCCAACGCGCGCCGGCAGGCAGCGGCACGTAGACCGCCAGGGCCTTGAGCTGGCCCGGGCCGATGGGTGCGCTGACGCCGTCAGCGCCTTCGGACTGCCTGGGTGTGCCGGCGAAATCACCGGTGGCCGACGACATGGCCACGTCGACCTTGACCGGCCGGCCCTGGTAGTAGACGCGCACGGTCATGCCATCGCCCTCGGCCGGCAGCGTGTCGGCGCGCACGCCGGCAATGGCGGAGAAAGGCTGGATCGGCGGCGTGTCCAGATGAATGGTCTTGCCGTCGCTGCGCCATTGGCCGCTGGCTTCGATATCGACCGCGCCGTAGCTCATCAGGTATTGGAAGCGGCCGTCTTCGGTCAGCAGCAATTCGCTGCCCACTTCGCGCATGCCGCGCAGATAGTAGTGGCCGGCGAGACGCGCCGCTGCCTTGGCGGCCGTCTTGTTCGCGGCCGACGCGGGCGGGCAGTCTTGCTTGACGACCACCCCGGCGTTTTGCAGCGCCACTGCGAAGGCCGGCGCGGATTGGCAGGCCAGCGTCTGCGAGAACGACTGCCCCTGCGGCGCGGCGGCGCCCTCGAAGCGCGCCTTGTAGCGCGCCAGCAGCGCCAGCAGCGCGGGCTGCCCGGTTTCCAGGGCGACCCACGCGGGGCTGCGGCCACGCATATCCGCTGCGTCCGCATTGGCACCCGCGGCGAGCAAGGCGTCGGCGAGGTCGGCGCGGCCGATCTGAATGGCCTCGACCAGCGGCGTCTCGCCGCGGTCCGTGGGCGCATCGAGCGACACGCCCGCGGCCTTCAGGCGCGACAGCACATCGACGACGGTATCGCGGCGCGCCACCGCCAGTTGCCGATCACGCAGCAAGGCAGACAGCAGCCGCTGCGGCAACGCCCCACCCTCTTGCACGCATTCGCCGTGCGCGCCGGTGAAGCCCGCCGCCTGCAATTGCGCGAAGTAGCCCGGCCGATCGAGCAGCGCGTATTCACCGCCGTCGGGCAGACAAGCGGCCGCAAGCGTTTGCCCGCTGCCCTCTGCCACCCGATTCACCAACTTGATATCGCCGGCCGCCAGCGCCGCGTTCAACAGCGCATAACGCGCCGGCGAGCGGGGCAGGCGCGGATCGTCGAGCTTGGCGCCCGCTTGCAGCAGGCGTTCAAGCACGACGCCATTGCGGCTGGCGATTGCCCAATACAAGGCGCTGCGCCCTTCCGGTGCCAAGCCCAGCGGGTCGGCGCCCTTGGCCAGCAGCGCATCGACCATGGCGGGCTGGTCCGAGGTGACGGCGACCATCAACGGCGGCACGCCCTGGCGGTCGAAAGCGTCGTCCTTGGCGGTGGCAGCAACGGCCGGCGGATTGACGGGCACGCCCGCGTCGATCAGATACGTCGCCATCGCGGTATCGCCAATTTCCAGCGCCTGGCGGATCGCTCCGGCGTCCAGCGATTTCGGGTCCAGGCCTGCATCGACCAACTGTCGCAACAGCGCAGCGCCCTGCTTGCCGGGCTGGCGCAAGGCCTGCGCGACGGGCGAGTGCGCAGGATCGGCGAGCAGCGCCTGCAAGGCTACGCGCGGCGTTGCGACCAGCAGGTCGCGCAGCAGCGCGGGATCGTCGGCTTCGATGGCGCGTTCGAGCGCGGTCTTGCGGTCGTAGCCCTGGCGCAGCAGCGCGGGGTTGGCCCCCGCCGCCAGCAGCGCCCGCGCGGCATCGGCCTGGCGCGCCTGCACGGCATCGGCCAGCGGCGTGTCGCCGTATTGTTCGGCAGGGTCGCCTTCCACCGGCGCGCCCAACGCCAGCAGACGCTTGAGGGTCGCCACATCGCCCTTGCGTGCGGCCAGGTTGAGAATCGGCCGAGTATCCGCCTCCATGCGAACGAACACCGCGGTGTCGTTGCCGATCTGCGGGCCACGCTGCCCAAACGGCATGCCGGTGCGCAGCAGCGGCGCGGCGATGTCGCCGTGCCCGGTGACCACCGCGGCCTGCGCCGCGTCCAGCCAGAGATCGATATCGCCCGTTTCGCCGTAGCCCGTGGCCGGCGTGGTGCGCGGCCCCAGTTCCATCAACGCGGACACGGCGCCCGCGTTGCCGGTATAGGCGGCCAGCGCCAGCGGGCTGATGCCATCGCCATAAGCCGGCGTCGTGCCAGTGGCGGCCAGGGCACGCACCACGTCGGCCCCTTCGGTCAGCTCCACCAACGCCGGCCAGGCCAGGTAATCGGCGGCAAAGCGCGGCTGGCCCTGCGCGTCCTTGAGCGCGCTGCGCGTGACGTCATCGGAGTGGTCATCGACATAGGCAAAGGGACGCGGGGCCCCGGCCTTGAGCAGCGCCAGCACCATGCGCGTGGTGTCCTGGCGATCGACCAGACGCGGCAGGTAGGTCATGCGCACCGCGAATTCGAAATCGCGGTTGAGCAGGAAGTCCAGCGGCGTGCGGTTGTCATCGCCGCGCTGATCCGCGCGGGCGCCGGCTGCCAGCAGCCTGTCCAGGATGTCGGGCGATCCGTACAGCAACGCCAGTTGCACCGGCGAGCGGCGTGATTCGTAGGTGATGTCGTTCAGGGGCGGCTGGGTGGCCAGCAAGGCCGCCAGCATGCGGGTGCGCACCGGCAAGGCGTCGCGATGGGCCTGGCGCAGTCGCGCCGCATCATCGGCTGGCATGTCCCAATACACGTGCTTGCTGCGCGGCCACGGCGGCGTGAGCAGCGCATGCAGCAGCGGCACACCTTCGCGAGCATAGTCGCCGGGCCGGGCCACTTTGGCCAGGGCCGCGGTGAAAGCGGCCTCGTCGCCCGCATCGACCGCGGCGAACATGGCGCGGGTGTCAGCGGTATCGGCCGCCTTGTACTCGCGGTAAGGCGAGTTGCAATCGCAGGCGTCCTTGCCGCCTTGCGCGGGGTTGGCAGCGGGCGCGCGGGCGTGGGTTTCGGTCTTGCTTGCCGCCTTGGTCTTGTCCGCCCCCCGGGCTTGCGCTGGCGGCGCGAACCCGGCAGCGCCCAGGGAAAGCGCAACGGCCAGGGCCGTCAGCGTGACCGCCTGGCGCGCGCCGCGCCGGCTCTTGCGTGGTGTCTCTTGCAGCATTGTTCCACCCCAGGACCTGCAGGAACTTCAGGAGGCCTCGCGCGTCTTGCGTACCTGCGTGACGTCGACCGTGGCCCCCCCCTGAGCGAAGCTGAGGTCCAGGCCCTGCCCCGGCGCCAGGTCGGCGGCATCGCGCACGATGCGGCCGTCGGCATCGCGGGCAATAGCATAACCGCGGGCCAGCGTGTTGCCGGGGTCCAGGGCGCGCAGTTGGGCGTTGGCTGACGCCAGACGGTTGCGTCGTTGCACCAGCAGGCGCGCATGCGCCTGGCCGAGTTGCCGCGTGACGGCCGCCAGGCGGTCGGCGGCGCGGCCGGTGTCGGGCACGCGGTGCGCCAGGCGCTGCGCCAGCAGATTGACGCGCGCATTGCGGCGCGCCTGCGGCCCCGCCCAGGCAGAGGCCAGGCGGAAGCCCAGGCTGTTCAAGCGTTCGCGCTGATGTTCCAGGCGCTGGGCCGGCGACACCAGTTGCGCGCTGGCGCGATCCAGGCGCTGGGCGGCGCGTTCCAGGCGGCGTTGCTGGCCGCGAGCCATGGCCTGGGCGCAAGCCATGACGCGGCCCAGTAGCTCCGAACGCGGCACGCAGGCCAGTTCAGCCGCCGCCGTGGGCGTGGGCGCACGCACGTCGGCCACGAAGTCGGCAATGGTGAAGTCGGTTTCGTGGCCCACGCCGCTGATGACCGTGATGGCGCTGGCTGCGATGTCGCGGGCCAGGCCCTCGTCGTTGAAGCTCCAGAGGTCTTCGATGCTGCCGCCGCCACGCACCAGCAGCAGCGTGTCGACTTCGGCCCGTTCGTTGGCCAGCCGCACCTGGGCGGCCAGCCGGCCGGCCGCGTCCGCGCCCTGCACTGGCGCCGGGTAAATGATGACGGGCACCTGCGGCGCGCGGCGGGCCAGCGCCGACAGCACGTCGCGCAAGGCGGCGGCGTGCAGCGAGGTCACCACGCCGATGGCGCGAGGCAGCGGCACCGGGTCGCGCTTCATGGCCGGGTCGAACAGCCCTTCGGAAGCCAGTTGTTCCTTCAGGCGCAGGAAGGCCTCGTACAGGTTGCCGATGCCTGCCCGGCGCATGGCATCGACCTGCAATTGATAGTCGCCCCGCGGCTCGTACAGCGACACCCTGGCCCTGATTTCGACCTGGTCGCCGGCCCGCGGCACGAAGCCGACCGCACTGGCGCGGCCGCGGAACATGACTGCCCGCACCGAGGCGCGGCTGTCCTTGAGCGTGAAGTACCAATGCCCGGAAGCCGCCTGCGTGAAGTTGGAAATCTCCCCGCGAACCCACAGCGCCGGGATGCTGCGCTCCAACAACTGCCCCACCGCTTGGTTCAGCTGGGCAACTGTCAGGATATCCCGCGCGAATACGTTGTTTGTGACTGTAAGTTCAATTGTCATAAGGCTTTCCGATGCGTACCTGTCCACAGGGCATACGTAGCGGGCCGCAATGATACCGCGTCCTGGCATTTTTGCCGCCGCTGGCCTGAAAGCCAGCAAATTCGGTGTAAATAGCTGTTTTTTATGGGTTTTTTATAAAACCAGCACTGCTCGAATTTGAAGCAAACAAGCGCAACCCCTGTGCCCACAAGCGTTCCGGCGAAGTTTTGCACAGAATTATCCACAATTTCTGTGGATAGATTTGGGGGTCACCCGCCCTTGCCACATCCCCGCCGCGCCGTTACAGTTTCGGCTTGATCAGATGCTGGATGAGGGCTTGCGCCCCACCCCGGCGCTCCTGGAGTTGACCGCTTTGCTTTCCATCTTGCGCGAGGCCGGCTGGCCGATCTGGCCCCTGCTGGCGACGTCCGTGCTGGGTCTTGCGCTGATATTCGAGCGCTTCCTGTCGCTGCGCCGCAGCCAGGTCCTGCCGCGCGGCCTGAATGAACAAGTGGCCGACATGCTGCGCAACCACCAGGATTCCCCGGAAGCGCTGAACCGGCTGGAACGCAATTCGCCGCTGGGCCGGGTGCTGGCCGAGGTCATGCGCCACCGCCACCTGCCGCGCGAGGAACTGCGCAGCGTGGTCGAAGACACCGGCCGCGCGGTCGCCCACGACCTCAGCCGCTACATCCCCGCCATCGGCACCATCGCCGTGGTGGCGCCGCTGATGGGCCTGTTCGGCACCGTGGTCGGCATGATCGAAATTTTCGGCTCGTACACGCCCGGCGGCGGCGACCCCGCCCAGCTGGCGCGCGGCATCTCCATCGCCCTGTACAACACCGGCTTCGGCATTCTCATCGCCATCCCCGCCATGATCGCCCACCGCTACCTGCGCAGCCGGGTCGACGGCTACCTGAATGCCATGGAACTGTCCGCCTCGCGGCTGGCGCGCGCCGTGGCGCCCGCGCCTGCCCCGCGCGAGGGGCGTTCATGAATTTCCGGGGCTCCCGGGGCGACCGCGACGAGCTGGACATCAACCTGATTCCGCTCATCGATGTCCTGCTGGTCATTCTCATCTTCCTGGCGGCGACCACCTCGTTCGCCCGCTTCACGCAGCTGAAAGTCACGCTGCCGCAGGCCTCGGCCGACCAGGAAACGCCGCCCGCGCTGGAAGTCGCCGTCAGCCAGGACGGCCGCTACGCGCTGAACGGCACGCTGATCGACGTCTCGACGCCGCCTGAAATCGCCGAGGTGCTGCGCCAGGCTGCTGCTGGCAAACCGGAAGCCTTGGTGGTCATCAACGCCGACGCGCAGGCCACCCACCAGTCCGTGATCAACGTCATGGAAGCCGCCCGGCTGGCCGGCATCGCCCGCGTCAACTTCGCCGCCCAGACTACCCGGTGAGCGCGCGCCCTTCCAAGGCCTCGCTGCTCGCCCGCCAATGGCAGCACGGCGGCTGGCTTTCCACCCTGCTCCTGCCGCTGTCCGCGCTGACCGCCCGCGTGGTGGCCAACAAGCGCGCGCGCTATCGCGACGGCCGTAAACAGGCCTACCGCGCGCCGGTGCCCGTGGTCGTGATCGGCAACATCTACGTAGGTGGCACCGGCAAGACGCCGATGGTCATTGCCACGGTGCAAGGCCTGCGCGCCCGCGGCTACACGCCGGGCGTGGTCAGCCGCGGCTATGGCGTCAAGGTCGGGCCGGATGCGCGCGTCGGGCAAGGCGAACTGGCCGCAGCCCAATTCGGCGACGAGCCGGCGCTGATCGCGCGCGCCACCGGCGCGCCGGTGGCCGTGCATCCGCGCCGTGCGCTGGCCGCCCAGGCGCTGCTGCGGGCCCATCCCGACATCGACGTCATCGTGTCCGACGATGGCCTGCAACACCTGGCCCTGGCGCGCGACATCGAAATCGTGGTGCAGGATGCACGCGGCGTGGGCAACGGCCGGCTGCTGCCCGCGGGACCGCTGCGCGAGCCGGCCAGCCGGCTGCGCGAGGTGGACGCGGTCATCACCAATATCGGGCTGCCCGATGGCCGCCCCGCGGCCTCGTCCGGCGAACGCCCCCGCCAGGTCGCCATGTGGCTGGAACCCGGCGACGCCCGCCAGATCGAAAGCGGCGCGACCCGCCCGCTGGCGGCGTTCGCCAGCCAGCCGAACGTCGCCGCCTCGGCAGGTATCGGCAATCCGGAACGTTTCTTTTCGACCTTGCGGGCGCAAGGCATCACGCTTGATGCCACCTTGCCGCTACCCGACCACCATGATTACGCGGAATCGCCGTTCAAGACCCTGACCGCGCAGACCGTGCTGGTGACCTCGAAAGACGCGATCAAGTGCGCCGCCTTGCACGACGCGCGCCTGTGGGAAGTGCCGGTGCAGGCCGGCTTTTCCGACCCGCAGTTGTTCGATTGGCTGGCGCAAGCGTTGCGCCAGCCTGCCCGCTAGCGCCTCGTCCACGCGGACCAGGCGCCCCCTTTCAGAAAAACGCCGGCTTGGCCGCGCTGCGGCGGCGGGCGTATTCATCCAGGTTGCGGCGACGCACGCCGGCGGCACGCCAGCGCGTCAGCGCCAGCGGCAGGTGCACGGCCACCAGCAAGACCGCCAGGACCAGCCACAGCAAGCGCGCCGCTGCCGGCCAGGGGTCGGCCAATGAACGCCAGGCATCGATGCCGATGACGGGCGCGCCCGAGCCCTCGCGGTCCACCGCCGTGACCAGACCGGAGATCTCGAACGGCATGGCGCCGTCGGCCGACAGCATGGCCACCTGGCGCTGCCATGCCTGCAGCACGTTCGGCGTCTGTCCGCCTTCCAGCGGCTGCGGCAATTGCGCGTAGGGGCCTGACCTGACCTGGAGCACGACGCCGCCGCGCTGGCGTTCCATCAGGCTGCGCGCCGACTGATCCACCGCGGCCTGCACGACGGGTTCCATGCTCGACTGGGCCAGATTGCGCATCCGCTCGGCATGGCGCATCAGGAACACGCCTTCATCGGTATTACCTTGGCGCTTGAAGGCGCCATCGCGCGCCAGCTTGAACAGTTCCAGCCAGTTGGCAGGTTCGTCGCGGGTCAGCATCAGCGTGTCGGCCATCTCGGCCTTCATGCGGTCGCAGTCGGCGATCGCCTGGCCGGTGGCGGCCTCGCAGGCCTGCTCGACGGTGAGCACCGTGTTGGTCAGCCGTGTGACCGTCAACGCCGACACGTTGCGCGCGTTGTAGGCGGCCAGCGGATTGCCCGCCATGCTGTTGTAGATCTGGCTGCGCACCAGCATGTCCATCATGGGATTGGGCCGCGTCTTGAGAAAGGCGCCTGAATAGAGTTGCAGCACTGCCGGGTCCAGGCGCAATTCGTCGGCCGACGCGGCATCGCCCTGCCAGCGCAGGCGTTCACAATCGAACTGCATGGCCTCGGACCGGTAATCGTCCGGCCGGAATTGGCATCGGCCTTGCCCGCGCAACGACACCATGTCACCGACGGCCGGCGGGTCCTGCGCCAACGCGGCGGCCGACGCGTAGGCGCGCGGCTCGGCACCGCGCAGCCACGCGGCGGTCTGGGCGATATCACCTTGCAGGCTGCCGCCTGGCGTGGACAGCAATAGGGCCAGCGCCGCGCCGCCCAGCAGGCCGACCAGCGCCAGCGTCACATGCCGGCCCCAGAACACCCGCGGATAAAGGCGCTGCTCTTCATCCACCGAATAATTGCTGCCCAGGCGCAGCACCGCGTAATCCTCGACCCGCAGATCCAGGTCCACCCGCCCGTCCTCGGGCAGTTCCAGATTGGCGCGCCAATGGTCCGGCAGCGTGACGGGCAGCTTGTCGCCCAGGAACAATTGGGTGGACACCGCCTGGGCGTTGGCCGGATTGGTCAGCACGATGGCATTGAGTTCGCCGCGCGCGCGGTTGACCTTCCGCGGCGTCCCAAGCGACGGGCGGCGCCAGGTCAGCCACAGCGCCAGCAACGCCGGCGCGGCCGCGGCAGCCAGCCACGGCACGCCGCCGCCCACGCCGGCAATACCGATGCAGACGAACGTGACGACCCACAACAGCGCCGGCCAGAAACCGATGCCGCGCGAGCGCCGCTGGGCGATCTCGGCCGGCGTCTCGTCGCGCTGGCTCAGGATCTCGACCCGCATCGCGTCCGCGAATTCGCGTTCGGCCTCGGCGTCCGGCCCCGCCGTCTCGGCATCGACCACGTCCTGCAAAGCGCCCAGTTTGCCGCCGGCCCATTGCTGGTTCTGCTTCTGCCGGCGCGCATCGCGTTCACGACCGCCGGCCAGATCGAATTCGCCGTTCAGGGCGACCACGATGGCGAATTTGTCCGTCATGGCGACTTCGGCCTGGTTGTCTTCGCGCAGAAAATCGCGTGCATCGTAGGGCAGCACCACGTCCACGCCCCCCAGCGTGTCGTGCAGGGTCGTCGCGCCGTGCGACGTGCCCAGGCCATGGCGCACGAAGGCGCCACGCAGGGGAAACACCCCATCGCCGAGCAGCTGGGCGGTTTTCTTGGGATTCGCCGGGTAAACCAGGAACGGCTGCAGCAGCGCCTGTTCCTCGGCGCCGAGACGGCGCAGGGGCTGCCCTTCTTGCTTGAGTTCGCGCAGTGCGCTCTTGTTGTCGCTACGGCGAACCATGTAGGTAATGCCGCTGATGACCGACCAGATCAGGATGATGAGGAACAATCCGATCCGAATGGTGTTGGAATCCATCGCTATCCTCTTTCTAGGAATCGCGGCGGATGATAGCCATGATCTGTCCCGAAATATGTAGCGCCCGCGTCAAAACATGACAATAATTAACAAGCTACGCAATCGCGCGCCTTTTTTGCTGCGCGCTCGACGCCTGATCCCGGCCGGGCGGCGCCCAAACTGTTTTAGAATCCCGGTCATGGAATCCCGCCTTCTCGACATCCTCGTCTGCCCCCTGTGCAAGGGCCGCCTCGAACACGACCGGACCCAGGCCGAACTGGTCTGCCGCGCCGATCGCCTGGCATTCCCGCTGCGCGACGGCATTCCCGTCATGCTTGAATCCGAAGCGCGCTCGCTGGACGACGCCGCCGCGTCTTCCTGACCCGCCCTGCCGTGAGCTTCATCGCCCTGATCCCGGCGCGGACCGCCTCGACCCGCCTGCCCGACAAACCGCTTGCCGACATCGCCGGCAAGCCGATGGTCGTACGCACGGCCGAGCGCGCGGCCCAGTCCGGCGCTTCGCGTGTCTACATCGCCACCGATGATGCACGCGTGCAGGCCGCGGCGCAGGCCCATGGCCTGCAAGCGCTGATGACCCGCGCCGACCACCCCACCGGCACCGACCGGCTGGCGGAAGCCGCCCTGCAGCTCGGCCTGCCTGACGATGCCGTGGTGGTCAACGTGCAGGGCGACGAACCGCTCATCGAACCCGAACTCATCGACGCCGTCGCGGCCCGCCTGATCGCCAGCCCCGAGGCCGACATCGCCACCTGCGCCTGCCCGCTGGCCGATGCCCAGGCGCTGTTCAACCCCAATGTCGTGAAACTGGTGTGCGCCGCCGATGGCCGCGCCCTGTATTTTTCGCGCGCGCCGATTCCCTGGGCCCGCGACGCGCTGGCCGGCGGCGAACGCGTGCTGGCCGACGGCCTGCCCGCCTGGCACCACATCGGCCTGTACGCCTACCGCGTGTCGTTCCTGCGCCGCTACCCGACCCTGCCGCAAGGCGCGCTGGAACGGTTCGAGTCGCTGGAGCAACTGCGCGCCATGGAACATGGCCACGTCATCGTCGTCCATCAGGCGTCGCACCCTCCGGCCGCAGGGGTAGATACCCCGGCCGATCTGGAACGCGTCCGATTGATCTATAGCAAACGGATATAAGGGTTATTTCGCATGGCGCAGCCCCGCAGAGGCTGCTGCGTTGCGGCATAATCGCTCGGACCACAAAAATTAAACCCCATTCAGGAGCACTCATGCGTCTCATCTTGCTCGGACCTCCCGGCGCCGGCAAAGGCACTCAGGCCGCTTTTCTCACCCAGCACTTCGGCATTCCCCAGATTTCCACCGGCGACATGCTGCGCGCAGCGGTCAAGGCCGGCACGCCCCTGGGCATTGAAGCCAAAAAGGTCATGGATGCCGGCGGCCTGGTCTCGGATGAGATCATCATCGGCCTCGTGCAAGACCGCCTGAAGCAGCCCGACTGCGCCAATGGCTATCTGTTCGACGGCTTCCCCCGCACCATCCCGCAAGCCGACGCGCTGAAAAGCGCCGGCGTCAAGCTGGACTACGTGGTGGAAATCGAAGTCCCCGAAGAAGACATCATCGAACGCATGAGCGGACGCCGCGTGCACCAGCCCAGCGGCCGCAGCTACCACGTGCGCTTCAATCCGCCCAAGGTCGAAGGCCGCGACGACGTCACCGGCGAAGACCTGATCCAGCGCGACGATGACCGCGAGGACACCGTGCGCAATCGCCTGAACGTCTACCGCCAGCAGACCCGTCCGCTGGTCGACTATTACTCGTCGTGGGCTGAGCAACAGCCCGCCGATGCCCCGAAGTATCGCAAGATCTCGGGCGTGGGCGCCGTCGACGAAATCAAGTCGCGCCTGTTCGAAGCCGTCAAGAGCTGAGCGGCGCTTTGATGGCACAGGGCCTTCGACGCCGGCCGGACGCAATGCGTCCCGGCGCGGTTCCGAAGGCCCTGTCGCATCCGGCGCCCGTCGCGCCTTTTCGCTCCCCCGTTTTCATCCCTTGAATTTGATCTGGTGGTAGAGACATGGAAATCGCAAACAAGGTATTCATCGTGACCGGCGGCGCATCCGGCCTGGGCGCCGGCACGGTGCGCATGCTGGTGGCCAACGGCGCCAAGGTCGTCATCGCCGACCTGCAGGACGGTCCGGGCGAAGAACTCGCCAAGGAACTGGGCCAGCGCTACGTGCATTGCGACGTCACGCAAGAGGCCGACGGCCAGCGCGCCGTCGCCGCGGCGAAAGAACTGGGCACCCTGTTCGGCCTGATCAACTGCGCCGGCGTGGCGCCCGCCGCCAAGATCGTCGGCAAGAACGGCGCGCACCCGCTGGACCTGTTCCAGAAGGTCGTGTCGATCAACCTGATCGGCAGCTTCAACATGATGCGCCTGGCCGCCGAGGCCATGAGCGCCAACACGCCCGAGCCCACCGGCGAGCGCGGCGTGATGATCAACACGGCGTCGGTCGCCGCTTTCGACGGCCAGATCGGCCAGGCAGCCTATGCCGCGTCCAAGGCTGGCGTGGCCGGCATGACCCTGCCGATCGCCCGCGACCTGGCCAAGACCGGCATCCGCTGCATGACCATCGCCCCGGGCATCTTCGGCACGCCGATGATCTTCGGCATGCCCCAGGAAGTGCAGGATTCCCTGGCCGCCAGCATCCCCTTCCCCGCCCGTTTGGGCCGCCCGGAAGACTATGCCAAACTGGTTCAGAGCATCATCACCAACGATATGTTGAATGGCGAAACCATTCGTCTAGACGGCGCCATCCGGATGCCGCCGAAATAGTGCCCCCACGCTTCGCCCTCTCCGAGGGCTCTCTGCCCCCCAAGGGGGCTTTTTTCCCTTGGGACGGCCCGGCGGGAAAAAGCCTTCTTATCGGGACGGCTTTTTTTGTAGTTGACGCCATGAGCCTGTTCCGTTCGGCGGCCACCGTCAGCAGCTTTACGCTGCTGTCGCGCATTTCCGGCCTGATCCGCGACATCCTGGTGGCCCGCGCCTTTGGCGCCGGGCCCATCACGGATGCCTTCTGGGTCGCTTTCCGCATACCCAACCTCTTGCGCCGGCTGTTCGCCGAAGGCGCGTTCGCCCAGGCGTTCGTGCCGATCCTGGGCCATGCCCGCAACAACCGATCCGAGGCCGAGGTCCGCACCCTGCTCGACCGGGTGGCGTTGCTGCTGACGGCCGCCCTGATGGCGATCACGCTGATCGGCATCGTCGCCGCGCCCTGGGTGGTATCCGCCATGGCCAGCGGCCTGCGCGGGGCCGCCCGCGATACGGAATTCGGCGCCGCCGTCTGGATGACGCGGATGATGTTTCCCTACATCTTCTGCATGTCGCTCATCGCCTTCGCCTCGGGCGTGCTGAACACCTGGCGCCGCTTTGCCGTGCCGGCCTTCACGCCCGTACTGCTGAACCTGTCCATGATCGCCGCTTGCATCTGGCTGGCGCCGCGCATGGACGTGCCGGTCTACGCGCTGGCCATCGGCGTGATGATCGGCGGCGTGGCGCAACTGGCCGTGCAATGGGTGGCGCTGGCGCGGCTGGGCATGACGCCGCGTTTTTCGCTGCGTTTTCGCCAGGCCTGGGCCGACCCCACCGTGCAACGCATCCTCAAGCAGATGGCGCCCGCCACGCTGGGGGTGTCCGTGGCGCAGATCTCACTGCTCATCAACACCAACATTGCCACCTGGCTGACGCCGGGCAGCGTGACCTGGCTGTCGTTCGCCGACCGCCTGATGGAATTCCCGACCGCGCTGCTGGGCGTCGCGCTGGGCACCGTGCTGCTGCCCAGCCTGTCGGCAGCCCACGCCCGCGACGACCACGGCGGCTACAGCGCGCTGCTGGACTGGGGCCTGCGGCTGGTGCTGCTGTTCGGCCTGCCCGCCGCGGTGGGCATGGCGCTGCTGTCCGACGGCCTGGTGGCCACCCTGTTCCACTACGGCGCCTTCTCCGCGCAGGACGTGCTGCAGACCCGCCTGGCCGTGATTTCCTATTCCGCCGGCCTGATCGGCCTGTTGGCGGTCAAGATCCTGGCGCCCGGCTTCTATGCCAAGCAGGACATCCGCACCCCCGTGAAGATCGCGATCGGCGTCTTGATCCTGACCCAGTTGATGAACGTGGCGCTGGTTCCGCTGATGGCCCATGCCGGCCTGGCGCTGGCCATCGGCCTGGGCGCCTGCCTGAACGCCCTGGCGCTCTTGATCGGCCTGCGCCGCCGCGGCGTGTACCAGCCTACCCCGGGCTGGGGCCGTTTCGCGTTGCGCCTGATTCCGGCCCTGGCAGCCCTGGCCGCCTTGCTCATCTACGCTGATGGCCGTATTGACTGGATCGGCCTGCAGGCCCATTCCGGCCAGCGCGCGCTGTGGCTGGGCGGCGTACTGATCGCCTGCAGCGTGGTCTACTTCGGCATGTTGTTACTGTTTGGGTTCCGTCCCCGAGACTTCGGACGGCGTCCGGCGAAGTGATTTCGGGCCGAACGGCCACATCATCCGCAAAAAGCCGGCTTCGCCGGCTTTTTTTACGGTCAGGCCGTCAAGAATTGACAAGGACCCGGTAATCTTTGGTAAAAAACCTTTATTATTTACAAATTGCCATCGAAAGGATTCCCGCCCGGCAACAAGGGCGAGGAGATGAAGTGAAGTACGCCCAAGGACACCCCATGGCGGACCAAGTGATCAATTGGTTGCTGCTGCTGCGCTCAGGAAAGGCGACAGCACAGGACTACAACGATTTCCTGGCGTGGCGAGCAGCCGACCCTCTCCATGAGAATGCCTGGCAACAATTGACGGGCACTCTGGCAGGGTCGACCTTTGGCCGGTTGGGCGATGCCTACCCGGCCGGCTATGCCACGACGGCGCCCCAGCCGCCGATTCCGTTTTCGCCCCCGCCCGCCGCCGCGGCTCCCGCCGACGTCGTCGTACCGCCACGCCGCCGATTTCTGGCCGGCTCGCTGGCGCTCGCCAGTGCGGGCGCCTGTGCCGCGTACGTGGGCAACGCCTTTTACCCGCTGAACAACGTCGCGGCCGACGCCGCCACAGCCACCGGCGAACGCCGCCGTTACATCCTGTCCGACGGCAGCCAGTTGCTGCTGGACGCGCGCAGCCGCGTCAACCTGGATTTCACGCCCGCCTATCGCCAGGTGCGTCTGCTGGACGGCGCGGTGACCGTTTCCGTGGCGCCCGATGCCCGCCGCCCCTTCCTGGTCCAGACCGCCGAAGGCACGGTGCGCGCGCTGGGCACCCGCTACATGGTGCGCCAGCAGGCCCAGCGCACGGTCGTGGTGGTGCATGAACACGAGGTGGTGGTGGAAACCATGGCCGGCGCCCACGGCATCGTGCGCGCCGGAACAGGCGCGCGCTTCGATGCGTCCCGCATTGATACCCCGCGCGCCGAACTGATGGCCGAGGCCGCCTGGGAAGCCGGTTGGGTCGACGCCCGCGGCCGCCCCCTGGCCGAGGTGATCGCCGCCCTGCGCCCCTACCGCAGCGGCACCCTGCGCGTGTCCATGGCTGCCGGCGGCCTGCCGGTGTCGGGCCACTTTCCGCTGGACGACACCGACGCCGCGCTGAGCGCATTGCAGGACATGATGCCCATCCATGTCCGCCGCTACACCCCCTGGTTCGTCTCGATCAACGTCGCAGCCTGACCACGCCCGCTGACGCGGCGCTGTAACGAAAGGCCGCTTCGTTGTATACTGAGCACCGTATTTTTATCCAGTAGGCGCAACAAGGCTTAACTCGGAAACTCGGGGCATAACTGCGGCACGGATTTTTCCCATTTGCATGGGTATCCAGCCAGCGGACCAGCCAGGGGTTTTCAACCCGGGTTCTTCAACCCGGGTTTCAGCCTCAGGGGTTCTCCCCGCAGCGCCCCCCGCCCGGTTGACGGGCGCTCCATCGGCAGACGTGACATTTAAAGCTTGCAATCCCTCGGGGACTTGCTAAAATGTTCGACTTTGCCGAATTCAACTTATATAGCAACATGGCCAATACCGCCCAAGCCCGCAAGCGCGCTCGCCAATCCGTTGAGCGCAACAAGCACAATTCCAGCCTGCGCTCGATGCTGCGCACCGCCATCAAGCGCGTTCGCCAATCCATCGCCGCCGGCGACAAGGCTGCGGCTGGCGACGTGTTCCAGAAGGCGTCGAGCGTGATCGATCGCGTGGCTGACAAGAACATCATCCACAAGAACAAGGCTGCTCGCCACAAGAGCCGCCTGGCTGCCGCCATCAAGGCGCTGGCCTAAGCCATTCTGCCGCCCTGCTTTGCGGGGCGTCATGAATACGGCAAATGAAGAAGGATGCCCCCGGGCATCCTTTTTTGTTGTCTGGACTGAACAAGACCCGATCGAACGGGCGCCCGTCTGCCGTGACCCGTTCAATCGCCTCGCGTCGCCAACCGGCCACGGATCTGCGCGGCCTCGTCGCGCAATGACGCAGTAAAGGCGTCCACCAGCGGATTCTTGGGGCGGTGTTCCGGAAACACCAGGTTCACCCGGAACGGAAACGAACGCTGCAACGGCCGGATATGCAGGCCGCGGCCGATGAAATCCAGCGCGGTCAGCGGATTGACGATGGCCAGGCCCAGGCCCTGGCGCACGAAGGTGCACACCGACACCGCCGTGGGCGTTTCGATGATGGCGCGGCGCAGGATGCCTTGCGCGGCGAAGGCCTCGTCGATCTGGATACGGTAAGGGTCGCTGGACGACAGGCTGATGAACGGTTCACCCGCGAAATCGGCCAGTTCCAGCGCCTGCCGCGCCAGCAGCGGATGGCCGTCGGGCAGCACGCAGACTTCGTCCACTTCGATCAGCAACTCCAGCCGTGTGCCGGCGGGCTCGAGTTCGTGCTCGGTCAGCCCCAGGTCGTAGCGCTGGGCGGTCAGCCATTCTTCTAGAAACGGGGATTCCTGCGCTTCCAGCGACAGGCTCACGCCCGGATGGCTGTCGCGAAAGCGCCGGAAGGCCCCGGGCAAGAGGGAATGCGAGAACGCCGGCAAGGCGATCACGGCCAGTTGGCCATCCTGGAAGGACCGCAGGCGCGCGGCCGCGGACGCCACGCGTTCCAGGCCGGCGTAGGACTGGCGGACTTCGTCGTAGAGCGCCAGCGCGGGCATCGTGGGGCGCAGCCGCCCCCGAATGCGTTCGAACAGCGCGAAGCCGATGCTTTGTTCCATGCGCGCCAGTTCGCGGCTGACGGTCGGCTGCGAGGTGAACAGCAGGTCGGCAGCCTTGGTGACGCTGCCGGCGATCATCAGGGCGCGGAAGACTTCGATATGGCGGTGGGTGAGCATGGCGAACCCATATCAGGAATGAATCGATCTTGAATATCTAAGCATTTTACTGGATGACCTGAATGGGGCATGATGCCCGCCTGATTCTCCCCCCGAATACAAGGTCTGCCCCAGAATGGCTTTCGATCCGCGCCAACTCACCGAACTTGCCGCCCAGTACAGCACCCCGCTGTGGGTCTACGATGCCGCCGTCATCCGCGAACGCATCGCCCAGCTGCGCCGCTTCGACGTCATCCGCTACGCCCAGAAGGCCTGCTCCAACCTGCACATCCTGCGCCTGATGCGCGCCGAGGGCGTGATGGTGGACGCGGTGTCGCTGGGCGAGATCGAACGCAGCCTGGCCGCCGGCTATCAGCCCGAAGGCGAGCCTGCCGGCGTGGTGTTCACGGCCGACCTGATCGACCACGCCACCCTGGCCACGGTCATCAAGCACGGCGTCACCGTCAATGCCGGTTCGCTCGACATGCTCGAGCGCGTGGGCCAGGCCGCGCCGGGCCATCGGGTCTGGCTGCGCATCAACCCGGGCTTCGGCCACGGTCACAGCAACAAGACCAATACCGGCGGCCCGCAAAGCAAGCACGGCATCTGGATCGACGACGTCGCACAAGCCGTCGCCATCGTGCGCCGCCATGGCCTGAAGCTGGTGGGCATCCACATGCACATCGGCTCGGGCGTGGACTACGGCCATCTGTCCAGCGTGTGCGATGCGATGGTGGACGTGGTGGCCTCGCTGGACCACGACATCGAAGCCATCTCGGCCGGCGGCGGCCTGTCGATTCCCTACCGCGATGGCGAGCCGCGCATCGACTGCGATCACTACTTCGATCAGTGGGATGCGGCGCGCAAGCGTATCGAGCAGCGCCTGGGCCATGAGGTTCGCCTGGAGATCGAGCCGGGCCGCTTCCTGGTGGCCGAAGCCGGCGTGCTGGTAGCCGAGGTGCACGCGATCAACCGCCGTCCCGGGCGCGACTTCGCACTGGTGGACGCCGGCTTCAACGACCTGATGCGCCCCGCCATGTACGGCAGCTACCACCGCATCTCGGTACATGCGCCGGACGGCAGCGCCCCACAGGGCGCGGCCGAGACGCGCATCGCCGTGGCCGGCCCGCTGTGCGAGTCGGGCGACGTGTTCACGCAGGATGCGGGCGGTGTTGTGTCGGACCAGGCCCTGCCGCAGCCGCGCATCGGCGACTTCATGGTGTTCCATAACGCCGGGGCCTACGGCTCGTCGATGTCTTCGAACTACAACAGCCGCCCGCTGGCAGCCGAAGTGCTGCTGGACAAGAACGAAGCACGCCTGATCCGCCGCCGCCAGACGGTGGCCGATCTGCTGGCCCTGGAAGACTGAAACCCGCGTCCGGGCCTTGCGCGCAAAGCCCGGCACTCGGAGCCATGCGGGGCGCCCAGGCGCCCCGCAGGCATTTTCAGGTGGGAAACGCTTCGCGCAACGCGAAGGTGGCCTGCTTGAAGACGCCCAGGTCGGTACCCACCGCGACGAAGTGCATGCCCATGTCCAGGTAGCGGCGCGCGTCGGCCTGCACCGGCGCCAGGATGCCCACGGCCTTGCCCTGCGCGCTGACGCGCTGGTACAGGTGGCGGATGGCGTCCTGCACTTCCGGGTGGCCGGGGTTGCCCAGATGGCCCAGCGCGGCGGCCAGGTCCGACGGGCCGATGAAGACGCCATCCACGCCTTCGACCGCGGCGATCTCGTCGACCGCCTCGATGCCCGCGCGGCTTTCAATCTGCAGCAGCACGCAGAGGTTGTCGTTGATGGTCTTGAGGTAGTCGGGCACGGTGCCATAGCGGTTGCTGCGCTGCATGCCCGCCACGCCGCGAATACCTTGCGGCGGATAGCGCGTGGCGGCCACGGCGCGGCGCGCGTCGTCTTCGGACTCGATGAAGGGAATCAGCAGGTTATAGAAGCCAATATCGAGCAAGCGCTTGATCTCGACCGGATCGTTCCAGGTGGGCCGGCCGATGGCGGCGCTGGCGCTGCCCTGCAATGCCTGCAGCTGCTGCAGGAACATCGGCACGGTGTTGGGCGAATGCTCGCCATCCAGCAACAGCCAATCGAAGTCGGCCAGGCCCGCCAGTTCAGCGGTGATGTGGCTGGACATGCACATCCAGAAGCCGATCAGGCGTTCGCGGGCCAGGATGCGTTGGCGGAAGCGGTTGGGCAAGGGTGACGTCATGATGCTCAGGGTTCCCATCGGATGAAACCCCGGCGCCTGCCGGCGCGCGGGGCGGGTTGCACGAGGCTGTGCAGTCTTGGTGCAGGCACGAAGACCGCATGCAGGCCTAGTCCATGCGGGCGCCGGAGGCCTTGGCCGCCGCGCCCCATTTGGTGATTTCGGATGCGACGAAGGCCGAGAAGGCCTTCGGGTCGTCGCCTACCACCACGAAGCCTACGCTTTCCAGCTTTTGCCGGATATCCGGTGAAGCCAGGGCCTTGACGGTGGCCTGGTTCAGGCGCTGGATCACGGCAGGCGGCGTCTTGGCCGGCGCCGACAGGCCGAACCACGATTCGGCCGCAAACCCCGGATAGCCCGATTCCGCCACGGTAGGCGTATCCGGATAGGCGGGGTTGCGCTGCGCGCTGGCCACCGCCAGGGCCCGCAGCTTGCCGGCCTTGACCTGCGGCAACAGGGAATCCTGGTTCAGGAACATCACCGACACGCGGCCGCCGATCATGTCGGTGATGGCCGCGGCGCCGCCTTTGTAGGGCACGTGCACGAGATCGATGTTGGCGGCCTGCTTGAGCATTTCCATGGCCAGGTGGCCCGACGAACCGCTGCCCGAACTGGCGTGGGTGTACTTGCCGGGGTTGGCGCGCACCAGCTTGATGAAGTCGGCGAAGGTGGTGGCGGGAAAATCCATGTTGGCTACCAGCACATTGGGGCCGGTGGCCAGCAGCGAGATGTGCGCGAAGTCGCTGTTGCGGTAAGGCATGCTCTGGTAGAGCGCGTAACTGATGGCGTTGGACCCCACGCCGGACAGCAACAGCGTATAGCCGTCGGGCTCGGCCTTGGCGACCACGTCGGAACCGATATTGCCGTTGGCGCCGCCCTTGTTTTCGACGATGACGCTCTGGCCCAGTTCCTTGGACAGCTCGGCGGCGAGCAGACGCCCGACGGCGTCGGTGCTGCCGCCTGCCGGGAACGGCACGATCAGCTTGACCGGCCGGGTCGGCCAATTGCCGGACTGCGCCCACGAGGCGGCCGGGCACAGCGCGACGATGGCGCTCGCCGCCAGCGCGGCCAGCCCCAGGCGCCGGCGACCCGGCGAGGTGTTCTCTTGCATGGTTTGTCTCCTTGTCGTTTTTTTTAATACATGCCGCCCGGTGTCCGGGTCGGTGGGGGGCTTCGCGCGCGGCGGCTGGCGCAACGTGCGAAGAAAAAACATCGCGGACCAGGCCGTGTCCGGCTCAGTCCAGCAAATAGGGTGCGCCCGCGCGCTGGCAGATATCGCGCAGGCGCATGGCCAGCGCGGCTGGAATGGGAATGCCGTGGACGCGGCGGCGTTCGCGCTCGGCGGTTTCGGGTTCGCCGGCCACCAGCACCGGCTCGTCGGGCTGCGCGGGCGGCGTGTCATGCAGGGTGTCGATCAGGTCGTCCATGTCGGACTCGAACGAACCGGCGGCACGGAAGGCGTCGGGGTTGAGCGCCAGGAAGAAATGGCCCACGTCGTCGGGTTCGCCCGGACGCCGCGTGACATTGCGGCGCGCGGCCAGGGCGCTGCCGCTCAGCGTGCCGCCCAGGATCTGCGCCATCATGGCCAGGCCGTAGCCCTTGTGGCTGCTCATGGCCGCCGTGCCGCCCAGCGGCGTCAAGCCGCCCTCGGGCCGCTTGAAGATGAACTGCATGGCGCTGTCGGCCGCGGTGACCGCCGCGCCCTGCCCGTCGACCGCCCAGCCCGGAGGCAGCGGCTTGCCCAGGAAGTCGTAGACCTTGACCTTGTTGGCCGCGACCGTGGTGGTGGCCATGTCGAGCACAAAGGGTTCGTTGCTGGCGGCGGGTGCGCCGAACGCAATGGGATTGGTGCCCAGCATGGGCATGGCGCCGCGCGTGGGCACCATGATGACGCCGTTGGCGCTGCTGGTCACCAGCCCCACCACGCCGCGTTCGACCGCGATGCGCGCGTATACCCCGGCCGCGCCGAAGTGGTGCGAGTTGCAGACCGACACGGCGCCCACACCGTGTTCCAGCGCCTTGTCCACGGCCAGGTTCATGGCCTGCGCCGACACCGGATAGCCCAGCCCGCCCATGCCGTCGAGCAGCGCGCTGGCGCCGCCGTCGCGCACCAGCCGTGGCCGCGCATCCAGCTTGAGCGAGCCGGCGCGCCATTTTTCTTCGTAGGCCGGCAGCATCGAAATGCCGTGCGAATCGATGCCGAGCAGGTCGGTCTCGGCCATCAGGCCGGCGGTGACAGCCGCCAGGTCGGGCGCCATGCCCCAGGCCTGCAAGACCACCAGAATCTGTTCCCGCACCTGCCCCGCCGATGCTGCCGTGATTGCCGAACCCTTGCCTTGCACGCGATGTCTCCTGTGATCAGTGGGTGAGCCGGTCCGGTGTGAAGCGGGTCAATCGCGTTCGCGGTCGACCAGCCGGTGACGGGCCTGGCCCAGATGGAATTGCATGGCGACCCGGGCACGCTCGCCGTCCTGGGCGCGGATGGCCTCGAGGATGGTGGCGTGTTCGTCCAGCACGCGCTGGGCGCGCTGGCGCGAGCCGGTGCGGGTCAGGTTGAGCGTGAGGCGCATGAAACCGTTGATGGATTCATGGATGCTTTCCAGCACGCCCAGATAGAAATCGTTGCCGGTGGCCTCGGTAATGCTGGCGTGAAACGCCAGGTCCATTTCGGCGGACACCTCGCCGCGCGCCAGGCTGTCGGCGAATGCGATGTGGGCGGCTTCGATCTTTTGCAGTTGTTCGTCGGTGCGGCGCAGCGCGGCCAGGCGGGCGGCGTCGCCTTCCAGGGCCACGCGCAATTCCTGGGCGCGCAGGTAGGCGCCCACGTTCTGCACGTCGCTGAAAGCGGTCAGGCGCGGCGCCGGCTGGTGGCTGACGAAGGTGCCCAGCCCCTGGTGCGCGGTGATGAGGCCGTCGGCGCGCAGGCGCAGCAGCGCTTCGCGCACCACCGGCCGCGACACGCCGAAGCGCTCGGTGATTTCGTTTTCGGAAGGCAGCTTGTCGCCCACATTGAGCTTGCCCGAGACGATCTGCTCGAAGATCTGCCCGTAGAGCTGATCGGCCAGGCGCACGCGGTGGCCGCGTTCGAGCACCAGCGCGCCCATGGCGTCCGGCTCGGCGGACGCCTGCGGCGCGGCGGCGGGTGATGCTTTCGGTCGGGCCACGAAACCTCCTGGGGGACTGGGCGCAATGACAAGAGCGCTCATCGTAACTTCAATGCCGCGCGCCCCGCCAATCACGCGCTTAGGCCGTGGCGGTTTTCCGGTCCGAGATTGCGCCGGCATCATCGGCCGATGCGCGGTCCCAGGCCGCCAAGGCCTGCGCCACCGGCGCCACGCGTTCGCGCTCGGCGCGGGAAATGCCGGTCAAGAGCGGCAGCATCGGACCCATGTCGGCCACGCCGGACAGCGTGACCGCATCGTGCAGCACGCGGATCGGGCTGATGCCGTCGCGGCAGTCTTCCAGGCCCAGGTAATGCTGGCGCACCGACTCGGCCTCGTCGTAGCGGCCGGCGGCAAGCAAGTGCAAGAGGCGCATCGAGCCGCGCGGCGCCACGCAGACCGAGCCCGACGTAAAGCTCTTCAAGCCGAAGTCGCGGTAATGGACGATGGCCGGACGCTCGCCGATGCCGCTGACCACGCGGTTCGAATCCACCGCCTGCAAGAGCGCGCTGAGGTAGGCGTCGCGCGCCGGGTCCTCGCGCACCACGGCATATTTGAAGGCCACGATGCGCCCTTCCTCGACCAGCCGCGCGGCGGTGGCCGGCGCCAGGTAGTCGGCCGACTTGATGTAGACCACGGCCGGCTTGGCCAGCGCATCCGTGAAGCGGCGCACGCCGTCGGCCAGCCCCGCGTCGGTATAGGGAAACGACATTGGCAGCAGCATGGCCGTGGGAAAGGCGCGACTGCGCAGGATCGCGGCCTGGTCCATCATCTTGCCGAAGTCGGGGCCGACGGACGGCAGGATCCAGGTGTCCGGGCCGGCCAGGGCGGCCAGCATGTCCACGATGCGCGCGTATTCGCCCACGCCCACGTTGTAGAAATTGGCGTTGCCGCCGTACATCACGTTGCGCACGCCGCCGGCCTCCAGGTGCCGCAGCAAGGCCTGGTTGGCGACCTCGTTCAAGGACAGGTCGGCATGGCGCGCCAGGGGCGGCACGGCAATGACGGAGCGCTGCAGATCCTGGACGGTGACCGGGGACGTTTTCATGGCGGGAAAGCTCCTGGTGGGTCCCGTCACCGGGCCCAGTTGTCAAATAAGTAAGGTGAAAAAAGTATACTTGGTTGACAAGTAAATGCTCAATACCTATATTCGTTTTACAAACGATGCGCGGCCACGCGCACACCAAGGAGACGAATTCCATGCATGCAGTCCCTGAGCGAGGCCGCCTGGCCCTTGCCGCCTGTCTGGCCGCGGCCGCCTTCCTGATGCCCGCCGCGTCGGCCCACGCGGAATACCCCGAACGCGACGTCAGAATCATCGTGCCCTTCCCCGCCGGCGGCACCGCCGACATCGCCGCACGCGTGGTGGCGGCGGAATTGGGCAAGTCCTGGGGCCGCGCGGTGGTGGTGGACAACAAGGCGGGCGCGGGCGGCAACGTCGGTTCCGGCGAGGCCGCCCGCGCCGCGCCCGACGGCTACACGCTGCTGATGGGCACCGTCAGCACGCACGCCATCAACCAGTCCGTCTACGCCAAGCTGCCCTACGACCCGGTCAAGGACTTCCAGCCCGTGACGCTGGTGATCCCCGTGCCGAACGTGCTGGAACTGAACCCCGGCTTCGCCGACAAGCACGGCATCCGCAGCGTGGCCGACCTGATCAAGTATCTGAAGGCCAACCCCGCCAGCGTCAACATGGCGTCCACCGGCAACGGGACGTCCACGCACCTGTCCGGCGAGCTGTTCCAGACCATGACGGGCACGCGCATGACGCACGTGCCGTACAAGGGCAGCAGCCCGGCGCTGACCGACGTGATGTCGGGTTCGGCCGACCTGATCTTCGACAACCTGCCGTCGTCCATGGGCTTCATCAAGGGCGGCAAGCTGCGCCCGCTGGCGGTCACCACTGCCACACGCTCGCCCGCGCTGCCCGATGTGCCGACGCTGGCCGAGGCCGGCGTGCCCGGTTATGAAGCGTCCAGCTGGTTCGGCCTGCTGGCCCCGGCGGGCACGCCGCCGCAGATCGTGGACAAGATCCAGCGCGATGTCGCCGCGGCCCTGCAGCTGGAGCCGGTGCGCGCCCAGTTGCAGGCCCAGGGCGCCACGCCGTCGGGCAACACACCCGCCCAATTCACCCAGTTCATGGCGCAAGAGACCGTCAAGTGGGCCGAGGTGGTGAAGAAATCAGGCGCCAAGGTCGACTGACCCGCGCCGGTCCGGACCCGGCCGCCACGCGTGGGCGCCGGGTTCTTCATCATCACGCGAACCAGGAGACAACATGAACAAACCCCTACGCGCGGTTGCGCTGGCCGCGGCCACGCTGCTTGCCGGACCGGCGGCGCTGGCTGCCGGCTACCCCACCAAGCCCGTCACGATGATCGTGCCTTTCGTGCCCGGCGGCTCGTCCGACATCACGGCGCGCAGCGTCACGCCCGGCCTGTCCAAGGCGCTGGGCCAGACCTTCGTGGTCGAGAACAAGCCGGGCGCCAACAGCGCCATCGGCGCGCAGGCGCTGGCCCGCGCCACGGCCGACGGCTACACCATGATGGTCGGCTCGATCGGCACCTTCGCCATCAACGAGGCGCTGTACAAGAACCTTTCCTACAACCCCAGCAAAGACTTCGACTACCTGACCCAGGCGGTGCGCAACCCCAACGTGCTGGTGGCGTCGGCCGACTTCCCGGCCAGCACGGTGGCCGAGCTGGTGGCCTACGCCAACAAGAATCCCGGCAAGCTGTCGTATGCCTCGTCGGGCACGGGTTCGTCGGACCACCTGTCGGCGGTGCTGTTTCGCCAGCGCACGCAGACCACTGGCGTGGACGTGCCCTACCGCGGCGGCGGCGCCGCCATCGCCGACCTGATCGGCGGCCAGGTGAATGTGTCGTTCCAGAACCTGGGTGCGGTGCAGAACCACATCAAGGCCGGCAAGCTCAAGGCGTTGGCCATCACCGGTGATGCGCGCACGCCGGACCTGCCCGATGTGCCGACGCTGGCCGAGGCCGGCATCAAGGACATGGTGGTGTATTCGTGGCAGGGCTTTGCCGTGCCCAAGGGCACGCCGCCGGCCGTGGTGCAGCAGCTGACCCAGGCGCTGCAGACGGCGCTGCGCGATCCGCAGACCGAGAAGACGCTGCAGGGCCTGGGCTTCGAGGTCGTGGCCAACACGCCGCAGCAGTTCACCGCCTTCCAGGAAGCCGAGGTCAAGCGCTGGAAGGACGTGATCCAGAAGGCCAATATCCAGCTGGAATGACGCGAAGCGCGGCCGACATGCGCCGTGCCGCAGGTCCGTCGGCGGGTCGGCGCAAGCCGCCGACCCCACTGCCCCGCCCGACCCGACCGCCTGTCAGCCGGATTCCAGGCCAGATCAAGTAGCATGAACGTTTTGCCACCCACCCGTACGACAACATGACCACCAAGCATCGCATCATCCAGGTCGGCTCCCTGGCCGGCTCGCCTTCCGCGAACCAGCGCCTTGCGCAGCGCTACGACGTCATCGAACTGTGGAAGCAGCCCGACCGCAAGGCCGTGCTGGCCGAGCTGGGCAAGGGCGTGACCGCCGTCGTCACGTCGGCCAACTTCGGCGCCAACGCCGAACTCATCAACGCGCTGCCCGACCTGAAGGCCATCTGCAGCTGGGGCGTGGGCTACGAAACCATCGACGTGGCCGCGGCGCACCAGCGCGGCGTGCAGGTCAGCAACACGCCGGACGTATTGACCGATTGCGTGGCGGACCTGGCCTGGGGCCTCTTGATCGCCGGTGCGCGCCGCATGGGCCAGGGCGAACGCTTCGTGCGCGCCGGCCAATGGGGCCAGGTGCACGGCAGCATTCCGCTGGGCCAGCGCGTCAGCGGCAAGAAGCTGGGCATTGTCGGCCTGGGCCGCATCGGCGAGGCCATTGCCCGCCGCGGCATCGGCTTCGATATGCAGGTGCGCTATCACAACCGCAGAAAGCGCGACGACATCGACTACGGCTACGAAGCCTCGCTGACCGACCTGGCGGCCTGGGCCGACTTCCTGATCGTGGCCACCGTGGGCGGCCCCAGCACGCGCCACCTGGTCAACCGCGAAGTGCTCGAAGCCCTGGGCCCCAAGGGCATCATCGTCAACATCGCGCGCGGCCCGGTCATCGACGAAGCGGCCCTGGTGGCCGCACTGGAAGCCGGCAAGCTCGGCTGCGCGGCGCTGGACGTGTTCGAGCACGAACCCAAGGTGCCCGACGCGCTGATCAAGAGCGACCAGGCCGTGCTGCTGCCGCACATCGGCAGCGCCACGCTGGAAACGCGCCAGTCGATGGAAGACCTGATGCTGGAAAACCTGCAGGCCTACTTCGATACCGGCCGCGTGATCACGCCGGTGGAATGATGCGGGTGGCGGGCGTCATCGCCTGCCCCCCATACCCGACAGGGCCCGCGCGCTGCGCGGCGCCCAAACGAAAAAGCCTCTCGGTGCCCATACCGAGAGGCTTTCGGCTTTCAGGCCCGGGGGCCATCCGCCGTTTGCAAAGGAACTTGGACCTTGCGGCCCGGTACTGCGGTACTGCGATTGAAGATTTACTGCGGTTAGAGATTTACTGCGGTTAGAGATTTACTGCGGTTGAAGATTTACTGCGAACTACGGTTACTGCGGTACTGCCTTACTGCGGTACTGCCTTACTTCGCAGGCGCCATGGCGCCCGATGCATCCGTTTTGGCAGCGCCCGATTTCGGGGCGGCCTGCTTGGCGGATGTTTTATCGGACTTGTGATGCTTGTGCTGCGCCTGGGTCTTGGTGTCGCCCGCCTTGGCCGTGGCATCGGCGCCCGCCGCGAACGCCGAAGGCGCGGCAGCGAGACCGAGGCACAAGGCCGAGGTGGACAAGAACGCAGCGATACGGGAGTGAGTCGTCATTACATGAACTCCTGATGGTATCGGCCCGAAGGCCTTTCCTACTCGGGGCGGCAACATCGCCGCATGACCCGTACTCCGTTGGAACCCGCACCGGGCCGAAGGTTCAGCGCGGAACAGGAAATTTTCCGGCGCTAACGCTTCGTCATGAGATGGTGACAAACGCGCAGTGCGCGCCCGACCTCAGCTTTCAAATGCCAGCAGCGCCACGGTGGCAAACAGCATGGCGGCAAAGCAGGCTCTCAGCTTGCGTTCAGGCAGCTTGTACGCCAGCCGCACCCCCACCGGCACGAACAAGAGGCTGCCGGCCGCCAGCGGCAGGCCCACCAGCCAGGCGGCCTGCCCGGCCCACGAATAGGTGACCAGCGCCACGGCCGACCCCGGGATCACCATGCACAGGGCCAGCGCCTGCGCGGTGGTCTGCGGCAGGCGGAAGACCGAGGTGATGATGGGCACGGCCAGCACCGCGCCGCCCACGCCGAAAAAGCCGCCCAGCGTGCCGCACAGCACGCCCAGCACGCTGGCGCGGCGCGGCGTGAACACGGGTGCGGCACGGCCCGCGGCGGGCTTGGGCGAACGCGCGGCCACGCCGGCCCGCCAGGTCTGCCAGGCGTAGAACAGCGCGATGAAAAAGAGAAACACCGCGAAGCTCAGGCGCAGCGTGCTGGAATCGATGCCCAGCGCCAGCCGGGCGCCGACCCAGGTGAACACCACCGCGCCCCCGGCCCCCGCCAGCGCCACGCGCCGGTCGATGCGGGTCTGCTGGTTGTATTTGCGCACCGCCATCATGATGGTGGGCAGCACCATGATCAGGGCGGTGCCCTGCGCCAGCTGTTGTGACATGCCCATCAACAGCACCAGCGCGGGAATGGCGATCATGCCCCCGCCAATGCCCAGCACGCCGCCCATGAAGCCGATAAGACACCCCGCGCCCAGGCACAGGGCGATAAGCCAGAAACTCACGTCACGCTCCTGTCAGCGCAGTTTTTCCAGCGCGGCATCCAGGCGGTCGACCGCCCAGATCTCAAGCCCTTCGATAGGCTGGCGCGGCGCATTGGCCTTGGGGATGAGGGCGATGGAAAAGCCCAGCTTGGCGGCTTCGCGCAGGCGTTCCTGGCCGCGCGGCGCGGGGCGAATCTCGCCGGCCAGGCCGACCTCGCCAAAGGCGATCAGGCCGCGCGGCAGGGGCCGGTCGCGCAGCGACGACATGATGGCCAGCAGCACCGGCAGGTCGGCGGCGGGTTCGGTGATGCGCACCCCGCCCACGGCATTGACGAAGACGTCCTGATCAAACGTCGAGACGCCCGCGTGGCGGTGCAGCACGGCCAGCAGCATCGCCAGGCGGTTGCCTTCCAGGCCGACGGTCAGGCGGCGCGGATTGGGCGCATGGGAACTGTCGACCAACGCCTGGATTTCGACCAGCAGCGGGCGCGTGCCCTCTTGCGTGGCCATGACGCAGGAACCCGGCACCTGCTGCTCGTGCTGCGACAGGAACAACGCCGAGGGGTTCGCCACCCCGCGCAGGCCGCGGTCGGTCATGGCGAAGACGCCCAATTCGTTGACCGCGCCGAAGCGGTTCTTGAAGGCGCGCACCAGGCGGAACGACGAATGCGTGTCGCCTTCGAAGTACAGCACGGTGTCGACGATGTGCTCGAGCACGCGCGGCCCGGCCAGGGCGCCGTCTTTGGTGACGTGGCCGATCATGACGATGGCGATGCCGGTCTGCTTGGCCAGCCGCGTGAGCTGGGCGGCGCATTCGCGCACCTGCGACACGGACCCGGGCGCGGCCGTGAGTTCGCCGCTGTAGAGCGTCTGGATCGAGTCGATCACGGCCACGGTGGGCTTTTGTTCGGACACGGCCGCCTGGATGGCTTCCAGGCGGATTTCCGCCAGCAGGTTGACATTGCCCGTCTGCAAGTCCAGCCGGCGCGCGCGCAGCGCCACCTGCTCGGCGGATTCTTCGCCGGTGACATACAGCACGTTGGTGGTTTCCGACAGCGAGGCCAGCGCCTGCAACAGCAGGGTGGACTTGCCGATGCCAGGGTCGCCGCCGATCAGCACCACGGCGCCGGCCACCAGGCCGCCGCCCAGCACGCGGTCGAATTCGTCCAGCCCGGTAGGCTGGCGGGGCGTTTCACGGGCCTCGATTTCGGACAGGCTGCGCACCGGGCTGCTGGAGGCCAGCGGCGCGTAGCGGTGCGCGGCGGCGGCGGGCGCCGACGATTCCACGGTTTCTTCGAGGGTGTTCCAGGCATTGCAGTGCGGACACTTGCCTTGCCACTTGGGGGTCGTGCCGCCGCAGTCGGCGCACACATAGACGGTTCGGGATTTGGCCATGGGCGAAAGTGTACCGGCAAGCCCCCGCCCCCGGCGCGCCGCGCGCACGCGTTTTTGCCCCGCTTTGCCCCGTACTGGTGCACCTGGCTGTCAGTTGGCTTGCACAATCGGGGACATCGTCACGTTACACCCTGCAAATACACGAAATTCACTGGCAGATTTCTTCAAATCGCGCATAATCAACATCTAAACCGGAACACGACCCACGCCTGGACGAGATCGCCGGACCACCGGTGCGGCACAAGCAAGGGTCAACCGCGGATATGCCCTGCCACCAGGCATATGCGCGAGGAGTACGCGCATGAGCATTACCTATCGCCCCCCCTTCGACGAAGACGACGAACTGGATTTGCGCGCCCTGTATCGCAAGCCCAGGGCAGGCGGCAGCCCCGAATTGGAAGCGGCCGTGCGCCGCACCTGGCACCCCGGCCATAGCTGGCATCCGGGCTGGGCTGCGGCCGCCTGCCTGGCCATCGTGGCCGGCGTGTTCGTCTGGACCGACATGCGCGAAAGCGCAGAAATGGCCGACATGAACGCCCAGTTGGCCGTGCCCCATGAAGTGGGCACCACCGCCGAGCGCGCCCCGGCCCCGCGCCCCGTCATGGCGTCGGAAACACCGGCACCGCAAGCCGCGCCCGCTGCGGTCCAGCGCGCCGCGCAAACGCCCGCCGCGCCGGTTGCCGCCGTGCCTGCCAGCAGCGTCCAGGCCAGCGCGCCCACACCCGCCGCCCCGGAAGCCACGGCGCAAACTGCCGCCGAGCAGCCCGCCGAGGCCGCCACGGCCGAGGTCGTCGCCTTCAGTGAAGAAGATATCGAAGCCCGCGTAGCGCACATCCGCAGCCTGATGCAGGACGACCAGCAGGACGAGGCCGTAGCCGCGCTGCGCGAACTGCAGCAAGGCGCCCCCGACCTGACGCTGCCCGACGACCTGCACGAATTGGCGCAGCAGAACCCCGCTTCCTGACCCCTTTTTTCCTCGTTCCGTTTCCCCCAGGCCCGCATTCCTTGCGGGCCTGGACGTTGATACCCTCAAGAAATCGAACGGCTTCTTGCTAACATGGCCGCCATGAGTCCGAGCTTCCACCACCGCAACCTTCCCCACCTGCTGCTTTACGCGCGCGAAACCCTGATGGCGCATTTCCGGCCGATATTGCACGCCGCGGGCGTGACGGAACAGCAATGGCGGGTGTTGCGCACGCTGAGCGAAGTCGGCTCGATGGAACCCAACCAGATTGCCCGCAGTTGCCAGATCCTGAGCCCCAGCCTGACCCGCATGCTGGCCGGCATGCAAGAGCAAGGCCTGATCAAGCGCGTGCGCTCCAACGCCGATCAGCGGCGCCAGGAAATCTCGCTGACGCCCAAGAGCAACAAGCTGATCGACCGCATGCGGCCGCAAGTGGATGCGAAGTACCAGGAAATCGAAGCGCGCATCGGCAAAGCGCTGCTGGACCGCCTGTACACCGACGTCGACGCGATGGTCGAGCTGATCAAGCGCGAGCCCGCCACGACGGAGTGACCCCCGCACGGCCCCGCGCCTGCCCGGCTATCCGTGCGGGCGCGCGGGACGACCCGGCGCCCGCCTGGCCCGGGTTCAGTCCGGCACGGGCAGGATCGCGTTGATCTGCCCGGTGCCCGAACTGGTGAAGTAGTCCGTCACGATCTCGGCGGGCCGGTCGTAGGCATCCCAACCCAGCAAGCCCAGCAGCATGGCGGTGTCGTGCATGCCGCCCTCGCCCACGCACAGCTCGGCGTATTCAGGCAGCATGGCGCAGAAGGTCTTCCAGTCGCCCTGGCGCCACAGGTCCACCACCCGCAGGTCGACTTGGCGGTAGAACTCGCGGCTGATCTGGTGCATGGCGGCTTCAGGGCTGTTGTTGTCGTTGAAACGGTGCGACAGCGACCCGCTGGCCAGCACCGCCACGCGGCCGTCGCCCTGCTCGATGGCCTGGCGCAGCGCCGCGCCGAAGCGGCGGCTGTCGTCCAGCGAGTGCCAGGCGCACCAGGCCGCCACCGAGACGACCTTGAAGCGGTCGTCGCCATTCATGTAGCGCATCGGCACCAGCGTGCCATATTCCAGTTCCAGGCTGGCTATCTCGTGGGCGCGCGTGGCTACGCCGGCCGCGCTGGCGCATTCGGCGATGCGCCGCCCCAGGGCCGGATCGCCGCGGTAGGCGTAGTCCATGTCCTTGATGAAATGCGGCAGCTCGTTGCTGGTGTAGCAACCGGCGAAACGCGCGTTGCAGTTGACGTGATAGCCGGCGTTGACCAGCCAGTGCACGTCCAGCACCACCAGCGTGTCCACGTCCAGGTCGCGGCAACGCTGGCCGATGACGCGGTGGCCCTGGATGGCGGCCTCGCGGCAGCCGTGATGCCGGCCGGGCATTTCGGAAAGGTACATGGACGGCACATGCGTTACCTTGGCCGCCAGCGCGAGCTTGCCCATGATGGTTGTCTCCGGATTTCTTATGGCGGGGCTCAGACGCCCCATTTGGGAATGTGGTGGCTGCCCATCGAGACGCAGACGTTCTTGATCTCGGCGAACACCTCGTAGCTGTATTCGCCGCCCTCGCGGCCGGTGCCCGACTCCTTGGTGCCGCCGAACGGCTGGCGCAGGTCGCGCACGTTCTGGCTGTTGATGAACACCATGCCGGCCTCGATGCCGCGCGCCAGGCGGTGGGCGCGGCCGATGTCGCTCGTCCAGATGTAGGACGCCAGGCCGTACTTGACGTCGTTGGCCAGCGCCAGGCCATGGGCCTCGTCCTTGAACGGGATCAGGCAGGCGACGGGGCCGAAGATCTCTTCCTGGGCGCAGCGCATGCGGTTGTCGACGTCGGCCAGCACCGTGGGGCGCACGAAATTGCCGCCTGCCAGGCGCGCGGGCAGGCCCGCCGGGGCGTCGGGGCCGCCAGCCAGGATGCGGGCGCCCTCTTGTTCGGCCAGGCGGATGTAGCCGGTGACTTTCTCCCAGTGCTGGCGCGTGATCATCGCCCCCACGTGGGTGGCTTCGTCAGTGGGGTCGCCCACGGCCAGGCGCTGGGCGCGCTCGGCGAAGCGGCGCACGAAGTCGGCGTAGATGGATTCCTGCACGAAGATGCGCGAACCCGCGGTGCAACGTTCACCGTTGAGCGAGAAGATGGTGAACAGGGCCGCGTCCAGCGCGCGCTCGACGTCGGCGTCGTCGAACACCAGCACGGGCGACTTGCCGCCCAGTTCCATCGAGAATTTCTTGATGCCGCCGGCACTGGACAGGATCTTCTTGCCGGTGACGGTGCCGCCAGTGAACGAAATGGCCCGCACGCCGGGGTGGCGCACCAGCGCGTCGCCGGCGGTCGCGCCATAGCCCTGCACCACGTTCAGCACGCCAGGCGGAATGCCGGCTTCCAGCGCCAACAGGCCCAGTTGGTCGGCGGTCAGGGGGGACAATTCCGACATCTTCAGCACCGCGGTATTGCCCAGCGCCAGGCAGGGCGCGGTCTTCCAGGTGGCGGTCATGAAGGGCACGTTCCAGGGCGACACCAACGCGCACACGCCCACCGGCTGGTAGAGCGTGTAGTTCAGCATCTGGTCGTCCACCGGATAGGTGTGGCCATTCATGCGGGTGCAGACTTCGGCAAAGAAAGTGAAGTTCTCGGACGCCCGCGGAATCAGCTGCTTGCGGGTCTGCGAGATGGGCAGGCCGGTGTCGCGGGTTTCCAGTTCGGCCAGGTGCGGCACGTTGCGGTCGATCAGTTCGCCCAGCCGGCGCATCAGCCGGGCGCGTTCCTTGGCGGGCGTGCCGGCCCATTTGGGAAAGGCCTCGGCGGCGGCCGCGACGGCGGCGTCGATTTCCGGCTGGCCGCCCGCGGCGACTTCGTCGATGGCCTCGCCCGTGGCCGGGTCATAGGTGATGAAGCGGTCGGCGCTGTCGACCTGCTTGCCGTTGATCCAGTGCTTGATGCTCACGCGTGTCTCCTTGTCGGCCTTTAAGGGTCGGATCTTCGGCCCGCCGAATATTTAGTTAACTCGTTAACTTTATGCCCGGGAAATTACCGCTGTCAACGGCGGGAAACCCGTGGCGGCCCGCATTGCCGCCCGCATGCTTTTTCACTATGATAATTAACATGCTAACAATACCTGCCGGAGGGGGCCTGCCCCACGCCTGCCATGCCACACATCTGGATTGAGTATTCCGCCAATCTCGACCTGGACACCCGCGCCTTGATGCGCGTGGTGCAGGACGCGGCCGTGGGCGACGGCAGCCTGTATCCGCTGGCGGGGGCCCGCAGCCGCGCGCTGCGGGTGGATGACTACCTGATCGTGGACGGCCACCCCGACAATGCCTTCGTGCACGTGCTGCTGCGCATCGGCCACGGCCGCAGCGCCGAACAGCAGGCGGCGCTGGGCGAACGCGTGTTCCAGGCGCTGGACCGCGCCCTGGCCGCGGAAATGGCGCGCCGGCCGCTGGGCATTTCGCTGCAGGTCGAAGAAGCCGACCCGGTGCTGAACTACAAGCGCAACAACTATCGCGAGTACCTGGCCGACCGCGCGGCGGCCAAACGCGCCGCCCTGCCGCGCACGGTGGTCGGTGTGGCGCTGAACAGCCGCCAGGCCCTGGCCGCGCTGGGCGAGGCCGTCAACGCGCCACCCTACAAGGCGCCGCCGCAGGCGCCGGTGCTGTACATCAAGCCCGCCAATACCTATGCCACCGACGGCGACGTGATCACGCTGCCGGCGGACGTGCCCGAAGTGTCGATCGGCGCGTGCCTGGGCATCGTCTTTGGCCGCCGCGCCGCCCGCGTGAGCCAGGCCCAGGCCCTGGATTACGTGGCCGGGTACCGGGTGGTGGCCGACCTGTCCGCGCCGCACGCCAGCTACTTCCGGCCCGCGCTCAAGCAGCAGTGCCGCGACGGCTTCTGCCCCATCGGCAGCGACCTGGCGCCGGCCGCCGCGGTGACGGACCCGGACGCGCTGCGGATCGAAGTGCACGTCGATGGCGAACTGGTGCAGCGCACGACCACGGCCGATCGGGTGCGACCGGTCGCCCGGCTGATTGCCGACGTGACCGCGTTCATGAGTTTCGAACCCGGCGACATCCTGCTCACCGGCATCGCCGCCGATGCGCCGCGCGCCCGCGCCGGGCAGCGCTACGACATCCGCATCGCCCAGGTGGGCACGCTGGGCAACGTCCTGGCCTGACGCATCACGGAACCCGCCATGAAACACGCACGCATCGCCTATGAAGGCGCCATCCATGCGGCCACCGAAGCCGGCCCCGGCCAGGTGCGCCTGGCCGACGGCCGCTGCCTGGCCGAGGACGCCGTCACCTGGTTGCCGCCCATCGACCCGCGCACCACCTTCACGCTGGCCATCAACTATGCCGACCACGCCAAGGAACTGGCGTTCAAGGCGCCAGACGAACCGCTGGGTTTTCTGAAGGCGGCCAACACGTTCGTCGGCCACCGCGCGCAAACGTTGCGCCCGGCCGACGTGGCCTTCATGCATTACGAGTGCGAACTGGCGGTGGTGATAGGCAAGACTGCCCGCAACGTCGCCCGCGAGCACGCGTACGACTACGTGGCGGGGTACACCGTGGCCAACGACTACGCGCTGCGCGACTACCTGGAAAATTGGTATCGCCCCAACCTGCGCGTGAAAAGTCGCGACACGTGCACGCCGCTGGGGCCCTGGCTGGTGGACCGCGACGACGTGCCCGACCCGATGAACCTGGACCTGCGCACCACCGTCAACGGCGTCGAAACCCAGCGCGGCAACACCCGCGACATGGTGTTCGACATCCCGGCCCTGATCGAATACTTCAGCAGCTTCATGACGCTATCGCCCGGCGACCTGATCCTGACGGGCACGCCCGACGGCATCGTCAACGTCAATCCCGGCGACGAGGTCGTGACCGAGATCGACGGCATCGGCCGGCTCGTGAACACGCTGGTTCCCTACTCCGCCTGACATTCCCCCACCCTGGACCTTCGCCATGCTCGACTCCGCCACCGTACACGCCATCGCCGCGCGCCTGCACGACGCCGAACGCACCCGCCAGCAGATCCGCCAGATCTCGCTGGAACACCCCGACATCACCATCGCCGACGCCTACGCCATCCAGCGGGCCTGGATGGACATCAAGCTGGGCGAAGGCCGCATCAAGCGCGGCCACAAGATCGGCCTGACCTCGCGCGCCATGCAGCAGGCCTCGCAGATCGACGAACCCGATTTCGGCATGCTGCTGGACGACATGTTCTTTGCCGACGGCAGCGACATTCCCGCCGGCCGCTTCATCCTGCCGCGCCTGGAAGTAGAACTGGCCTTCGTGCTGGGCAAGCCGCTGCGCGGCCCCGACGTCACCTTGTTCCAGGTGTACGACGCGGTGGACTACGTGATTCCGGCGCTGGAGATCATCGATGCGCGCTCGCACAGCATCGACCCCGACAGCAAGCGCCCGCGCAAGGTGTTTGACACTATCGCCGACAACGCCGCCAATGCCGGCGTGGTGATGGGCGGACGGCCCGTGAAGATGAACGAACTGGATCTACGCTGGGTCGGCGCGATCCTGTCGCGCAACGCGGTGATCGAGGAAACCGGCGTGGCGGCGGGCGTCTTGAATCACCCCGCCAATGGCGTAGTATGGCTGGCTAACAAGCTGGCCGCCCACGACGTGGCGCTGGAAGCAGGCGAGATCATCCTGTCGGGGTCGTTCACCCGCCCGGTGCTGGCCCGCCCCGGCGATACCTTCAATGTCGATTACGGCGTGCTGGGTTCCGTCAACTGCCACTTCATCTGATCCCTTTGCCGCCCATGGATATCCTGACCAACCACTTCAAGCGCGCCCTGCGCGCCGGCAAACCCCAGATCGGCCTGTGGGCCGGACTGGCCAGCGCCTACACGTCTGAAATCTGTGCCGGCGCCGGCTTTGACTGGCTGCTGATCGATGGCGAACACGCGCCCAACACGCTGCAGACCACGCTGGCACAGCTGCAATCGGTGGCGGCCTACCCGGTGGCGCCGGTGGTGCGCCCGGCCTGGAACGACCCGGTACAAATCAAGCAGATCCTGGACACCGGCGCACAGACGCTGCTGGTGCCCATGGTGCAGTCGGCCGAAGAAGCCGCGGCCGCCGTGGCCGCGGTGCGCTATCCGCCCGCCGGCATTCGCGGCGTGGGCAGCGCGCTGGCCCGGTCGTCGCGCTGGAACCGCATTCCCGACTACCTCGAACGCGCCAACGACGAGATGTGCGTGATCGTGCAGATCGAAACGCCGCGTGCCATCGACGCGCTGGACGAGATCCTGGCCATCGACGGCGTGGACGGCGCCTTCATCGGCCCGGCCGACCTGTCGGCCAGCATGGGCTACCTGGGCAAGCCCGAGCACCCCGAGGTCACCCAGGTCATCGAGGCGGCCATCGCCCGCATCGTCAAGTCGGGCAAGGCCGCCGGCATCCTGCATAGCGGCGTGCCGCAGGCACGCCACTACCTGTCGCTGGGCGCGACCTTCGTGGCGGTGGGCGTGGATGCCGTGCTGCTGGCCCGCGCCGCCGAAAAGCTGGCGGGCGAATTCAAGAATGTGAAGACGGTGGATGCGGCCAACGGGCCGTATTGAAGCGCCGGGGCCGGTGACGCCCCGGTCACGAAGACCCAATGAAAACCGGCCCGCTAGCAGCGGGCCGGTTTGTCTTGGTGGGCGCGGAGTCGATGCGATTCGCGCCCGCGGATGTCAGGTCAGGAACGGCCGCCCAGGCTGCCGCCGCCGTCCACGCCCAGCACCTGGCCGGTGATGAAGCCGGCGTCGTCCGACAGCAGGAAGGCGATGGCGGCGGCCACTTCGGCCGGCGTGCCCAGGCGCTTCATGGGCACCGAGGCCAAGGCGCGCTTTTCGCCTTCGCTGCCCGCGGGGCGGGTGGCGCGGAACATTTCGGTTTCGATCGGGCCCGGGGCCACCGCGTTGGCGGTGACGCCGTATTCGGCCAGTTCCAGCGCCCAGGTGCGGGTGCAGCCTACCAGCGCGCTCTTGGCGGCCGAGTAGGCAGTGCGTTCGAGGCCGCCATGGATGGCGCGGCTGCAGACGTTGACGATGCGGCCGGCGCGGCGCACTTTCATCGATTCGATGAAGGCCTGCGTGACCTGCACGGCCACGCGCACATTCAGGTCCAGCACGTTGTACAGGGTGGCCAGGTCGATTTCGCCCAGCGGCTGGGGCGAAGCGATGCCGACGTTGTTGACCACGGCGTCGACGGGGAATTTCTCGCGGATTTCGCGCAGCACTTCTTCGGTGCGGCCAGCGTCGGCCAGGTCACAGGCATAGAGATAGCCGGGGAAATCCACATCGCCGGTATTGCGCGCGATGCCGACCACATGACAACCCATGTCGGACAGCCGCTGAGTAAGCGCCCAGCCTATGCCTTTGGTGGCGCCCGTAATGAGCACGCATTTGTCCTTCATGGATCGAAACCTCGTTGATTGTTTACTGGGTCGAAAACGGGCGCCTGGGCGCCCGGTCTTTCAAGTAGACACCATCCGGCGTTGGCTGTCTTGTAAATTGCGTAGCAATTCTTGCACGCTGGACACCCCTGCGGGCGGGGCGCCAGGGCGGGCATCCCCCAAAAGGATCAGACGTCGGGATCAGACGTCGCGGGTGACCGGCACGCGGGGGGCCAGGGCGCAGAGCAGCTCGTAGCCGATGGTGCCGGCCGCCAGGGCGACTTCGTCCACCGAGGGGCCGTCTTCGCCCCACAGCGACACCGGGGTGCCGACGCCGGCGGCAGGAATCGGGTCCAGGTCGACAATGAGCATGTCCATCGAGACCCGGCCCACCAGGCGGGTACGGATGCCGGCCACGGCCACCGGGGTGCCAGTGGCCGCGTGGCGGGGGTAGCCGTCGGCGTAGCCGCAGGCCACGATGCCGACGCGCATGGGGCGGTCGGCCCGGAACAGCGCGCCGTAGCCGACCGAGTCGCCGGCCTTCAGCTCCTGCACGGCAATGATTTCCGAGTGCAGCGACATGGCGGGCTTCAGGCCGAACGAGGCCGCGTCGGCATCGGCGAACGGCGACGCGCCATACAGGCAGATGCCGGGACGGACCCAGTGGGCCTGGTTTTCCGAGGCCACGGCGATCTCGGCGAAACGCAGGGTGGCCGCCGAATTGCAGACGCTGACCGGCCCGGGCAGCTTATGCGTCACCGAATTGAAGACGGCCATTTGCTCGTTGACGCCCTGGGGGCCGTCGGCGCAGGCGAAGTGGGTCATCTTGCCGATCGAGCCGACCGTGCCCTGCTGCTGCAGCAACTGGGCGCGCTCGTGGGCGGCCAGGTAGGCGGCGGGCGAAAAGCCCAGCCGGTTCATGCCGCTGTTGAGCTTGAGCATGATGTCGACCCGGCGCGTCAGGCGCGCCCGCGCCAGCATGTCGAGCTGTTCGCGCTGGTGCACCGTGGTGCTCAGGTGGTAGCGGTCGACGATGTCGAGGTCGGACGGGTTGAAAAAGCCTTCGAGCAGCAGGATCGGGCCGCCCCAGCCGGATTCGCGGCAGCGCACGGCTTCGTCCAGGTCCAGCATGGCCAGGCCCTGCGCCTTGGAGAAGCCGGCGACGGCCTGCTCGATGCCGTGGCCGTAGGCGTTGGCCTTGATGACCGCCCAGATCGAGGGCGGCAGGCCGGATGCGGCGGCGGCGGTCTGGTCAAGGTGGCGGCGCACGGCGGCCAGGTTGTGCGCCAGGGCAGAGACGGAAACGGTGGCAGAGACTGGGCGGGGCATGGTATGAGATCCTGTGGCGCTTAAGTCTAACTGATCGGCGTGGCGGCGGCAGCAGGATCGCCTCGCCGCGCGTACTCTAAAATGATCTGGTTCCGGCCCGTCCCGGCCAGACCGCAGGACCCCATATGCCCATCGATCACTACGAGAATTTCCCCGTTGCCTCGCTGCTGCTGCCGCGCAGGCTGCGCGGCGCCGTGACCGATCTGTACCGATTTGCCCGCGCCGCCGACGACATTGCCGACGAAGGCAGCGCCGACGACGCCGAACGCCTGGCCCAGCTGGCCGCATTTCGCGCCGAACTGCACCGCATCGGCGCCGAGCCCGGCACGGTGCCCGCCCCCGGCGCGCCCGAACTGGCCAGCATCTTCGTGCCGCTGGCCGCCACGATCGCCCGGCACCAGTTGCCCATCACCCCTTTCTACGACCTGTTGTCCGCCTTCGAGCAGGACATCAGCGTCAAGCGCTACGACGACTACGCCACCCTGGCCGACTACTGCACCCGCTCGGCCAACCCGGTGGGCCGCCTGATGCTGCACCTGTTCGGCGCGGCCGATCCGCAGAACGTCGAACAGTCGGACGCCATCTGCACCGGCTTGCAGCAGGTGAACTTCTGGCAGGATGTGCGGGTCGATTGGCATAAGCACCGCGTCTACATTCCGCAGGAAGACCTGCGCCGCTTCGGCGTATCCGAAGAAGACCTGGCCGCGGCCCGCCTGACGCCCGCCTGGCGCGAGCTGATGGCGTTCGAGGTCGAACGCACACGCGCGCTGCTACACTTCGGCGCTCCGCTGGCGCGCCGCCTGCCGGGCCGCATCGGCCTGGAACTGCGCCTGGTGGTGCAAGGCGGCCTGCGCGTACTGGAGCGTATCGAGGCGGGCGGCTACGATGTATTCATGAATCGCCCCGAATTGGGCGCCAAAGACTGGGCCATCATGTTGTGGCGCTCTATCAAGTAAGTAACCGGCCCTGCCAACTATGACCCCTGACGAGTACTGCCAGGAGAAAGCCGCCAAAAGCGGTTCCAGCTTCTACTATTCCTTCCTGTTCCTGCCGCCCGAGCGGCGCCGCGCCATCACGGCGCTGTATGCGTACTGCCGCGAAGTCGACGACGTGGTGGACGAATGCACCGACCCGTCGCTGGCGCGCATCAAGCTGGCCTGGTGGCGCACGCAGGTCGACCAGATGTTCGACGGCAAGCCAGACCACCCCGTGACGCGCGCGCTGCAGCCGCACCTGCAAAGCTGTTCGATCACCCGCGAACGCCTGCTGGCCATCGTGGACGGCATGGAAATGGACCTCGACCAGACCCGCTACCTGGACTGGCCCGGCCTGCGCAAATACTGCTGGCACGCGGCCGGCGTGGTCGGCGAGCTGTCGGCCGGCGTGTTTGGCTATACCGATCCGGCCACGCTGGTCTACGCCGAAAAGCTGGGCCTGGCGTTCCAGATGACCAACATCATTCGTGACGTAGGCGACGACGCCCGCCGCGGCCGCATCTACATTCCGGTCAACGACATGCAGCAGTTCGAGGTCAAGGCCTCGGACATCCTGAATGGCGAGTATTCCGAGCGCTTCTCGGCCCTGATGAAGTTCCAGGCCGACCGCGCCCGCGAGCTGTACCGCGAAGCCATGCGCAGCCTGCCCGACACCGACCGGCGCGCGCAGCGCCCCGGCCTGATGATGGCGGCGATCTACCACGCGCTGCTCGACGAGATCGAGCGCGACAACTGGCAGGTGCTGCATCAGCGCATTTCGCTGACGCCCCTGCGCAAGCTCTGGCTGGCCTGGAAGACCTGGGTGGGCGGCGGACGTGGACTGGTCCGCCGGTTGGCGCGATGAAGGCCGCGGTCATCGGCGCCGGCTGGGCCGGGCTGGCCGCCAGCGTCGCCCTGCGCGAAGCCGGCGCCAAAGTCACGGTCTTTGAAGCCGGCCATACGCCCGGCGGACGCGCCCGGCGCGTCTTTCACGACGGTTTCGAATCCCCGCTGGACAACGGCCAGCACCTGCTGTCGGGCGCCTACAAGCACACACTGGCGCTGATGCGCCGGGTGGGCCGCAACCCCGACGCGCTGCTGATGCGCCGCCCCCTGCGGCTGGCCAGCCTGGATGGCCGCTTCCGCCTGTCGGCCCCGCGCCTGCCGGCGCCGCTGCACATGGCGGTGGCGATCCTGCGTGCCCGCGGCCTGTCATGGGGCGACCGCCTGGCCACGCTGCGCCTGATGCGCGGCCTGCGCACCATGTCCTGGACGCCGCCGCGCGACTGGACCGTGCAGCAGCTGCTGCACTATCACGCGCAGTCCGACACGCTGATCCGCCAGGTCTGGGAACCACTCTGCCTGGCCGCCCTGAATACCCCGGTCACCACGGCCAGCGCCGTGCTGTTCGCGCGCGTGCTGCGCGACAGCCTGGCCGGCCGCCGCGAAGACAGCGACCTGCTGCTGCCGTGCACCGACCTGTCGGCGCTGTGGCCCGATGCCGCCGCGCGCCAGGTCACCATGCGCTACGGCAGCACGGTGCGCCAATTGCAGCCGTCCGACAACGGTATCGACATCAACCAGGAACGCTTTGACGCGGCCGTGCTGGCCGTGCCACCGACCTTTGCCGCGCGCCTGCTCGACGGCCCGCTGCGGGCGGCGGGGGCAACCGGTTTGCTGGACGCGTTGCGGGCCTTCGATTACCTGCCGATCGCCACGCTCAACCTGCGTTTGGCAGAGCCCTGGCGCCTGCCCGAACCCATGATGATGCTGCGCGAGGATCGCGCCCGCGGCCACGTCGGCCAATGGCTGTTCGACCGCGCCCAGTTGGCGGGCGACGCGCAGGCCGGCGAGCTGGCGGTGGTGGCCAGCGCCGCCACCACGCTGACCGACCGCAACCGCCAGCAGGCCATCGAGGCGCTGATCGACCAGGTGGCCGAGCAGGCTGCCGGCTATCCGCAGCGGCTGCCGCCGATGCCGGAAGTGTCGTCCGCGGAACTGTTCATTGAAAAGCGCGCCACCTTTGCCGCGGTGCCCGGCCTGCATCGGCCGTTGAACACCACGCCGTGGCCCACGCTGGCGCTGGCCGGCGATTGGACCGACACGGGTTACCCCGGCGTGCTGGAAGGCGCGGTACGCAGCGGACTGGAAGCGGCGCGGGTGCTCAATCCGCGCGCCGGCGACTGAACCGGTTCGCACGCAGGCGGCGCGGCCACGCCGCCCGCCCCGCTTGCGTCAGCGCAACAGGTTGACCGTGGCCAGCCCCAACCCCGTCAACAGCAACGACCCGAGCAGGCTGAAACCGGCATAGCCCAGCGCGCCGGCATAGGCGCCGCGTTCGAGCATCGCGACCGTTTCGGCCGAGAAGGTCGAAAACGTGGTCAGGCCGCCCATGAAGCCGGTGATGGCGCCCAGCCGCACCCAGGCCGGCCATTCCGGATGGCCGGCCACCAGCGCCAGCACCAGCCCCACCAGGTACCCCCCGACCAGATTGACCGCCAGCGTGCCCCAGGGCCAGGACTCGGTGTTGAGCCACAGGCTGGCCAGCCAGCGGGCCCATGCGCCCAGCACGGCGCCCACGGCCACGGCCAGGAAGTTCAGGGGAATCAAGGTCTGGTAGACGGACATGGGTACAAGGGCACTGGGCGGACAGGGATGCCTATCTTATCGCCGCCACGGGAATGGGTCCGAAATCGATTGAAATCTATTCGCACGTTAATAATCTGTTCTATAAGAGTAATTCTCATTTGAATGATAGAATCCGGCCCTTGAATTTTGCCCACCCCATGGACAGTCACGCATCCCCCCGGCGCCGGGCCTACTGGCTCAAGACGCTGCACCAATGGCATTGGATCAGCTCGGCGCTGTGCCTGCTGGGCATGCTGCTGTTCGCCATCACCGGCCTGACGCTGAACAACGCCTCGCACATCGAATCGAAGGCGGTCGTGACCAGCCGCGAAGCCCGCCTGCCCGACGCCGTGCTGGCGCAACTGGCCGCCCCGGCCGGTCAAAAGAAAGCGCCCCTGCCCGCCCCGGTCGCCCAATGGCTGGACACGGCACTGGACGCGGGCGCCGCGGGCAAACCCGCCGAATGGTCGGCCGGCGAAGTCTACGTGTCGCTGCCGCGCGCCGGCGGCGATGCCTGGCTGTCGATCGACCGGGCCAGCGGCGACGTCGAATACGAACGCACCGACCGCGGCTGGATCGCCTACCTGAACGACCTGCACAAGGGCCGCAACACGGGGCTGGCCTGGAGCTGGTTCCTGGACATTTTCGCCATCGCCTGTCTGGTCTTTTCGCTGACCGGGCTGGTGCTGCTCAAGATGCACGCGGGCAATCGCGGCGCGACCTGGCCCATGGTCGGGCTGGGCGTCGTGATTCCGCTGGTGCTGGCGCTGCTCTTCATTCACTGATTCATCCGATCCGCCCTGGAGATTTCCATGCGCAAGTTGTTGCTGTCGGCCCTGTTGGCCGGCCTGATCGCCCGAACGGCCTACGCCGCCGACATCGGCCTGTCCATCGAAGTGCCACGCCTGGACGTGGCCGAATACCACCGCCCCTACGTCGCCATCTGGATCGAAAACGCCGACCAGAGCGTGGCGTCCGACCTGGCCGTCTGGTACGACGTGGCCAAGAAGAACAACGAAGGCACCGAATGGCTCAAGGACATGCGCCAGTGGTGGCGCCGCAGCGGCCGCAACCAGACCTTCCCCGTGGACGGCGTGAGCGGCGCGACCAAACCCGCCGGCAAGCACGCGCTGAGCTTTGATGCGGCCTCCAAGCCGTTGGCTGGACTGAAGCCGGGCCAATACGCCGTGGTGGTCGAGGCCGCCCGCGAAGTCGGCGGCCGCGAGTTGCTGCGCATTCCCTTCCAGTGGCCGCCGCAAAAAGCCGAGCAACTGACGGCCCGTGGCGAACATGAGCTGGGCGCCATCGCCCTGGACCTGAAACCTTGATCTGCCCCCCTCCCTGCACAAGGAACGCAACCATGAAATCCGTCGCCAAACTGGCCGCCGCCCTGGCGCTGTGCCTGCCCTTCGCCGCCCATGCCCATGACGTCTGGATGGTGCCGTCCTCGACCGTGCTGTCGGGCACCGACAGCTGGATCACCGTGGATGCCGCGGTGGGCAACGACAAGTTCTACTTCAACCACGCGCCGTTGCGCCTGGACGGCCTGGCCGTGGTGGCGCCGGACGGCTCGGCCGCCGAAGCCGAGAACCTGAACCGCGGCAAGCTGCGCAGCACGTTCGACCTGCAGCTCAAACAGGCCGGCACCTACCGCATCGCGGTGGTCAACGACGGCGTATTCGCCCGCTGGAAAGAAGACGGCAAGCCCAAGCGCTACTTCGGCAAGCCGGAAGGCCTGGCCCAGGCCGTGCCGGCCAACGCCGCCGACCTGGAAGTGACGCAAAGCCTGGGCCGCGTCGAAACCTTCGTCACCGCCGGCAAGCCGTCGGCGATCAAGCCGGTGGGCCGCGGCCTGGAACTGGCGCCCGCCACCCACCCCAACGACCTGTTCACCGGCGAATCGGCCAACTTCCAGCTGCTGCTGGACGGCAAACCCGCCGCCGACCTGGACGTGACCATCGTGCCCGGCGGCAGCCGCTACCGCGACAAGGTTGGCGAGATCGCCGTGAAGACCGACAAGGACGGCAAGTTCTCGGTCAAGTGGCCGCAGCCGGGCCTGTACTGGATCGAAGCGGGCACCGAAGACGCCAAGGTCAGCGTGCCGCAGGCCAAGAAGCGCCGCCTGTCGTACGCCGGCACGGTCGAAGTGCTGCAGCCCTGATCCCGGGCGCGGCAATGGCCTCTGTTCCGTCCTACGCGCCGCGCGGCGCGGCGCCGGCTGCCCTGCAGGTCCGCGTGAACCTGGGCGCCCTGCCCCGGCGCGCGGCCGCGTTGGCGGGCGCGACCATGGGCACCACCTGGTCGGCGCGGCTGGCGCTGCCCGCCGGCACCGCCGAGGCGATGGCACGGCAGGCCATCCAGGCCGCGCTGGACGAGGTGGTGGCGCAGATGAGCACCTGGGAAGCCGACGCCGACATCAGCCTGTACAACCGCGCCGGCCCGGGCTGGCGCGCGCTGCCCGCCGAGTTCTTCCATGTGCTGCACCATGCGCTGACGCTGGCCGAGGACTGCGACGGCGCCTATGACCCGACGGTAGGGCCGCTGGTCAACGCCTGGGGCTTCGGGCCATGGCAGCGCGCTTTCGAACCGCCCTCGCCCGCCGCCATCGACGCGGCCCGCCAGCGTTGCGGCTGGCAACGCGTGCGGCTGGATGCGTCCCGCCAGGCCGCCTGGCAGCCGGGCGGCGTGTATCTGGACCTGTCGTCGATTGCCAAGGGATATGGCGTGGATCGCGCCGCCCAGGCGCTGGATGCGCTGGGCGTCACCCGCTACCTGGTTGAAGTGGGCGGCGAACTGCGGGCGCGCGGCCAACGCCCCGACGGCGCGCCGTGGCGCGTGGCGGTGGAAGTGCCGGACGGCAGCGATAACCACGCATTGGCCTTGCCGCTGCAAGACCTGAGCATCGCCACGTCGGGCGACTACCGCCGCCATGCCGGCGACGGCGATGCCCGCTATGCCCACACGATCGATCCGCGCAGCGGCCAGCCGGTGCGCAATGGCGTGGCGTCCGTCACCGTGCTGCATGCCGGCTGCATGCAGGCCGACGCGCTGGCCACGGCGCTGACGGTGCTGGGCGAACACGAGGGCCTGGCCTATGCCGAACGCCACGGCCTGGCCGCCCTGTTCATCCTGCGCGAGGCCGCCGGCTATCGCGTCAGCGCCACCGCCGCCTTCCAGGCGCTGGCCGCACAACCCTGATCCATGACGCTACGCTGGATAACCGCCGCGTGCGTGGTGCTGGCCTGGCTGCTGCTGTGTGGCTGGGCCTGGCGCCGCGGCCAACGGCGGCAGGCCCAGGCCGCGGCCACGCTGCACGGACTGGATGCGCCGGCCCACCAGGACACCCTGCTGGTCGCCTACGCCAGCCAGACCGGCTATGCCGAGGCGCTGGCGGGCCAGACCGCCGACGCCTTGCGCAGCGGCGGCCTGGCCGTGCAGGCCGTGCCGCTGGGACAGTTGGATCTTGCCCGGTTGGCAAGCTACCGCCGCATCCTGTTCATTGCCAGCACCTACGGCGAAGGCGATCCACCGGACGCGGCGGCCGGGTTCGCGGAACACGCGATGCATGGCGCGCACGGCCACCATACGCGCCCTGACGCGGCGGCAATCCCTGAGTCTGCGCCGCCGCCCGCCGCCCCGCTGGCTGGCGTGCAATACGCCGTGCTGGCGCTGGGCGACAGCGACTACGCGCACTTCTGCGGCTTCGGCCATCGGCTGGATGATTGGCTGCACGACCAGGGCGCCACGCCGCTGTTCGATCTGGTCGAGGTCGACGATGGCGACCCGGCCGCGCTGCGCCATTGGCAGCATCACCTGGGCCTGTTGGCCGGCCGCAGCGACCTGCCCGATTGGCAGGCCCCGGCCTATCAATCGTGGCGCCTGGCGCACCGCGAGTGTCTCAACCCCGGCAGCCAGGGCGGCCCCTGCTATCTGCTGACGCTGACGCCGCCAGACGGCGAAGCGCCCGTCTGGCAGGCCGGCGATATCGCGGAAATCGGCCCGCGCCAGGAACGGGGCGGGCCGCTGCTGCCGCACCGTGAATACTCGATTGCGTCCTTGCCTGCCGATGGCGCGCTGCAATTGCTGGTGCGCCAGATGCGCGCCGCGGACGGCGGGCTGGGCCTGGGCAGCGGCTGGCTGACCCATATCGCGCAGCCGGGTGACGAGATTGCCCTGCGGGTGCGCAGCAATCGCAATTTCCATGCGCCGGATGATGATCGGCCGATGATCCTGATCGGCAACGGCACGGGCCTGGCGGGCCTGCGGGCGCTGATCAAGGCGCGCCGTGTCATCGGCCACACGCGCAATTGGCTGGTGTTCGGCGAACGCAGTGCGGCGCACGATGCCTTCTGCGGCGCCGAGATCGGCGCCTGGCGCCAGGACGGCACGCTGGCCCGCGTGGACGCGGTGTATTCGCGCGACCAGGCCGAACGCCGCTATGTGCAGCACTGCCTGCTGGAACAGGCCGTGCGCGTGGCGGCGTGGGTGGACGATGGCGCCGCGGTCTATGTCTGCGGCAGCCTGCAAGGCATGGCTGGCGGCGTCGATGCCGCCCTGCGCCAGATACTGGGCGACGACCGGGTGCAGGCCATGTTGCACGAGGGCCACTACCGGCGCGACGTGTACTAGATCGCCGGCATCAAGCGTCTTGCATCAAGCGCCAGCCGGCAAGCATCGCCCTGGCCGGCCTCGCCAGGGCAACACCCCAGCCCCGTTATTGCAGCTTGATCTGCGCCTTGTCGATCACCGCTTTCCAGCGGTCGCGCTCGGTGCGGATCTGCTCGGCGAATTCCGCGGGCGTGTTGCCCAGCGGGAATGCGCCCGTCTCTTCCATCTTGGCCGCCGTGGCGGGGTCGCGCACGGCCTGGGCAAAGGCCCGCGCCAGCTTGTCGCGCACCGCGTCGGGCAGGCCCGCCGGGGCCACCACGCCGTACCAGGCCGTGACGTCGTAGTCCTTGTAGCCCTGCTCGGCAAAGGTCGGCACGTCCGGCAGGCGCGGATTGCGGGCCGGGCCCGTGATGGCCAGCGCGCGCAGGTGCTGGCTCTTGATGTACGGCAGCGACGACGGGAAGTTGTCGAAGATGACCGGCACCACGCCGCCCACCGTGTCGGTCAGCGCGGGCGCGGAACCGCGGTACGAGATGCTGTTCATCTTGCCGCCGGTGATCTGCAGGAACCAGATCATGCCCAGGTCGTTGATGCCGCCCGCGCCGGCATTGGCGTAGCCGTCCTTGGACGGGTTGGCGCGCACGTGCGTGACGAACTCGGCCAGCGTCTTGGCCGGGTACTTCGGATTGACGCTGAGGATGTTGGGGCTGGTGACCAGGTTGCTGACCGGCGTGAAATCCTTCACCGGGTCATACGACAGGTTGGGAAACAGGTGCGGCGCGGTGCCGTGGGTGCTGACGGTGGCCAGGCCCACGGTGTAGCCGTCCGGCTTGGCGCGTGCGGTGGCGGCCATGCCGATGGTGCCGGACGCGCCGGTGCGGTTTTCCACCACGATCTGCTGGCCCAGGATTTCGCCAGCCTTGGCCGCGGCCAGGCGGCCGACGATATCGGTGGGGCCGCCGGCCGGGAACGGCACGATCAGCGTGATGGGACGATCGGGAAATTCAGCGTGGGCGGCCGGCAATACGGCGGCCAGCGCCAGGGCGACGCAGGTCTTGCGGATCATGAGGCTTGTCTCCTGTGAGGATGGGTTCTGCTTGTTATTGGGAAAAATCGGAGTCGGTCGCTACGGCTTCGCGGCGCAGTATCCGGCCGGGGCGCTGGGCGCCGGCCAGGGCCGGGAACACCGGGCAGCCATTGACCAGCACGTGCTCGATGCCGGTGGACGCCAGCGTGGGCGCGTCCCAAGTGGCGCGGTCCTCGACCGTATCGGCATCGAACACCACCACGTCGGCCCAGGCGCCCACCGCCAGGCGGCCACGGTTGGCAAGGCCGAACACGCGGGCCGGCAGCGCGGTCATCTTGGCCACGGCGGCCTCCAGCGTCAGCAGTTCGGCTTCGCGCACGTAGCGCCCCAGCACCCGCGTGAAGCTGCCCCACAGCCGCGGATGCGGATGGGCGTCGTTGGGCAGACCGTCGGACCCGACCATGCAGCGCTCGTGCTGGAAGATGCGGTGCACTTCGGCTTCGTCCATGGCGAAATAGATGGCGCCGGCCGGACACAGGCGGCGCGCGGCCTCGGCGCGGTCGCAGCCCCATTGCGCGGCAATGTCGGCCAGCATCCGGCCGCCGCATTCGGGATGCGGGGTCGACCAGGTGATGCGGATATCGTCGATGAGTTCGGCGCGTTCTGGAATCAGGATGGTCGAACTGCCGGGGTACGGGTAGATGTCCAGCGCCACGTCCACCCCGTCGGCGCGGGCGCGGTCGATGTTGGCCAGCGTGGCGCGGCTTTTGCCCCAGTTGTGCGGCATCATGCATTTGTGGTGCGACAGCACCGTGGCGCAGCCCGTGCGCCGGCCGATCGACAGCACCTCGTCGACCGCTTCCTCGACCGCATCGCCTTCGTTGCGGATATGGCTGGTGTGCAGCGCACCGCGCGCCGCCGCCACCTGCGCCAGGCCGTCCAGCTCGGCTTGCCCAGCAACCCCGCCCGGCTGATAGGCCAGGCCCGTGCTGAAGCCGACGGCGCCGGCGTCCAGCGCCTGGGCCAGCATCTGCTGCATGGCCTGCTGTTCGGCATCGGTGGGCTGCGCCGCCGGGTCGCGCATGACCGCCAGGCGCAGGTTGGCGTGGCCCACCAGCGCCGCGACGTTGATCATCGGCTGCTGCACCTGCAACGCGGCCAGGTACTCGGCCATATCGCCGAACAGCGGCGTTTCGCCCAGCAGCGCCAGCGCTGCCGCGGTGTTGCCGGGCAGCGGCGCGGGGGCGCCGCTGATGCCGCAGTTGCCCACCACCACCGACGTGATGCCCTGGCTGGTCTTCCATTCCAGGCCCGGCTTTTCGACGAACATCAGGTCGTCGTGGCCGTGGGTGTCGATGAAGCCTGGCGCCACGATCTTGCCGGCCGCATCGATGCGCCGCGCGGCGGGCGCGGCCGACAGGTCGCCGATGGCGGCGATGCGCTGCGCGTGGATGCCGATGTCGGCGCGCCTGCGCGGCCCGCCCAGCCCGTCGATCACCCAGCCGCCTTCGATCACCAGATCCAACGTGTCCTGCATGCCGCTCCGCCTTGATGCGGGCCGGGCTTGTTCGCCGGCCTCTCGTTACGCAGATCGCGGCACCTCGTCAATCAGGCCCCGACCTTGCTGAAGCCCCTAGTATCGTCGGCGCGATCAATCTGGAAAAATTGTTTTTATTGATCCATCTATCGCAATTTGAAATGCATCGCCTGCCCAAGCACGTCACCCTGAAACACCTGACCGCCTTCGTCGCGGTGGCGCAGGAATCCAGTTTCACGCATGCAGCCAAGCGGCTGTTCCAGACGCAGTCATCCGTCACCAGCCTGGTGCGGCAGCTGGAAGACGCGCTGGGCACGCAGCTGTTCGCCCGTACCAGCCGGCGCGTGCTGCTGACGGCGGCGGGCGAGGAATTCCTGCCGCGCGTCATGCGGCTGCTGGCCGACTTCGACGGCGCCATCGGCGACGTGGTGCGCTTTGGCGCCCTGGAACGCGGCCGCGTGGGCGTGGCGGCGGCGCCGTCGGCCATCACCCAGATCATCGCGCCGGCAGCGGCCACATTCTCGGCGCAATACCCCGCCATCCGGCTGTACCTCAGCGACGACAACTCGGGCCGCATCCAGCGCAAGGTGGCCACGCGCGAGGTCGATTTCGGCCTGACCAGCCGCTGGGCCGATGCACCGGGGCTGCATTTTGACGCCCTGCTCGAGGACCGTTTCGGCGTGCTGTACCGGCGCGACGACGCCGGCCTGCCCCCAGGGCGCGACGGCACGATGCGCTGGGCCGACCTGGCCGGCCGCAAGCTGGTGGGGGTGGTGGACGAGACCGGCATCATGGCGCTGCTGCGGGCCCGCGCGGACCTGCCGATCGAGGCCGCGGCGCCGTTCTACGAAGCGTCCAGCACGACGTCGCAGGCAGCGCTGGTGAAGGCGGGCATGGGGGTGGCGGTGCTGCCCGCGCTGGCGGCGCAGCGCGTGATGGAACCGGAACTGGCCTACGCACTGCTGGCGCGGCCGACGGTGGTGCGCACCCTGTGCATCATCCGCCACAAGGAATATCCGCTGAGCCCGGCGGCCCAGGCGTTGATCCTGGGTATCCGCACGTACCTGCGGACCGCGGCGCTGCCCGCAGGGTGCAAGCTGGCCGCGGGCGCGAGGCGCAAGCACGGCTAGCGCGGCCGCGGCGGTCAGCGGCCTGGCGATCGCCGCGCCCTGTGCCTGTCAGCCGCGCAGTTTCTCGTTCAGCGCCGCCAGCCCTGCCGCGAATACGCCCTGGCCAACAGCGGTCGCCACCGCCTGCAGGTCCGCGCCATCTTCCACGCGAAAATCCGCCCACCATTCCACCAGCGTCGCACCGCCTTCGGTCACCGGGCGCAACGTCACGCCGGCAATGTAATCGCGCATCGGCAGGTCGGTCTCGATAATGGAATAGCGCAGCGCGGTGCCGGGATCGTCCAGCATCAGCAGTTGCTCGCGCACGAAGCCGGACGGCTTGAGCGTCAGGTAGCGCACCGAGCCGATGGCATCGTGGCGCCCGTCCGCTTCCAGGCGGCTTTGGGCGATGCCCGGGTGCCAGCCGGCCAGGCCGTTGAAATCGCGAAACAGCGGCCAGACGGTGGCCAGCGGCGCCTGGATGATGGCGCTGGTGTAGACGGTATGCGGCATACGGACTCCTGGGCAATGACCGGACCGCGGCGAGGGGTGCGCGGGCCGGTGCGGATGAACGGAAACCTTAGAACGTCAGTTGCTTGAATGCTTGCGTGGCGGCGGTCAGGGCCTGCTCGGTAGGCAGGCGTTCCATCGAGCTCGCGCCATAGAAGCCATGGCAATGCTTGCAATGCTTCAGGATGTGGGCCGCGTCGGCCGGCGTGGCGATGGGGCCGCCGTGGCACAGCACGATCACGTCGGGGCGCACGGCCAGGGCCGCGGCCGCGATACGGTCAATGGCGGCCACGCAGTCGTCCAGCGTCAGCGCGGTTTCGGCGCCGATCGAGCCGCCGGTGGTCAGGCCCATGTGCGCCACGAGGATGTCGGCGCCGGCCTGCGTCATGGCCACCGCGTCATCTTCGTTGAACACGTACGGCGTGGTCAGCATGCCTTTTTCGTGGGCCAGGCGGATCATGTCCACTTCCAGCGCGTAGCCCATGCCGGTTTCTTCGAGGTTGGCGCGGAAGTTGCCGTCGATCAGGCCGACCGTGGGAAAGTTCTGAACGCCGGCAAAGCCCTGGCGCTGCAGGTCGTCCAGGAAGACCTCGAAATCGCAGAACGGGTCGGTGCCGTTGACGCCGGCAAGCACCGGCGTGCGCTTGACCACGGGCAGCACTTCGCGGCCCATGTCCACCACGATCTCATTGGCGTTGCCGTAGGCCAGCAGGCCGGCCAGCGAGCCGCGCCCGGCCATGCGGTAGCGGCCCGAGTTGTAGATCACGATCAGGTCGATGCCGCCGGCTTCCTCGCACTTGGCGGACAGGCCCGTGCCGGCGCCGCCGCCCACGATGGGGGTGCGGTCGCGCACCATGGCGCGGAACTTGTCCAGCAGGTCGTTACGGTTGAAACGCGGCATGGCGGGGGTCCTCAGTGTGTGGCAATTTCAAGGTAGTGATCGACCGCGGCCTGGGCGAACTGCGGGTCATTGATGTGGCAGGGCACGCGGATCAGGCGGCGGTTGGCGGTCTGCACCAGCCGGGCTTGCAGGGCCGCGAACAGCGCGGCATCGGCCTCGGGGTCCCAGAAGGCCTGGCCCGGCGCGTCCAGCGCCGACACGCCGCCTTCCGGAATCAGGAAGCGCACGGGGCCCTCGCACTGGTTCAGCTTGTCGGCGATCCATTCGCCCTGCCGCTGGTTTTCTTGCACGGTGGTGCGCATCAGCGTCACCTGCGGATTGTGGGGATAGAACGTGCGGCCCTGGTAATGCTGCGGCACGGTATCCATGGCGCCGAAATTGACCATGTCCAGCGCGCCGCAGGAACCGACATAGGGCGCTCTTGTGCGCGCCACCGCGCCGAAGCGGTCTTCGGTGCAGGCCAGCACGCCGCCGAACAGGAAGTCGCAGACCTCGGTGGTGGTCAGGTCCAGCACGCCGGCCAGAAGGTGGCTGTCGAGCAGCTTTTCCATCGACTGGCCGCCGGTGCCGGTGGCGTGGAACACCAGGCAGTCAAAGCGCGATTCGAGCAGCGGGGTCACCTGCTGCACGCAGGTCGTGGTGACGCCGAACATGGTGATGCCCACGGCGGGGCGGCTGTCGTCGTCGGCCGCGCTGGCGGCCTGGCGAAACGCGCCGCCGATGGCGCCTGCGGCATTGGCCAGCACGCGCCGGGAAATACGGTTCAGGCCCGCCACGTCGGTCACGGAATACATCATGGCGATGTCCGAAGGACCCACGTACGGCGCGACGTTGCCGGACGCCATGGTGGACACCATCAGCTTGGGCACGCCGATCGGCAGCGCACGCATGGCGGGGGTGATGAGCGCCGTGCCGCCCGACCCGCCCAGGCCCAGCATCGCGCCGATGTCGGGGCTGGCGGCGGCGTAGCGTTCGAACGCCAGCGCCATGGCGGCGATGGCCGTGCCGCGGTCGCCGGTGAAGACGGCCTGCTCGCCCTGCGGATGGCTGCGGGCGACCTCGCGCGCCTGCACGCGGGCGCCGCTGGCAGCCCCGGTGGTGGACACGTCCACGGTGACGACGTCCAGCCCTTCCCGCTTGAGCAGGTCGGCGACGTAGTCGGCCTCGTGACCCTTGGTGTCGTAGGTGGCGGCCACGAAGACCCGCCGATTCGCTTGTGTCATGACTCCTCCGCGGGCGGCTACACTCGGTGCGCGCCTCGATATGTCTGGGGCCGCCTGGGCCTGTAGAATCTAGAAATGAGACGAAAGAATCATACTGAGACACCTGTCTCACGTCAAACCATCGACCGCAAGACGCCCCCCGCCGTCGCCCGCCTGATCGGCCCTGCCAGCCGGCAGGCCGCCGCCAGCGGCGAACCGCCGCACGGGCCGCGCGCGCGCATGCGCAAGACCTTGCTGGATGCCGCCCAGCGGCTGATGGCGCAAGGCATCACGCCGTCGGTGGCCGAGCTGGCCGAACACGCGCAGGTGTCGCGCGCCACCGCCTACCGCTACTTTCCCAGCCAGAGCGCGCTGATCGCCGCCGTGGTGGACGAAAGCCTGGGGCCGATCCTGGCATGGGACTCGAAGGCACCGGATGCCGCCGCCCGGGTCGACGAGCTGCTGCGCTTTGCGTATCCGCGGCTGGAAGCACACGAGGCGCCGCTGCGCGCGGCCATCCTGGTGTCGCTGCAGCAGCATGCCGAAGCCAGCGCCGGCCGCGCCGGCAACGAACCACGGCTGGTGCGCGGGCACCGGGTCGACATCCTCAAGCGCGCCATCGCGCCGCTGGCCGGCACGCTGACACCCGCGCAGCAGGACCGCGTGGCGCAGGCGCTGTCGCTGGTCTACGGCACCGAGGTATTCCTGGTGCTCAAAGACATCTGGCGGCTGGACCTGCCCGACGTCACCGAGGTGGCGCGCTGGACCGCCAACGCCATCATCCAGCAGGCGCTGGCCGAGGCCGGCGAGACGCCGCAAGAGACGGCCGGCAAGGCGGCGCGCAAGCGCTAGCCACGGACGTGGCCGCGGCCGCGGCCAGACCCCGCGCCACGCGTCAAGCCAGGGCCACGACGGCCCTGCGCACCGCCCTCCTGTCATGTCCACGTCACCCGCAGACCGCATAGTGCGGGCCTTCGCGGCGCTGCGCCTTGCAGGCCGCCTGACGCTGGAGTTTGAAATGCGGTTCGAAGTATCCCGCCTGCGGCGGGCCATCATGCCCTTGTCGCTGGCTTGCGTAACCCTGCTGAGCGCCTGCGGCGGCAGCGATGACGATGACGAGAGCCCGGCGGCACCGCCGCCCGTGGTGACCAACCCCACGCCGCCGGCCCCGCCCCCCGTGCAGACGGGCGCCTGGAGCGCGGGCGACCTGCACGTGCACACGATCCAGTCCAACGACGCCCAGGTCACCCTGGAAAGCGTGCTGGACCAGGCGTTCGACCGCTACAAGCTGGACTGGGCCGCGCTGTCGAACCACCTGCGCATGTCCGATCGCGACAACACCGGCGCCGCCATTCCCGGCGGCCCCGTGCCGTTTTCCACCGGCATGGCGCAATACGAAGTGCCGTTCATCAAGCAGGCGCAGGCTGCCGGCCGCTACGCCGGCAAGATCATTTTCTCGTCGTTCGAATGGGACATGCCCACGCATGACCACGTTAACATCGGCATCGGCGTGAACGATCCGATGTCGGCCAAGTCGCTGCGCGCGGTGGCCGAGTACGAATACCTGTACACCAACAAGGCGGCCAACCTGTTTGACGCGCAACTGGTGGCCGACCTGGCCGGCCAGCCACGCGCCTTCACGACCCACGCCGATTCGCTGACCGCACTGCAATGGCTGCGCGACAGGCATCCGGACAGCTACCTGCTGCTGAACCACCCGTCGCGCTATGCCGGTAAATACACCATCGGCCAGCTGCGTGAAATGCATGACCTGGCGCCGACGATCTTCTTCGGCATCGAAGGCATGGTCGGCAACCAGATGGAACCGGACCGCGGCGGCTACGCCGAGGCCTACACGCCCGTGAACCTGCCCAACCGCACCTACGGCGGCGTGGACTACCTGGTGGCCAAGGTCGGCGGCACCTGGGACGCCCTGCTCGGCGAAGGCCGGCGCATCTGGAACGTGGCCGATTCCGACTTCCATTTCCGCACCGCGTCGGGCCAGTACAGCAGCGGCTACGCCCCCGGCGAATATGCCAAGACCTACGTCTGGAAGGACGGGAAAGACATGGCGGCCGTGGTGGCCGGCTTGAAGAGCGGCCGCATGTTCGGCGTGTTCGGCGACCTGATCGACGCGCTGGAGTTCCAGGCGCAGGGCGCGGCCGGCACGGCCCAGATGGGCGGCGAACTGCAGGCGGCCAAGGGCGAACAAGTGGACGTGACCATCCGCTTTCGCAGCCCGGACAGCAACCACTACGAGTACCCGATCGAAAGCGGCAACCCCACCTACGTCAAACCCACCGTGCACCACGTGGACCTGATCGTGGGCGACGTGGGCCCGCGCGCGGCGGCCGGCACGCCGGCGTATGACAACGCCACCAACCCCAGCACCCGCGTGCTGGCGCGCTACACCCGCGCCGACTGGACGGTGGACAAGGACGGCTACAACGTCATCAAGGTCAAGCTGACCGCCGACAAGAGCCAGTACCTGCGCCTGCGCGGCACCAACCTGGCGCCGGACGTGGCGGGCGAAACCGCCAATGGCGAACCGCTGCCCGACCTGAAGGTGGACCTGGCCGACAACGCCGCGCGCTTCAACGCGATCAACGCGCGCAGCTACAACGACCTGTGGTTCTATTCGAACCCGGTGTTTGTGACCGTGAAGCAGTAAGGCCAGGACGCGAGATACGACCCGCGTTTCGTCCATGAAAAAGGCCGCGAGCATGCAGATGCCCGCGGCCTTTTCCATGGCAACGGTGCTACAGCGCCGTCAACGTCTCGTCCAGCGCCGCCACCAGCCGGTCCGCATTCGCCGTGCTGAACGGCAGCGGCGGGCGGATCTTCAGCGTGTTGGCGTGTTCGCCCGCGCTGCCGGTCAACACCTGCCGTTCGCGCAGGCCGTTGACCACGCGCGCGGCCTCCTGCGTGGCGGGTTCGCGCGTGCGGCGGTCGCGCACCAGCTCGACGCCGATGAACAGGCCTGCACCGCGCACGTCGCCGATCAGGTCATGACGCGCGGCCAGCGCTTGCAGCCGCTCACGCAGGTATTGGCCGACGCGCTCGGCGTTCTGCATCAGCGCTTCGTCCTGCACCGTGCGCAGCACGGCCAGGCCAGCCGCCGCAGATACCGGATTGCCGCCAAAGGTATTGAAGTAGCGCCCGTTGCGGCCGAATGCCTCCAGCACCTGCGGGCGCGCGGCCACGCCGGCCACCGGATGGCCATTGCCCAGCGGCTTGCCCATGGTGACCAGGTCCGGTTCGACGCCGTGACGCATGAAGCCCCACATCGCCTGCCCGGTGCGGCCCATGCCGGCCTGCACTTCGTCGGCGATGAACAGGCCGCCGGCGTCGTGAATGGCATGCACGGCCTCGCGCAGAAACCCCTGCGGCGCGGCCTGCACGCCGTCGCTGGAGAAAATGGTGTCGACCAGCAGCGCGGCCGGGCGCAGGCCCTGGGCCGCCAGGTCCGCCACCGCCTCGCGCACGGCTTGCGCCAGCGCCGGGCCGACGGCATCCCGGCCCTGTCGGTAGGTATCCGGCGCCGCCACGGTCCGCACCGCAGGCCCTAGCGTGACATAGCGACCCAGCGACGGCGAGGCCTGTGCGATCGACAGGGTCACGCCGTGGTAAGCGAAGCGCGTGACGATCAGGCCGGTCGCACCGGTGTGCGCCTGCGCGATGCGCAGCGCCAGGTCGTTGGCTTCGCTGCCGGTGCAGGTGAACATCACCTGGCCCAGGCCAGGCGGAAACGTCGCCAGCAGTTGCTCGGCGTAATCCAGCACCGTCTCGTGCACGTACCGGGTGTGGGTGTTCAGCTCCGACGCCTGCCGCGCAATGGCCTGGACCACGGCCGGATGGCAGTGGCCCAGCGGCACGACGTTGTTGTAGGCGTCCAGGTACGGCTTGCCCTGGGCGTCGTACAGCCATACGCCTTCGCCACGCACCAGGTGCACGGGCGATTCATAGAACAGGCGGTAGGCCGGCCCCAGCAGTTGGTGACGCCGGGCGATCAGCGCCGCGGTATGCGCGGCGCCGTCGTTCGCGGGAATGTTGGACAAGGCGGCCGCGGGCGCGCCGGGTTGCGTCACAGTCATGGTCACCGCCCGCTTATTGAAGACCGCATGGTTGAAAACCGCATGCCGCGCGCAGCCGCTGGCGGGCGGCGTCGCGGGCGATGCCATCGCAGGCCTGCAAGCGCGCCCACGACACCGCGTTGTTGCGCAGGATGTAGTCGCTGTTCTCGGGATAGCGCGCGGCGCGCCAGCCGCCGATCGCCACCACCATTACCAGCCGCGCCACCATCAGGTCGAACAGCACGTCCAGCTCGGCCGGCGTCAGCGGGCTGACCGCGTGATAGGCCGCGGTGAAGGCCACGGCGGGCGCCAGGGCGTCCTCGCCCGGCTCCAGCTGGTAGGACGCCGCCACGGCCAGGTCGTTGACCAGCGGCGCCTGCACCATGTCGCCGAAATCCAGGATGCCGGCAATGCGGTCCGGGTTGGCGGGATCGACCAGCACGTTGTACAGATTCAGATCGTTGTGGATGGCCTGGGCGCGCAGCCCCGGCAGCGCCGGCTTGGCATGATTCACGAAGCGCGCCAGGCCGCGTTCGGCCAGCGCCCGGCGCGCGGGGTCGGTCACGTGCGCCAGCAGGGGCGCCACTTCATCCGTGCGCTGGATGTCCCACGGTAAATCCAGCTGCCCCGCGGGGTGCGTGAAGCCGCGCAGCGCCAGCCCCAGCCGCGCCAGCGTGCGCGCCAGGTTGTCGCGCTGCGCCGCCGAGCGCGGCGCGTCCGGCAGCGGCAGGCCCGGCAGGTAGGTGAACAGCCGCAGCACGCGCGGCGGCGCGTCGGGCGTTTGCAGCCAGACGCAAGGCTCGCCGTCATTGGCCAGCAGCACGCGCTGCACCGGCAGGCTGGGGTCGGCCTGTTCGATATGGCGCAAGGCGCGCGCCTGGAAGTCCGCCACGCGCGCATCTTCGGCCGGGTGCGAGAACTTCAGCACGTATTCCCGGCCATCGTCGGCACGCAGATGGAAATTGCGGTCGCGCTCGCCGGCCAGCCGGCGCACCTGGGCATCGATGCCGAAGTGACGCCGCGCCAGCTGCGCGGCCTGCGCCTCGCCGATGTCCGGCGAGGCCGCGGCCAGCACGTCCTGGGCGCAGTCCTGATCGATCATGGCGTTCTCCCTCAGGCGGCGGAATCGAAGCCGCGCAGCGCGCTGGCCAGATTGGGGCCGAGGTCGTCCGACAGGTAGCCGCCTTCCTGCACCAGCACGGTGGGCAGGCCCAGCCTGGCCACTTCAGCCAGGATGCGGCCGAAGCCCGCGGTGGTGACCGCCAGCCCCTTGTAGGGGTCGCGTTCGTGGGCGTCCAGCCCCAGCGCCACCACCAGCGCGCCGGGCGCAAACGCCTGGATATCCAGGAACACGCGGCGCAGCGCGGCCAGGTAGCCGTCATCGCCCGTGCCCACCGGCAGCGGCCGGTTGATGTTGTAGCCCAGCCCGTCGCCTTCGCCGGTTTCATGGGCGTGGCCGACGAAGAACGGGGTGGTGTTGTGCGCGTCGGCATGCATCGACACCGTCAGCACGTCGGCGCGGCGATAGAAGATGCCCTGGGTGCCGTTGCCGTGGTGCACGTCCAGGTCCAGGATGGCGACGCGGCGGTGCGAGGTACGCAGGTGCTGGGCCGCGATGGCGGCGTTGTTCAGGTAGCAAAAGCCGTTGGCGCGGTCGACATAGGCGTGGTGGCCGGGCGGGCGGCACAGCGCGTAGGCCGCGCGTTCACCGTCCAGCACCAGTTGGGCGGCGTGGGTGGCACAGTGCGCCGACCAGGTGGCCGCTTCCCAGGTGCCCGCGCCGATCGGGCACGCGGTGTCGCCCATGTGGTAGCCGGCCAGGCCGACGATGTGATCGGGATAGGTGCAGGGCTGGCCCGGAAACGGGTGCACGTTGGCCACCACTTCTTCCGAGGCGTCGGGCAATTCGCGCCAGCGCGCGTAGGCGGTTTCAAGAAAGCGCAGATACTGCGGCGTATGCACGGCGGCGCGGGGCGCCGCGCCGTGATCGTCCGGCGTGATGATGCGGTGGCCGTCGCGCTGCACCGCCGCCAGCAGGCGCGCACCGCGCTCGGGCTGTTCGTTGCTGCGCTTGACCTTGCCGCGCACGATGAAAAACTGCGGATCGTGAAGCTGGTGCTTATCGCTGTAGACGACTTTCATGGCTTGACGCTGCCCCTTGGTTTTTCGCCCGCCGCGCCATGCTGCGAGACGAACAGGTTGCGGACGTGCTCCCAGGCATCGTCCAGGTGAACCTTCATGCAGGCCTGGGCGGCCTGCACGTCTCGCCGCGCCAACGCGTCCAGGATCGGCTGGTGCGTGGAGGCAACCAGTTCCGGGTCTTGGTAGACGTTGTCGATCAGCGAAATGATCATGCGCATTTCGGTCTGGGTGCTGGAGAACAGGCGCAGCAGATACGCATTGCCCGACAGCTCGCAGATCAGGGTGTGAAAGCTCAGGTCCAGCTCGATGCGGCGATGCTGCGGCGCGTCGGCGGCCTCGGCAATCATCAGTTGCAGCAGTTGGGTCAGGCGCGCCAGGCCCGCGGCATCGGCGTGTTCGCAGGCGGCGGCCACCGCCGTCATTTCCAGGCTGAGGCGCACCTGGAACAGGTCGTCGATTTCGCGCACCGACATCTCGCGCACGAAGAAACCGCGGCGCGGCTTGGACACCAGGATGCCCTGGCGTTCCAGCCGGCGCGAAGCCTCGCGCACCGGTGCGCGGCTGATCGCCATCTGGCGGGCAATCTCGGCTTCGACCACGCGGCTGCCGGGCGGCAGGCGGCCTTGCACGATGGCCTGGGTGAGCCGGTCTTCGACCACGCCGACCAGGTCGGGAACATTGACGGATTCGAAAGCGGTAAGGGCGGCCGGGGTTTCAGGCATGGAGGGTCTCGTCTGGGATGTGAATGCGCTTGGCGCGTCAGCTATATAGCACCCCGATTTTGCGCAGCATATCAGTGTTACTGCTAACTGTCGACAGTTGACGATCGACGCATAATGCCCAGCATCCGGCGCGCCGTCGCCCCACCCCTCCAAGGACGCATCAATGGCCCACCCCCAGGATTCCGCCCCGCCCACCGGCGCAGCGGAACAACAGACCCGCCGCGACCTGGCGGCCTGCTATCGGCTCATCGCCCACTTCGGCATGGACGACAGCATCTACACGCACATCTCGGCGCGCGTGCCGGGCGAGGAAGGCGCCTTCCTGATCAACCCGTACGGCCATCTGTTTCGCGACATCACGCCCGAATCGCTGGTCAAGGTCGGTTTTGACGGCCGCCCGGTGGCACCCACGCCGTATGACGTCAATCCGGCCGGCTTCACCATCCACAGCGCCGTGCACATGGGCCGCCCGGACGCGGGCTGCGTGCTGCACACCCACACGGTGGCCGGCGTGGCCGTGTCGTCGCTGGCCTGCGGCCTGCAGCCGGTGAACCAATGGGCGCTGCAGTTCTACAACCGCGTGGCCTATCACGACTACGAAGGCATCGCGCTGGATCTGGACGAGCGCGAACGCCTGGTCGCCGACTTGGGTCCGCACAACGCGATGATCCTGCGCAACCACGGCCTGTTGACCACCGGCGCCACCGTGGCCCAGGCCTTCATCCTGATGCTCAACCTGGACCGCGCCTGCCGCGTGCAATTGGCGATCCAGTCCACCGGCCAGGCGACCTACCCGGTCAGCCCGCAGGTCAGCGAAAAGACCGCGCGCCAGTACGCCAGCGGCGACACCAACCGCCTGCCCGGCGCCCCCGATCCCAGCGAACGCGAATGGCGCGCGCTGTTGAAGCTTGTCGAACCCGCCGGCGCCTGACCGCGCCGCGCAGCCCGCCACCTTCGGCCCCGTCACCAGGAGAACCTCATGAACCGACGCGACTTTCTGATTTCAAGCGCTGCCGCGGCCGGCTGGTGGAGCGGCGCCGCCGCCCTGCCCGCCTGGGCCGCGGCCGCGCGCAACGGCGTGCTGAACATCGCCGTGCAGCCCGAGCCGCCCGGCCTGATGCTGGGCATCATCCAGAACGGCCCCACCCAGATGATCGGCGGGCAGATGTACGAAGGCCTGCTGCGCTACGACGACAAGCTGGAGCCGATGCCCGGCCTGGCCACGTCCTGGACGGTGAACGACACCGCCACCGTCTATACCTTCAAGCTCAAGGAAGGCGTGTTGTGGCACGACGGCAAGCCGTTCAATGCGCACGACGTCGTGTTCAGCGTCGACCAGTTCCTGCGCAAGACGCACGCGCGGCTGCGCGCCGGCCTGGCGTTCGTGGACAGCATCAAGGCGCTGGACGACCACACCGTGGAATTCCGCCTGCCGCGCCCGTTCGGCCCGTTCCTGGGCCTGTTCGAAGTGGGCACCATGCCGATGGTGCCGCGCCACATCTACGAAGGCACCGACTTCCTGAACAACCCGGCCAACAACACGCCCATCGGCACCGGCCCGTACAAGTTCAAGGAATGGCGTCGCGGCTCGTACATCCAGCTGGTGCGCAACGACCAGTACCACGAGGCCGGCCTGCCCAGCGTGGACACGCTGTATTTCCACGTGATTCCCGACGCGGCCTCGCGCTCGGCGGCCTTTGAATCCGGCAAGCTGGACGTCTTGCCCGGCGGCACCGTCGAATACTTCGACATCGCGCGCCTGAAGGCCCTGCCCAACGTCGAGATCACCACCAAGGGCTGGGAATTCTTCGGCCCGCATTCGTTCATGTGGCTGAACAACCGCCATCCGGTGCTGGCCGACGTGCGCGTGCGCCGCGCCATCATGTATGCGCTGGACCGCGAGGCCATGCGCAACGTCGCCTGGTATGGCTTTGGCAAGGTGGCCACCGGCCCGTTCAACAGCACCGTGCGCTATCACACCGACGAGGTCACCCGCTATCCGCGCGACGTGGCCCGCGCCAAGCAGCTGCTCAAGGAAGCCGGCTACAAGGGCCAGACGCTGCGCCTGTTGCCGCTGCCCTATGGCGAGACCTGGCAGCGCTTTGCCGAGATCGCGCGGCAGAACCTGGCCGAAGCCGGCATCAAGCTGGAAATGACCGCCACCGACGTCGCCGGCTGGAGCGAAAAGACCGCCAACTGGGACTACGACATCGCTTTCTGCTACCTCTACCAGTACGGCGACGCCGCGCTGGGCGTGGCCCGCAACTACCTCACGTCGACCATCGCCAAGGGCTCGCCCTGGAACAACGTCGAGGGCTACAGCAACCCCAAGGTCGACGACCTGTTCGAGCGCGGCTCGCGCGAAGCCGACCCCGAGGCGCGCAAGCGGCTCTACGAGGAGGCGCAACGCATCCTGGTGGACGACGTGCCGGTGGCCTGGCTGCTGGAACTGCAGTTCCCCACGCTGTACCGCAACAACATCAAGAACCTGATCAATTCTGGCATCGGCTTGAACGATAGCCTGGCGCGCGCCACGCTGGCCTGAACGGCGCGCAACCAAGCAGCAACAGGGGGAATGCCATGAAGAAACTCACGTACCTGATGCGCCGCATCGTGCAGGGCCTGCTGGTGCTGGCCCTGATCGCGGTCATCAATTTTCTGCTGATCCGCGCCGCGCCCGGCGACCCGGCGGCCGTCATGGCCGGCGAGGCCGGCGCGACCGACGAGGTCTTCATGGCCCAGCTGCGCGAACGCTTCGGGCTGGACAAGCCCTTGCCGCAGCAACTGGCCACCTACCTGGGCCACGCCGCCCGGCTGGATCTGGGCGACTCGTACCGGCAGCAGCGCCCGGTCATGAGCCTGATCGGCGAGCGGTTGCCGGCCACGCTGCTGCTGACGATGACCGCCTTCGTCGTGTCGTTGACACTGGGGGTGGCGCTGGGCGCCTGGACCAGTGCGCGCGCCGGGACCTGGCTCGACAGCCTGGTCAGCACCTTGTCGATGCTGTTCTATGCCACGCCGCTGTTCTGGCTGGCATTGATGGGGGTGCTGCTCTTTTCGGTCAAGCTGGAATGGCTGCCCGGCTTCGGCTTCGAGACCGTGGGCGCGGGGCATGCGGGGCTGGCTCGGGTGGCCGACATCGCCAGCCACCTGGTGCTGCCGGCGGCCACGCTGGCGCTCTTCTACATGGCCGTGTATGCCCGCATGACGCGCACGGCCATGCTGGAAGTGGCGCAGATGGACTTCGTCAAGACCGCCCGCGCCAAGGGGCTGTCGCCGCGCCGCATCCAGCGTCGCCACATCCTGCGCAACGCGCTGCTGCCCGTCATTACGCTGGCCGGCATCCAGGCCGGTTCCATGGTGGGCGGCACGGTGCTGATCGAAACCGTGTTCGCCTGGCCCGGCATCGGCCGGCTGATGTTCGATGCCCTGGTGCAGCGCGACTACAACCTGCTGCTGGGCACGTTCCTGGTCACCGCGGCGCTTGCCGTGGCGTTCAACATCATCACCGACCTGCTCTACACGCTGGCCGATCCGAGGATAGAACTGCAATGAACAACGGATTCTGGCGGCGCTTTCGCCGCAATAAAGGCGCCCTGGCCGGCCTGGCCGTGATGGCCGCGGTGCTGCTGCTGGCCCTGGCCGCGCCGCTGGTGGCCGCGCATGACCCCTGGGCCATGGTGCAGCGCCCCTTCCTGCCGCCGCTGGACATGGCCGGCCTGCCCTTCGGCACCGACACCATGGGCCGCGACATCGGTTCGGGCCTGGCCTACGGCGCGCGCATCTCGCTGCTGATCGGCCTGATCTCCACGCTGGCGGGCTTGCTCATCGGCGTGTCGGTGGGCGCGCTGGCCGGCTACTACGGCGGCTGGATCGACACTGGCCTGATGCGCTTCACCGAGCTGTTCCAGGCGATTCCCAGCTTTGCGCTGGCGATCGTGCTGGTGGCCATCTTCCAGCCGTCGGTCGGGTCCATCGTGACCGCCATCGCGCTGGTGTCCTGGCCGCCGGTGGCCCGGCTGGTGCGCGGTGAATTCCTCACGCTGCGCCACCGCGACTTCGTCCATGCCGCCCACCTGGCCGGCGAATCGAACCTGCGCATCATCATCACGCAGATCCTGCCCAACGCGGCCGCGCCCATCGTCGTGATGGGGTCGCTGATGGTGGCCACCGCCATCCTGCTGGAATCGAGCCTGAGCTTCATGGGCCTGGGCGATCCCAACGTGATGAGCTGGGGCTACATGATCGGCGCGGCCCGCACGGCGCTGCGCCAGGCCTGGTGGATCAGCCTGTTTCCCGGCGTGGCCATCCTGCTGACGGTGCTGGCGCTGAACCTGATCGGCGAAGGCCTGAGCGATGGCCTGAACACCCGGCTGGACCCAAGGAGCCGCGCATGAATCCCGTCGACATCCTGGCCGCGGACGAGCTGGCCGGCAGCGCCCTGGCGCCCGACCCGCTCGCCGCGGCCACCGATACCCTGCTCGACATCCGCGGCCTGTCCATCCGCCTGCCGGCCGGCGCCGACCGCCCGCTGGCGGTCAAGGAGGCCAGCCTGCGCATCGACCGCGGCGAAACGCTGTGCATCGTGGGCGAAAGCGGCTCGGGCAAGTCCATGATCGCCAACGCCGTCATGGGCCTGTTGCCCCAGCCGATGGTGGCCCCGGTGGCCGGCAGCATCGCCTTCCAGGGCCACGACCTGCTGACGCTGGCAGAACCGCAATGGCGCACGCTGCGCGGCAACCGCATCGGCATGATCTTCCAGGACCCGATGTCGGCGCTGAACCCGGTGATGCGCATCGGCGACCAGCTGGAAGAAGCGCTGGACGCCCACGTCAAGCTGTCGGCCGCCGACAAGCGCGCCCGCATCATCGGCGCCCTGCGCGACGTGCGCCTGCCGGACCCCGAGGGTATCGCCGCCAGCTACCCCGGCCGCCTGTCGGGCGGGCAGCGCCAGCGCGTGATGATCGCCTGCGCCCTGATGCTGGAACCGGCGCTGCTGATCGCCGACGAGCCCACCACCGCGCTGGACGTCACCACCCAGGCGCAGATCCTGGATCTGATCCGCGACCTGCAGGCGCGCCACGGCACCGCCGTGCTGTTCATCACGCACGACTTCGGCGTGGTGTCGCAGATCGCCGACCGGGTGGCCGTCATGCAGCTGGGCGAGATCGTCGAGGCCGGCACGGCCGCCGAGGTACTGGGCCACCCCCGCCACGACTACACCCGCAAACTGATCGCCGCCATCCCGCACGGCATGCCGGCAAGCGTGCGCAGCGCCGAGCCGCAGCCCGTGCTGCTGGACGTGCGCGACCTGACCAAGACCTACGTGTCCGGCGGCGGGCTGTTCCGCCGTGGGCGCGAGACCGCCGCCATGCGCGGCATCAGCTTCACGCTGCGGCGCGGCGAGGTGCTGGGCCTGGTGGGCGAATCCGGTTCCGGCAAGTCCACGCTGGGCCGCTGCATTGCCGGCCTGCTGGCGCAGGACAGCGGCCAGGTGCGCCTGAACGGCCAGCCACCCAACGCGCGTCCGGCCACCGGGCGGGTGCAGATGGTGTTCCAGGACCCGCAGGCTTCACTCAACCCGCGCCACACGGTCGGCCGCTCGATCATGGCCGGGCCGATCGCCCAGGGCATGGCGCCCGACAAGGCCCGCGTCCGCGCGGCCGAACTGCTGCAACTGGTGGGCCTGAACCCGGACGCCGCCGGCCGCTATCCGCACGAATTCTCGGGCGGCCAGCGCCAGCGCATCGGCATCGCCCGGGCGCTCGCGTCCGAACCTGACCTGATCGTGGCGGACGAGCCCGTGTCGGCGCTGGACGTCTCGGTACAGGCCCAGGTGCTGGACCTGTTCGCCAGCGTGCGCGAACGCTTCCACCTGAGCATGCTGTTCGTCACCCACGACTTGCGCGTTGCCGCGCAGATGTGTGACCGCATCGCCGTCATGCAGCAGGGCCGCATCATCGAATGCGGTCCGGCCGCCCAGGTCATCCGCGAGCCGCAAGAGGCCTATACCCGTGAACTGGTGCAGGCGGTGCCCGACTTCGCCAGCATCGTCTCCGGACGCGCACGGCGCGCGGCGGTGGCAGCATGAGCGCCGCCGCCCTCGCCCCCGCCGCCCCGGCCGTCGCCACGGACCGCCCGCCCTGCGTCGCCCTGTTGAGCCGCGTGCTGGACATGCGCTACCTGGTGCCCGCCTTCCAGGCCCTGCGGCCGGACATCGCCTGGCGCACCGCCGACGACCTGGGCGACCCGGCCGAGATCGACGCCGCGGTCTGTTGGCAGCCGCCGGCCGGTCTGCTGGGCACACTGCCCAACCTGCGCCTGATCCAATCGATCGGCGCGGGCGTGGACCACATCTACGCCGATCCCGCCCTGCCGCGCCACGTGCCGGTATGCCGCGTAGCCGAAGCCGGCATGACCGCCGGCATGAGCACCTATGTGGCGTGGGCAGTGATCAACCACCACCGCCACTTCCGCGACTACGTGCGCAATCGCGCGCAAGGCCTGTGGCGCGAAAGCCCCATCGTGCCGCCGTCGGAGCACCGCGTCGCCATCGCCGGGCTGGGCCGGCTGGGCCTGGCCGCAGCGCAGGCGCTGGCCACGCTGGGCTACCGCGTGTCCGGCTGGAGCCGTACCCCCAAGCCGGACCTGCCGACCGGCATCATCGGCCACCACGGCGCAGACGGCCTGCCCGCGTTGCTGGCCGAGGCCGACACGCTGGTGTGCCTGCTGCCGCTGACGGACGACACCCGCGGCTTCCTGGGCGCCGCCACCTTCGCGCAGTTGCCGCGCGGCGCCCACGTCATCAATGCGGGCCGCGGCGAACACCTGGACACCGCCGCCCTGTTGGCCGCGCTGGACAGCGGCCAACTGTCGTACGCCACGCTGGATGCCACCCCACAGGAACCGCTACCGCCCGACCACGCGCTGTGGCGCCATCCGGACGTGCTGGTCACGCCCCACATCGCCACCCGCACACCGGCCGCGGCAATCGCCCGGCAGACGCTCCAGAACCTGCAAACAGTGCTGGAAGGCCGCCGGCCAGATACGTGCGCGGACGCGGCGCTGGGATATTGAAACGACCCCGTGGCAACGCGACACGCGAGCCCCCTTTTATACGATATGGTTATTTGGTTGACCGACGACCCCACGCTTGCTACATATAGACGCGCAACTGCACTTGGTTCCTGATTATTCTCACCGGAGGATTTTTATGAGCAAGCGAATTGTTGTCGCAGGTGGCGGGGTCGGCGGCACCATGCTGGCCAACCAACTGGTTCACAAGCTGCATCCCGAAGTGTCGCGCGGCGAGGTCAGCATCACGCTCTTGTCCGACTCGCCGGACCACTACTACAAGCCCGCCTTTATGTATGTGGCGTTCAACCTGTTTTTCCAGGAAGAACTCAAGCGCCCCGAACGGTCCCTGCTGCGACCCGAAATTGAATTTCACGTGGACAAGGTCACGCGTTTCGATTTCAACGCGCAGCACCTGGTGACGCGCAGCGGCAAGCGCTATGGCTATGACTACCTGGTGATCGCCACCGGCTGCGTGCCCGCCCCCGAGCGCATCGAAGGCCTGCGCGAAGCCGGCGACCATTTCTATCAGTACGAACCGGCCCGGCAATTGGCCGACCGGCTGTCCCGCATCGAACGAGGGCGGGTATTCGTCAGCGTCACCTTTCCCAAGACGCCCAACGTGCCGCACCAATGCGGCATCGCCCCCATCGAAACCACGTTGATGCTGGATGACTATCTGCGCCGCCGCGGGGTGCGCGACCGGGTGGAGATCGTCTACACCTACCCCACCACCTCGCAGCTGCTGCGCAACTGCCTGTTCCTGCAGCAACCCACCTGCGAAGTGCTGCCGGCCATCTTCGAGCAGCGCGGCATCCAATTCCAGCGCGGCTTCACGCTGGCCAAGGTGGACCCCGAGCGGCGCATCGCCTATTCGGAGGAAGGCGCCGAGCAACCGTTCGACATCCTGATGGCCACGCCGCCGATCCGCGCGGTGGACGTGGTGCTGGAATCGGGCGCCTCGCAAGCGCCGGACAACGAAGGCTGGCTGCCCACCGATCACGAGACCTTGCAGGTGTACGGGCTGCAAAACGTGTACGTGATCGGCGACACGGTGGACCTGCCTGTCAGCAAGGCGGGCGGCTCGTGCCACAACCAGGCGCCGGTCATTGCCAACAATATCGCCGGCGAGATCCGACTGGGCCAGCCCGGCAGCGTCTACGAAGGCCGCGTGCAGGCGGTGGCACAGATGGGGCTGAATGCTGGCATGCCGCTCTGGTACGACTACACCCACGACGTGCGGCCCACGCCACCCACCAAGCTGGGCGGCCTGCTGCGGCATGGTTTCAACCGGGGCCTTTACTGGTCCGTCGCCAGGGGAATGCTATGAACCCGCGTGATGACAACACCCTGCCGGCGGCCGAACAGTGCGCCAGCGTGCTGGGGACCTCCGCAACGGCGGGTGGGGCGGCCGATGGCCTGACACTGCTGGCGGACAAGCTGCGGCCGCTGGTGGACAGCGGGCGGCTGGACAACCTGGTGGACCTGATGGCGCTGGCCTCCGATCTGGTGGACCTGCTCGATCCCCCCATGGTGGAAAAGCTGGGCACGCTGTCGGAACAGGCATCGGGCGCGGCCTGGACGCTGGCCAACACCTGGCGCGCGGCGCATGCCCAAGGGCTGCAAGAAGCGCACCCGCCGGGCTTGGCGGGCCTGTTCCAACTATCGCGCGACGAGGACACCCGGCGCGGGCTGGCCCTGATGCTGCGCTCGCTGCAGGGGCTGGGCCGTCAAATGCGCAACCAACGGGAGGATTACGCCGCCCCCTGAGCCCCCGATTCAGGCTGCGCGCACGGCGAGCGGTAACGGCCACGCGCAAAAAAAGGCCCGGCTTGCGCCGGGCCTTTTGCTTGCTGCTTGGGGAACCCGCTTACTGCAACGTGCGGGTGAACACGAACTTGCCGTCGGCCCAATCCACCGGCACCACATCGCGCGGGCCGAACTTGCCTTCCAGGATCAGCCGGGCGACCGGGTTCTCGATCTGCTGCTGGATGGCGCGCTTGAGCGGCCGCGCCCCGAACACCGGGTCGAACCCGCCGCGCGCCAGTTCCGCCAGCGCCGGTTCGGTCACTTCCAGGCGCATCTCCTGCTTTTCCAGGCGCTCGGCCAGGCGGCGCAGCTGGATGCGGGCGATGGACTCGATGTGCTGCGCTTCCAGGCCGTGGAACACCACGACTTCGTCGATGCGGTTCAGGAACTCGGGCCGCAGCGTCTGCTTGAGCTCGTCCCAGACCACTTCCTTGACCACGTCGTACGGCTTGCCGGCCAGGCTCTGGATGTGATGCGAGCCCAAATTGGACGTCATCACGATGACCGTGTTGCGGAAGTCCACCGTGCGGCCCTGGCCGTCGGTCAGGCGACCGTCATCCAGCACTTGCAAGAGCACGTTGAAGACGTCCGGGTGGGCCTTTTCGACTTCATCGAGCAGCACCACGCTGTACGGCTTGCGACGCACGGCTTCGGTCAGGTAGCCGCCTTCTTCGTAGCCCACGTATCCGGGCGGCGCGCCGATCAGCCGCGCCACCGAGTGCTTTTCCATGAATTCGCTCATGTCGATGCGGATCATGTGCTCTTCGGAATCGAACAGGAACTCGGCCAGCGCCCGCGTCAGTTCGGTCTTGCCCACGCCGGTGGGGCCCAGGAACAGGAACGAACCATAAGGCCGCGACGGGTCCGCCAGGCCGGCGCGCGAACGCCGGATGGCGTCGGACACCAGGCGCACGGCCTCGTCCTGGCCGACCACGCGCTTGTGCAGGTAGTCTTCCATGTGCAGCAGCTTTTCGCGTTCGCCCTGCATCATCTTGGACACCGGGATGCCGGTGGCGCGTGACACGACCTCGGCGATTTCCTCGGCCCCGACACGGGTGCGCAAGAGCCGCGGCCGGCCTTCGCCGCCTTCGGCTTCTTCGGCGGCCTGGGCCGCGCCCACTTCAGCGGCCTTCAGGCGCGCTTCCAGGTCGGGCAGCTTGCCGTATTGCAGTTCGGCCAGCTTGTCGAACTGGCCCTTGCGCTGCAGTTCGGCCATTTCGGCGCGCACGCTGTCGATTTCTTCCTTGATGGCCTGGGTGCCTTGCACGGCGGCCTTTTCGGCCTTCCAGATTTCCTCGAAGTCGTTGTATTCGCGTTGCAGCTTTTCCAGTTCTTCTTCGATGACGCCCAGGCGGCGCTTGGACGCGTCGTCGGTTTCCTTCTTGACGGCTTCGCGCTCGATCTTGAGCTGGATGATGCGGCGATCGAGCTTGTCCATCACTTCCGGCTTGGAATCGATTTCCATGCGGATGCGCGCGCCGGCTTCATCGATCAGGTCGATGGCCTTGTCGGGCAGGAAGCGGTCGGTGATGTAGCGGTGCGAGAGTTCGGCCGCGGCCACGATGGCCGGGTCGGTGATCTCGACGCCGTGGTGGATCTCGTAGCGCTCTTGCAGGCCGCGCAGGATGGCGATGGTGGACTCGACATCGGGCTCGTCGACCAGCACCTTCTGGAAGCGGCGTTCCAGCGCGGCATCCTTTTCGATGTACTTGCGGTATTCGTCCAGCGTGGTGGCGCCGATGCAGTGCAGTTCGCCGCGCGCCAGCGCCGGCTTGAGCATGTTGCCCGCGTCCATCGCGCCTTCGGCCTTGCCGGCGCCGACCATGGTGTGCAGTTCGTCGATGAAGACGATGTTGCTGCCGTCGTCCAGCGACAGCTCTTTGAGCACGGCCTTCAGGCGTTCTTCGAATTCGCCGCGGAACTTGGCGCCGGCCAGCAGCGCGGCCAGGTCGAGCGACAGCACGCGCTTGCCGCGCAGGGTCTCGGGCACTTCGTCGTTGACGATGCGCTGCGCCAGGCCTTCGACGATGGCGGTCTTGCCTACGCCAGGTTCGCCGATCAGGACCGGGTTGTTCTTGGTGCGGCGTTGCAGGATCTGGATGGTGCGGCGGATTTCATCGTCGCGGCCGATGACCGGGTCGAGCTTGCCCTGGCGGGCGCGCTCGGTCAGGTCCATCGTGTACTTGGACAGGGCCTCGCGATTGGATTCGCCTTCGGCGCCGGACACGTTCTCGCCGCCGCGCACGGCGTCGATGGCGGCTTCCAGGGCCTTTTTCTGCAGGCCGGCTTCACGCAGGATGCGGCCCGCTTCGCCCTTGTCGTCGGCCAGTGCCAGCAGGAACAGTTCGCTGGCGATGTAGGTGTCGCCGCGGCGCGCGGCTTCCTTGTCGGTGCGGGTCAGCACGCCTTGCAGGTCGCGGCCCACCTGGACGTTGTCTTCGCCCTGCACTTGCGGCAGCGACTTGAACGCGCTGTCCAGCGCCGGTTGCAGGCGGTTGACGGCCACGCCGGCGCGCGCCAGCAGGCTGCCCGCGCCGCTGTCGGGGTCGGACAGCAGCGCCGACAGCACGTGGACGGGCTCGATATAGGGGTGGTCGTTGCGGGCGGCCAGACTCTGGGCGTCGGCCAAGGCTTGCTGAAACTTGGTAGTCAGTTTGTCGAATCGCATAATGGTCGTAGTGGCTTGTTGAGGAGCCTGACCGATACATGCCGGCGGGCTCGATGACCTGAATATGCGGCCGGATGCGAAAATTTCAACACCTGGCCGGGCCTCGTGGACGGTATCCGCGTACAGCAACAATCTGAACTATGAGCATATACGTTTTTGTCTACGGCACGCTACGCGCGGGCGAAATCAATGATCTGGCGCAAGCGGCCGCCACGCGCGGCCTGGCGCCCGCCCGGCACGTGGGCGCGGCCACCGTGCCGGGCGCGCTGGTGGACTTCGGCGACTGGCCCGGGCTGGTCCCCGTGGCCGACGGGCGCCGGGTGCTGGGCGACATCTACGAGGTCACGCCCGCGCTCGTCGCCCTGATGGACGAGATCGAGGAATACGTGCCCGGCCAGCCCTGCTGCTTCGTGCGCCGCACGGTGCTGGCCCAGCCCCTGGCCCCGGCCGGGGCCGCCCCCGTGGCCTGCGAGTACTACCCCATCGACCCGGCGCTGCGCGGCGCGGCAACGGACGTGGCGGGCGACGACTGGGTGGCCTACCGGCTTGCCCGGCGTCGTGGCTCGGCGACGTAGGACACGGCACAAACAGCACAAACGGCGCCAAAAAAACGGCACGCGGACGGCTTTCGTCCATCCCGTAAGACACCCGTAGTAACAACGGACTACAATAGATACCTGTCTCACGCTTTACGCCCGCCCCGGCTACCCGCCAGGCCCGGGCACTATAGAGGTCATCGTATGCAAAAACGGGTTCCCGTTGCCCCTGATGCCGCCCACTGTTCCACGTGTATGCTGGGCCACGTGTGTGTCCCGGTCGGCATGGCCGCCGCCGAAGTAGAAAAGCTGGACGAACTGGTGAAAGAGCGCGTGCGCCTTGAAAAGGGCAAGACGCTGTATTCGCTGGACAATCCTCTTGACGCCGTCTACGGCGTACGCTTTGGCAGCCTGAAAACGCAGCTTGAAGACGCCACCGGCCAGATCCAGATCACCGGTTTCCACCTGCCGGGCGAAATCGTCGGCATGGACGGAATGCTGGAAGGCAAGCACGTGTCGGCCGCCGTCGCGCTGGAAGACTCCGAAGTCTGCGTGATCCGCCTGAACGAAGTCGACCGCGTGGCCACGCACCTCCCGTCGCTGCAGCAGCAGTTCCGCCGCCTCATGAGCCGCGAGATCACCCGTTCGCACCAGATGCTGGCCTCGCTGGGCTCGATGCGTTCGGAACAGCGCCTGGCCGCCTTCCTGCTGAACCTGTCGCAGCGCTACGCCTCGCTGGGCTATTCGTCCACCGAGTTCGTGCTGCGCATGAGTCGCGAGGAAATCGGCAATTTCCTGGGCCTGACGCTGGAAACCGTCAGCCGGCTGTTCTCGCGCTTTGCCCGCGACGGCCTGATCCGCATCAACCAGCGCGAAGTCCGCATCCTGGACCTGCCCGCGCTCAAGCAGCTGCTGGGTCACGAAGGCTGCTGACCCTGCCTGCCCGCGCCATGCGCCGCGCGCCTGCCGCCCTGCCCTCGCCGCCGTATGCACGGCGCGCGTCTGGCGCCTGGGCCGTGGCGGCGCTGGCCCTGGCGCTGCTGGCGCCTGCGGCCATACGCGCCCAGACGCCGCTGCCCGACCCCTACGATTACGACGAACCCACGCCCGCGCCCAAGCGGGTGGTGGTGCCGCGCTGGCAGACGCTTGAGCTGGGCAAGCCCGGGCGCCGCTACAAGATACCGGTTTATGCTAACCGCAACCTGGCGCGCGACGACCTGCGCGATATCAAGCAAATCGTCATCGTCTTCCATGACATCAAGCGCGACGCCGACCGCTATTACGAAACCGCCGCCACGCTGCTGACCGCCAACCCGGCCCGCGCCAACGACACCCTGATCCTGGCGCCGCGCTTTGTCGGCGTGATCGATTCGGGCTTTGCCGGCATGGCGGCCTGGCGCAAGTCCGGCTGGGAAGACGGCGACGACAGCGTGCAGGCCGCGGGCCGGCCGGCGCCCGTCAGTTCGTTCCAGGTGATTGACGACCTGCTGCGCAGCCTGGACGATCGCAAGCGCCTGCCCACGCTGGCCGGCATCGTGCTGGCCGGGCATTCCGGCGGCGCCCAGCTGGTGCAGCGCTACGCCGTGCTGAACCAGATCGACGGCCCGCTGCGCCGGGACGGCGTGGCGCTGCGCTACGTGGTGGCCAACCCGTCGTCCTACCTGTACCTGACCAACGAGCGCCCGCGCCCGGACGGCAAGGGCTACGCGCCCTACGAACGCGGCATCTGCCCGACCTACAACCAATACAAGTACGGCACGGACAAGCTGCCCGCTTACGCCCACGATGCCGCCGACGACAAGCTGTTCGTGCGCTATGCCTCGCGCGACGTGACCTATCTGCTGGGCGGCGCCGACAACAACCCTGAACACCGACTGCTGGACAAGACCTGCGGCGCCGAGGCCCAGGGCGCCACCCGGCTGGCGCGCGGCACGGCCTATCTGCAATACGAGCGCATCGTGGCCAACCGCGGCGCCAAGCCCGTGACGCTGCATCGCGCCGGTTTCGAAGTGGCCGGCGTGGGGCACGAGAACAGGGGCATGTTCAGCTCGGTCTGCGGCGTGCGCGCGCTGCTGGGCGAAAACGCCATCGCGCCGCCCGGCGCGGCGGCCTGCTCGGTGATTGCGCCGCCGGGCAAGTGATGCTCCGGCGTCTGCTTTCGCCCCCCTGGGGCGCCGGGCGGAACTCACCTTCCCGCGCCCAAATTCTGACAAAAACCTGAACAAATTCAATGAGATACGGGGTGCATTTTTGCGCCCGCTGGCGCAAGATAAGGGGGTACGGACTTCCCTGGAAGACAGCGATGACCCAATCGTATCTGGACATGCCCGACGCCAAACGCCGTATCAAGGCCATCTTCGTCGGCTCCATGGGCAACCTGGTGGAGTGGTATGACTTCTACGCCTATACCGCCTTCGCCCTGTACTTCGCCCCCGCCTTTTTCCCCTCGCACGATCCCGTCGTCCAGCAACTGAATGCGGCCACGCTGTTCGCGGCCGGCTTCATCGTGCGGCCGCTGGGCGGCTGGCTGTTCGGCCACCTGGCCGACCGGCACGGGCGCAGGCTGTCGCTGATGGTATCCGTGGGCATGATGTGCGTGGGTTCGCTCATCATCGCGGTGACGCCCACCTATGCGTCCATCGGCCTGGCCGCGCCGGCGCTGCTGGCCCTGGCGCGGGTGATCGAAGGCTTGAGCCTGGGCGGCGAATACGGCGCCAGCGCCACCTACCTGACCGAGATCGCCGACCCCGACCACCGCGGCTTCTATTCCAGCTTCCAGTACGTCACGCTGATCGGCGGGCAGTTGTGCGCCATCCTGGTCCTGCTGCTATTGCAGAACGTGTTCCTGACGCATGAGCAACTGGTGCAATGGGGCTGGCGCATTCCGTTCGTGATCGGCGCGATGCTGGCCGTCATCACTGCGCTGATGCGGCGCGACATGCCGGAAACCGATTCGTACAAGGAAGCCAGCAAGCGCAAGCCGCAGACCAGTTCGCTGCGCGGCCTGCTGCGTTATCCGCGCGAAGTCGCCATCGTGGTGGGCCTGACGGCCGGCGGCACGGCGGCGTTCTATACCTTCACCACGTACATGCAGACTTTCGTGCGGCAGACCTCCGGGTTCTCGGACATCGTCACCACCTACGTCATCGCGGCCTCGCTGATCTTCGCGCTGATCCTGCAGCCACTGTATGGCGCGCTGTCGGACAAGATCGGCCGCAAGCCGCTGCTGGTGTTCTTCGGCATCGCGGGGGCGGCGCTGACGGTACCTATCCTGATGACGCTGTCGCACACGACTTCGCCGTTCATCGCCTTCCTGCTGATCTGCGCAGCCTGGGTGTTCACGGCCGGCTATACCTCGATCAACGCCGTGGTGAAGGCCGAGCTGTTCCCGACCAACATCCGCGCCACCGGCGTGGCGGTGCCCTACGCGATCACCGTGTCCATCTTCGGCGGCACGGCGCCGGCCATCGCGCTGTGGTTCAAGCAGCAGGGCCATGAACAATGGTTCTATTACTACCTGGCGGGCGTGATCTTCATCTCGCTGCTGGTGTATGCGACCATGCGCGACACCAAGCACCAGTCGGCCATGCACAAGCACGATTGAGGCGATGCTGCGTCCCCCAAAAGAGCGCCGACACGTCGACGCTCTTTTTACGTCAGCCAAGGGGCGGCGGGCGTGCAAAGACACAACAGGCGCCACGGCGCGATTGATCTCTCAGTAAAAATAATTACAATTCTCGTTTTCAAAATATCCTTGCCTGGCCGACCCCTCGGCCGCTGTGCCGCCCATCGTGAGCCCTCCGGAGTCCGCCTCCAATCCCACCGTCGAAACCCTGTACACCAGCCACCATGCCTGGCTGCAGGGATGGCTGCGCCGCCGGTTGGGCAATGCCTGCGACGCCGCCGACCTGGCGCATGACGCCTTCGTGCGCCTGCTCACCAGGCCACGCCGCTTCGACACCGCGCCCCAGGCCCGGGTGTACCTGCGCACCATGGCCAACGGCCTGTGCGTGGACCTGTGGCGCCGCCGGGAAATCGAGCAGGCCTGGCTGGACACGCTGGCCGCACAGCCTGAAGCCGTGGCGCCGTCGGCCGAACACCAGGCCATGGTGATGCAGGCGCTGCACGAGGTCGACGCCATGCTGCGCAGCCTGCCGCCCAAGGCGGCCACGGCGTTCGTGCTGGCCGTGGCCTGCGAGATGACGGACCAGGAAGTGGCGGACGAACTGCAGGTGTCCAGCCGCATGATCCGCAAGTACGTGGCGCAGGCCATGCTGCATTGCCTGCGGCTGGAAGCGCGTCTGGCCGCGAGCGAGGCATGAATCCCCAGCCGCAGGCCGCCGCGCCGGGGCTGTATGCCGTCACCGACGAATCCCTGGAGCAGGCCGCAGAGTGGTATGCACTGCTGCGATCCGGGCAGGCGGGCCAGGAAGACCACGGCCGCTGGCAGGCCTGGCTGGCGGCGGATGCGCGCCATCGCGAGGCCTGGTCCTATGTGGAACGCATCAGCCAGCGCTTTGACCCGATCCAGCGCAGCCCCGCCAGGCGTCCCGCCACGGACGCCTACCGCCTGGCCCGCAGCCGCCTGACCCGCCGCCGCGCCCTGCTGGGGCTGGCGGGCGCGGGCGTGCTGGCCTGGGGCTCGCTGCGCTATGGCTCGACGTCGACGCTGGCGCTGGCCTGGATGGCCGACCACCGCACCCGCACCGGCGAAATCCGCGAGCTGGCCCTGGCCGACGGCACCCGCGTCTGGCTCAATACCGCCAGCGCCTTCGACGACGACTATGACAACCAGGTGCGGCGCCTGGTGCTGCGGTCGGGTGAAATACTGATCCAGACCGCGCCCGATCCCGCCCGCCCCTTCCTGGTGACCACGCCGCAGGGCGAACTGCGGGCGCTGGGCACGCGCTTCACCGTTCGCAGCGGCGACGGCGATGCGCTGGTGGCCGTCTATGAAGGCGCGGTGGAAATCCGCACGGCGCGCAACGGCCAGACCCGCGTGATCCCGGCGGGTCAACAGGCGCGTTATTCCGCCACGACGATCGATGGCGCAGCGCCGGCCGACCCCGCCCGCGAAGCGTGGTCGCGCGGCATCCTGATCGCGCAGGACATTCCGCTATCCGACGTGCTGCGGGAACTGGCCCGCTACCAGACCGGTCATCTGGGCGCGAGCGCCGAGGTGGCCGACATCCGCGTGCTCGGCAGCTACCCCTTGGCCGAGCCGGAGCGCGCGCTGGCGATGCTGGAAGCGGCGCTGCCGATCCGGGTGCAGCGCAGCCTGCCGTGGTGGACGACGGTGCGGGCGAAGCCACGCTAGCGCCCGCACCGCCCCCGCCCCATCGGCCCATTTCCTCTTTTTTCAAAAAAAGGTTCCGACTTTTGCCCTCTCGTTCGATCAAGCAGGAGTAAGCGATCCGTGGCCCTGCCGCGGCTCGCCCTGCCTGCCACCTGTTCGAGAGAAAGATTCCATGTCCCGCAAGTCCCCTCCTCGCCCCGCCCGCGGCCGCCGTCCGCTATCGCTGTTGCAGGGCCTGGCCGCCGGCGCGCTGCTGGCCGTTGCCGGGACGCCCGGCGCGCAGGCGCAAGACGCCGCGCCCGCCGCCCAGACCGCCGCCGACGCGCTGCGGCGCTACGACATTCCCGCCGGCCCGCTCAGCGCCACGCTGACGCGCTTTTTGGGGGAATCGGGTCTGCTGCTGGCCGGCCCGACGGAACTGGCGCAGGGCAAGACCAGCCCCGGCGTACGAGGCGACTACACGGCGGCCGGCGCGTTGCGCGCGCTGCTGTCGGGCACCGGCCTGCAGGCGCGCCCGGACGCGGGCGGCGGCTACACCCTGGAACGCGCGCCGCAAGCGGCGGCCGGCGGGGTGTCGACCTTGCCGTCGATCACGGTGACCGGCAACGGCGAATCGCCGGTCGGCCCGGTCGCTGGCTATATCGCCACCCGCACCATGACGGCCGGCAAGGACGACACCGCGCTGTCGGAAACGCCGCAGTCCGTCACGGTGGTCACGCGCGACCAGATGAACGACCAGGGCGCGCAGACGATCACCGACGCGCTGCACTACGTGGCGGGCGTGAACACGTCGGCCTATGGCGAAGACCCGCGCTACGACTGGATCACGGTGCGCGGCTTCAACCAATCGGTGTTCGGCATGTACCGCGACGGCTTGCGCGCCTCGGGCAGCAAGATCGGCATGCGCATCGATTCGTACGGCCTGGAGCGGCTGGAAGTGCTCAAGGGGCCCAGCTCGGTGCTGTATGGCCAGAATTCGCCGGGCGGCCTGATCAACGCCGTGACCAAGCGGCCCACCGACGACCCGCTGCACGAGGTGACCCTGGGCGTGGGCAGCCACGACCGCAAACAGGCGCAATTCGATCTGGGCGGCCCGGTCGCAAGCGACGGCACGGTGCTTTACCGGCTGACCGGCAACGTGCGCGACAGCGACACGCAGATGCGCTATGCGCCCGATGACCACCGCTACATCGCACCCGCGCTGACCTGGAAACCCAACGCCGACACCACGCTGACGGTGCTGGCCAACTACCAGAAAGACCGCGCGGCGTGGGGCCTGTGGTACCCGCGCACGGGCACGCTGTTCTCAAGCCCGTGGGGCCCGATCAGTTCCAGCTTCTATCCGGGCGAGCCGGATTTCAACCGTTTCGACCGGACCCAGAAGTCGATGGGTACGCTGCTGGAATACAAGCTCGGCGGCGACGCCGTGTTCCGCCAGGGGCTGCGGGTCGAATCGATGGACTACGACGCCAAGTACGTGCGCGGCCGCGCGCTCTTGAACGACGACTACGACCTGGATGAAACCGGCCACCTGTTGTATCGCGACGCCAACCGCAACCAGCTGCGTTCCAAGGTCTACACCATGGACAACCAGCTGGCCTGGACCGCCCGCACCGGCCCGGTGACGCACCGCCTGCTGGTGGGGCTGGACGCCAGCCTGACCCGCTACAACGACCGCCAATGGTCGGGCAAGGCGCCGGTGCTGGACATCCTGGACCCGCAATACGGCCAGGCCATCCCCGACCCGACCACGCCCTGGGCGCGCGACGTCACCGCGCGCCAGACCGGCGTGTATTTCCAGGACCGCCTGTCGCTGGGCGAGCACTGGATCGTGCGCGGCGGCGTGCGCCACGACCGTGCGCGCACCGAGACCCGCGATCCGCTGGGGACGCTGGACCTGAACCAGCGGGACAACGCGACCACGTACCAGGCCGGCGCGCTCTACCGCGCCGACAATGGCCTGTCGCCGTTCGTGAACTACGCCGAATCGTTCCAGCCCACGGCCCAGGCCAGCAAGGACGGCTCGCCCTACCAGCCCACGCGCGGGCGCAGCATGGAAGCCGGCCTGCGCTACGAGCCCGCCGGACGCCACCTGATGCTGACGGCCTCGGTCTACGACATCCGCCAGAACAACGTGCTGACGCAAGACCCGAACGACCCGGCCAATTCGATCCAGGCCGGACAGGTGCGTTCGCGCGGGGTGGAACTGGAGGGCACTTGGGAACCCACGCCGCAGTGGTCGGTGCTGGCCAGCTACACCTTCCTGGATGCCAAGGTCACGCGCAGCAACACGCCGGGCCAGGAAGGCACGCGGCCGCAGGATTCCTGGGGCACGACCTCGCCGCGCCACATGGCCTCGCTGTGGGTGAACTACCGCCTGGCCTCGACCGCGCTGCGCGGCGTGTCCGTCGGCGGCGGCGTGCGCTACCTGGGCAGCACGCTTGACTACGGCCCCACCGCCGCGGACCCCGACAACGCCTACGCCACCTCGGTCAAGACGCCCGCCTACACGGTCTACGACATGGTGCTGGGCTATGAGCCCAACGCGCACTGGCGCATGCAGTTCAAGGTCGCCAACCTGTTCGACAAGCTCTACGTGGCCAACCCGTGCGGCGGCTCGCCCCTGAACGCGTGCTACTACGGCCCGCGCCGCACGCTGCTGCTCAGCACCACGTACCGCTGGTAGACGGCGATGGCCTCGTTGCTGCGCCTGCTGCATCGCTGGGCAGGCCTGTTCCTGGCACTGTTCCTGTTCGTGTCCGGCCTGACCGGCGCCATCATCTCGTGGGACCACGAGCTGGACGAATGGCTGAACCCGCAACTGTTCGATGCCCCCGCGCCCGCGGGCGCCACGCTGCGTCCGGCGCTGGACCTGGCGGCCGGCCTGGAGGCGGCCGATCCGCGCCTGCGCGTGGCCTATCTGCCGCTGACCATCGAACCCGGCCATGCGCTGGGCATGTCGGTGGTGCCGCGCATCGACCCGGCCACCGGTCGGCCCTACCCGCTGGCGTTCAACCAGATCACGCTCGACCCCGCCACCGGCGCGGTGCGGGGTACGCGCTACTGGGGCGAGGTGTCGCTGGCGCGCGAAAACCTGATGCCGTTCCTGTACAAGCTGCACTACACCCTGCATCTGCCGGACGTGGGCGGTTTTGAACTGGGCACCTGGTTCATGGGCATCGTCGCGATCGTCTGGGCGCTGGACTGTCTGATCGCGCTGGCCATTTCGTTTCCCAGCCGCAAGGCCTGGCGCAAGTCGCTGTCATTCCGGCTGCGCCAGGGCCGGCCCAAGCTGGTCTTCGACCTGCACCGCGCGGGCGGGGTGTGGGTGTGGGGCCTGTTGCTGATGGTGGCGGTGACCTCGGTGTCGATGAACCTGGGGCGCGAAGTGGTGCGGCCGCTGGTGGCGTTCCTGTCGCCGCTCACGCCCGACATCTTCGCGCTGCGGCGGCCGGCGGCGCTTGCGCAATTCGTCGAACCGGGCATCACCCGCGCCCGCGCCTTGCAGCTCGGCCAGGCCGAGGCCCGCGAGCGCGGCTGGACATTGCCGGCGGGCGCGTTGTTCTACAGCGCCCCCTACCGCCTGTACGGCGTCCATTTCTTCGAGCCCGGCGACGACACGCCATCGGGCCTGGGGCGCCCGTGGATCTACCTGGACAGTCAGTCGGGCGAGGTGATCGGCGACCGCATTCCGGGCCGCGGCAGCGCGGGCGACGTCTTCCTGCAGGCGCAACTGCCCCTGCATACCGGCCGCATCATCGGCCTGCCGGGCCGCGTGCTGATGTCGGCGCTGGGACTGGTGGTGGCGATGCTGAGCGTGACCGGCGTGCTGCTCTGGGCCCGCAAGCGGCGCGCCCGGCGGCAAGGGCGCGAGCGCTTGCACCCAAGCCCCCAGGCCCGCATCACGCGATCAGGCGTCTTGCCCTAGCGCCGCGCCCCGGTCAGGGGCCGCGGCGGCGCAGGCGTAGCGGCTTCGATGCGTTCAGCCTGCAAGGACTGGATCTCGAGCGGCGAGCAGGCGTGGGCCACGCAGGGCAGGATCCAGCCTTCTTCCTTTTCATCGCGCGACAGGCCGGGCCATTCGATGCGGTAGGCGATGTCGCCTTCCAGCAGCAGGCACATGCAGGCGCGGCAGGTGCCGTTGCGGCACGAGCTGGGCAGCTTGATGCCGGCGGCCTGCGCGGCGGCCAGCACGGGCGTGTCGGCGTCGGCCTCGAAACGCAGGCCGGACGGTTGCAGCAGCACGGGAAAGGCGGGCATGGGAAGCACCGGGGCCGGGCAACAGCCGAGCCGCGTCAGGCCGGGTGGTCCTGCCAGTCCAGCTGCCAGGCGCCGGACAGCACGTTCTGCAGCCACAGCACGCAGGTCAGGGTCTTGGCGTCGGTGACCTGGCCCTGGGCGCAGGCGGCGATCAGGTCGGCCGGCTGGGCGCTGAAGACGTCCAGGAATTCGTCCGGGTCCAGCTGCTGCGGGCCGGCGCGCAAGCCGCGCGCGAAGTAGATGTGGATGATCTCGGTGGAATAGGCGATGGCCAGGTGCAAGGCGCCGGCCCGGGCCCATTGCGTGGCGGTGTAGCCGGTTTCCTCGAGCAGTTCACGCTTGCCGCAGACCAGCGGGTCTTCGCCCGGGTCCAGCTTGCCGGCGGGAAATTCCGTCATGACCTGGCCGACCGGGTAGCGGAACTGGCGCTCGAGCAGCACGCGGCCGTCGTCCAGCAGCGGAATCACCACCACCGCGCCGGGATGCACCACGTATTCACGCGTGGACGTATGGCCGTTGGGCAGGCGGACGGTGTCGTTGCGGATCTTGAGGAAGCGGCCCTCGTAGGGCGCTTCGCTGGCAACGCGTTCTTCGAACAGGTGCGAATCGGGCTTGTGGATCATGGCGGGACGGGTCGGCAAACGAGCGCCGGGCGCAACAGGCGGCCCGGCGGGCAAGCTTGCAGCTTACCATCGCGCTGGCGGCCCCCGACGCGGCGGCGCAGCCTGCGCGTCAACGGCGCCGCCCCTGCTCACCGGTCAGGCGTCGACGCGGATCACGATCTTGCCGAAGTGGCGGCCCGAGGCCAGGTGCTCGAACGCGGCGGGCGCTTCATCGAAGCCGTAGACGCGGTCGATCACCGGCGCGATGCGTGCCGTGTGCACCAGGCGCGTCACATCTTCGAGCATCTTGCGGCTGCCCACGAATATGCCTTGCAGGCGCTTGCTGCCGGCGATCAGCGCCAGCGGCGACACCGGCGTGGCCGCAAAGCCGCTGACCCCGCCGATGATGCCGATGGTGCCGCCCATGCGCGCCGCCGCCACCGAACGCACCAATGTGCCTTCACCGCCTACTTCCAGCACCACGTGCGCGCCTTCGCCGTGCGTCAGGCGCAGCACTTCGTCCTGCCATTCCGGGGTATCGCGATAGTTGATCAGGCCGTCGGCGCCCAGTTCGCGGGCACGCGCCAGCTTGTCGGCGCTGGACGACGTAATGATGGCGCGCAGGCCCGCGGCCTTGGCCAGTTGCAACCCCCAGATCGAGACGCCGCCGGTACCCAGCAGCAAGGCGGTCTGGCCGGCGCGGGCCTGGCCGGCCACGAACAGGGTGTTCCAGGCCGTGACGGCGGCGCACGGCAGCGTGGCGGCCTGCTCGTCGGACAGCGAATCCGGAATCGCCACCAGGCCGTGCTCGGCATAGATCGCTTCCGTGGCCAGCACGCCGTCGGTGGCGGCGCCCGGCGCCAGCGCGGTGTTGGCGGGCGTGGGGTCGCCGTCGATCCAATTGGGCATGAAGGCGCCCATCACCCGGTCGCCCGCCTTGAAGCGCGTGACACCCGCGCCCACGGCCACGACTTCGCCGGCCGCGTCGGATGCGGGAATCACGGGGGCGCCCGACGTCTTCAGGTAGTCGCCGCGCGCGACCATCAGGTCGCGAAAGTTCAGGGAAACGGCCTTGATGCGCACGCGCACGTCGAACGGGCCGGGTTCGCGCGGGGTCAGCGCCACGCGCTTGAGCGAGCCGATGCCCTGCCCGCCGGATACCTGGTATGCCTGCATGATGATGTCCTTGATGAATCGGGTTCTGGATGCCGGCCATGACGGCGCGGCGCGGTAGGGTTACGATATCCGGGAACCAAACTATCCAGTGGCGGCATTTATTCCACTGACTGATTCCACCAAGGAACCAATTCAAGATGGCCACACCCGCAACCCACGACCGGCTGGGCGGCATCGAGGTTTTCGTGCAGGCGGCCGAAGCCGGCAGTTTCGCCCTGGCCGCCGACCGCCTGAACCTGACCCGCTCGGCGGTGGGCAAATCCATTGCCCGGCTGGAAGCCCGGCTGGGCGCGCGGCTGTTTCACCGCACCACCCGCCAGCAAAGCCTGACCGACGCCGGCCAGGCCTACTACGACCGCTGCGTGCGCGCGCTGGCCGAGCTGCATGACGCCGAGGCCGAGCTGGACAGCGGCCGGCGTTCACCGCAAGGGCGCCTGCGGGTGAGCGCGCCGCTGGTGTTCGGCCGCCATTGCGTGGCGCCGGTGCTGCGCGAACTAGCCTTGCAGTATCCGCAATTGCAGATCGACATTTCCTTCAACGACCGCGTGGTGGACCTGATCGAGGAAGGCTACGACCTGGGCATCCGCATCGGCCCCCTGCCCGACAGTTCCAGCCTGGCCGCGCGCCGCCTGGGCTTGCAGACCATGGGCATCGGCGCATCGCCCGCCTACATCGCCGCGCACGGTCGCCCCGTCACGCTGGACGAGATGCGCCAGCACGTGGGCGTGGTCTATGCCCACGGCGGCGTCGAGAAAGGCTGGTCGGTCATGGGGCCGGACGGCCAGGTGAGCCAGCTGCATGTGCCGCCGCGGCTGCGGCTGGACGACCTGCAGGCCATCGCCGACGCCGCCATCGCGGGGGCGGGGCTGGCGTGGCTGCCGTGCTGGATGCTGACGCACTATGTGCGTTCAGGCGAGCTGGAAGTGCTGATGCACGGCGACAAGATGGCCGCGCACGATGTGCACGCCGTCTGGCCACAGGCGCGCTACCTGCCGTCGCGCACACGCGTCGCGATCGACGCGCTGGCCGAGCGCGTGCCGGCGATGCTGGCGAAGTAAGCGGCGGTCAGTCGAACTTGCGGCGAGCGTCCAGCGCCAGGCCGGCACCGATGCTGCCGAACAGGTCGCCTTCGACGCTGCGCGCGCCCGGCACCAGGGCCGACACGCTTTCGCGCAGGCGCGGCACGCGGCTGGAGCCGCCGGTGAAGAACACCGTATCCACTTCCGTCGTGGCCACGCCCGCATCGCGCAACAACACACCCACGGTCTGCTCGACCTTTTCGATCAGGCGTGCCACGCTGACATCGAACGACGGACGCGTGACGTCCACCCCCAGGTCGGGAGCGATGCGCGACAGGTCGATGCGCGCGGCCGGCGTTTCCGACAGCGCGATCTTGGCCTCTTCCACTTGCACCGCCACCCAGTGGCCGGCGCGCTGCTTGATCAGGTTCAGCAGCAGGTCGATCTTTTCGCGGTCGCCGGCTTCAGCGCGGATGTAGGCGAAATGCTCGGCCGCCTTGCGCGTGTAGGCCTGGTTGATGGTGTGCCAGCAGGCCAGGTTGCCGTACTGCGTGGACGGCACGTCCTTGCCGCTGCGCAGCTGGCTGCCCAGGCCCAACAGCGGCATGACGTGCGCCAGGCTCAGCTGCTTGTCGAAGTCGACCCCGCCGATGTGCACGCCGCCGTACGCCAGGATGTCTTCGCGGCGGTCGGCCTTGCCGGCGCGGTCGGGCCCCAGGCGGATCAGTGAAAAGTCCGAGGTACCGCCGCCGATGTCGATGACCAGCACCAGTTCTTCGCGGTCGATCTGCGATTCGTAGTCGAATGCGGCGGCCAGCGGTTCGAACTGGAATTCGATGTCGGTAAAGCCGACGCTGCGCGCGATTTCACCCAGCGTGTCCTGCGCGGTCTGGTCGGCGGCCGTGTTGTCGTCCACGAAGAACACCGGCCGGCCCAGCACGGCGCGCGTGAATTCGCGCCCGGCAGCGGTTTCGGCCCGATGCTTGAGTTCGGCGATGAATCGGGTGAGCAGCACGCGGAATGGAATCGAACGGCCCTGCACTTCGGTCGAGCCATCGATGAGCGAGCTGCCCAGCAGGCTTTTCATCGAGCGCATCAAGCGCCCGTCGTAGCCCGCCAGGTAGTCGGAGATGGCGGCGCGGCCGTAGCTGACCTCGGCATCTTCGTCGTGGAAGAAAATGGCCGAGGGCAAGGTGGTCTTGCCGTCTTCAAGGGCGAGAAGCGCGCGCTGGTCGGGGCGGCTCCAGCCGACGGTGGAGTTCGAGGTGCCGAAGTCGACGCCGCATGCGGTGGAAATCATGGAAATTCGGGGGCTGAAAGCAAAACGGCGGACAAGTGTAGCCGCAACCGCCCGAAACGCCATTTCACCCCGGGCGGCGCAGCGCCGTCGCCACGAAAACCAGGGTCACGGCCGCCCCCAGCAAGCCGCCGCCGGCGGACTTCACAGGTGATACTCAGGCGGCAACCGCCTGGCTTCTGGCCGCCCGCCGCAGCGCCTGCGGCGGTTGACCGTAGACCCGCAGGAATGCCCGCCGCATGCGCTCGGTGTCGGTGAAGCCGACCCGCCGCGCGATGCTCTCGATGCTGCTATCACCCGCCGCGATCAGGCCGCGCGCGGCTTCGGCCCGAATGCGTTCGACCGCCTTGGCCGGCGTTTCGCCTGTTTCGGCCTTGAAGCTGCGCAGGAACTGCCGCGGGCTGACGCAGGCCACTTCGGCCAGTTGATCCACCGACAGCGCCGTGCCCAGATGACCGCGAATATGTTCCAGCACCGCACGCATGCGATCGCTCTCGGGCGCCAGGTCCTGCAACGCCGAGAACTGCGATTGGCCGCCCGAACGCCGGTGGTACACCACCATCTCGCGCGCCGTGGCCGCGGCCACCTCGGCCCCCAGGTCGGCCTCGACCATTGCCAGCGCCAGGTCGATGCCGGCGGTGATGCCGGCCGACGTCCAGGTATCGCCATCGCGCACGTGGATCTTGTCGGCGTCGACCCGGATGCCCGGATGGTTGCGCGCCAGCGCGGCCGCGCGGCGCCAGTGGGTGGTGGCGCGCAGGCCGTCCAGCAAGCCGGCACCCGCCAGCACGAAGGCGCCGGTGCAGACGCTGGCCAGGCGCCGGCCCGCCTGCCGCTGGGCGTGCAGCGTGCGCCGCATGCCCGGCGTGACCGCGAATTCGCGCGCGCCCTCGCCGCCCGCCACGATCAGCGTGTCGGCCCGCAAGCCGCGCCGGGGGCGGGTCTGGATCTCGATGCCGCTGGTGCTGCGCACCAGGCCACCTTGTTCCGATACCGTCAGCACCGTATAGGCCGGCCCGCCCGCATTGCGTGCCAAGGCGCCCGCGGTCTGGAACACGGTGGCAGGGCCGGACATGTCCAGCAGCTGGAAGTCGGGCACGAGCAGGAAAGCGACGACATGGGGCATGGCAAGCGCCTGTAGCAATTGAAATGACCTGGCAGGGATTCCGGCGCGCATCGGTCTGCAAGGCGTGTCATTCAGGCCTGGCGAACACGATGGCGTTTTTTGTGGGAATTATGTCATTTACGCCAAAGTCTGCGTCATTACAGTAGGCGCTGTCAAACCCGAGCCTCGTACTTCGTGCCCCGATCCCCCGCGCCGCCCCTGGCCGGGGTCCGCCTCTTTCCTGCCCGCCGCCCCTATGCGCCCGTCACCCCGCTCTACCCCCGGCCAACGCAACGCCCGCCTGCTGGCCGTCTGCCAGGGCCTGTTCATTGCCGCCATTTCCATCGATCTGACCCTGACGGCCCTGACCGGCCACATGCTGGCGCCCAACAAGGCGCTGTCCACCCTGCCCTTCGCGTTGATCACCGTGGCGGGCGCCGTCGTCACCTGGTTTGCCTCGCTGCTGATGCAGCGCATCGGCCGCCGCAACGGCTTCACGCTAGGTGCCCTGGCCGGGGCGGCGGGCGGCGGCATCTCGGTCTGGGCGGTGTTTCATTCGGACTTCTGGGCCTTCTGCGCCGGCACCGCGCTGGTCGGCGTGTTCCAGGCGTTTGCCCAGTACTACCGGCTGGCCGCCGCCGACGCGGTCGAACCGGCCGCCAAGACCCGCGCGATCTCGGTGGTGATGGCCGGCGGCGTCATCGCCGCCATTGCCGGCCCCGCGCTGGCCAACGCAAGCCGCGACCTGTTCGCCCCTGTCACCTTTGCCGGGGCCTACCTGATGGTGGCGCTGCTGGCGCTGCTGTCCGCCGCGCTGCTGTGGGTGTTCTACCGCGACATCGACGCGCCGGTCCACCCGGGCGACACCCAGGCCGGCCTGCCGGCACGGCCGCTGCGCGAGGTCGCACGCCAGCCGATATTCGTGGCGGCGCTGGCGAACAATGTGGTGGGGTCCGTGTCGATGATGTTCATCATGACGGCCGCGCCGCTGGCCGCCGTGGCCTGCAGCCACACCATCAGCGATGGCGCGGGCATCATGCAATGGCACCTGGTGGGCATGTACGCGCCCGCCTTGTTCGCCGGTGCGCTGATCCAGCGCTTCGGCCTGGCCCGCATCCTGTGGGCGGGCATGCTGCTCAATGTGGCCAGCGCGTTGATTGCGATGGGATCGCCGTCATTGCCGGCGTTCTACGCGGCCCTGTTCTGCCTGGGCGTGGGTTGGAATTTCATGTTCGTGGGCGGCACCACGCTGCTGGCGCAGTCATACCGGCCGGCCGAACGTGCCCGCGCCCAGGGCGCCGCCGAGATGGCGCGTTATGCGGCCACCGCCCTGGCGACCCTGGCCGCCGGACCGGCGCTGGACACCTTCGGGTGGGAGGCGCTGAATGCCGCCATGCTGCCGGTGGTGCTGGCCGCGGGCCTGATGACCTGGTACTGGGCGCGCGGCGTAGCGCGCCAGGCCGCGATGGCCGGCCAGACGTAGGCGGCGATCGTCGGTCAAGCACAGGCAGCCGAATCAGGGTGGCCGCCTGTGCGTTCCTACACGGCTTGGGGCTGAGGCTTTCCGCCGTTGCCGCCATGGTCGCGATTGCCGCAATTGCCGCTATTGCCGCTATTGCCGCTATTGCGGCTGACGCCGCTGCTCCAGCTGTTGCAGGCATTGCGCCACGCCGGCCTGCATCTGCGCATTGGACACGGCGGCGCGGTCCGAGACCTCGCGGCAGCGCACGTATTCCGCCTGGCTTTCGGCAGAATCGCGAATCACGACAGGGGCCGAATTCGGGTCGGGCGTGACGGTCATGCGCAAGGTGGACGGCGGCGACAGGCTGCCATCCTTGGAGCGCTGGCTGGGATATTGGTATTCCTGGGTGACCGGCGCCGCGCTCTGCGCGTGGGCCGCGCCTGCCACGCAGGCCAAAGCCAGCAAGACGGCGGACAGTGGATTTTTTTTCATGGCGACCTCTCTTCAAAGAATGTGCGCCAGCCGACCAGGATCAACTGCCCCGTCCGGTGACGCGCCGGTCTATGGTAGCCCCGGGCGCGCCACGTGAGCGTGCCAAGACGCTACGCCCGACGCGGGATTTGTTTCTTGCGGTTTCCCGGCAGCGGCCACTACGCCCGGATCAGGGCTTGGCCGCCCGCTTGAGGGGCGCCGCCGCACCCGACGCGCTGGCGGCGGAGGGCTTGGCCGGCAAATCCCCGGGCGGCTGGCCCGGCCAGGCGCGCGGCGCGGTCCGTAAAGGATCCAGTAAGGAAGACAGGCCGTTATGGTCCAGTTCAAGCATCAGCGCCAGCAAGCGGCCAAGCTCGCCTTTCGGAAAGCCCTTGCGCGCAAACCACGCCAGGTAGGGCCCCGGCAGGTCGGCGATCAGGTGCCCCTGGTATTTGCCAAACGGCATGGTGCGTGTCACCAGCAACGACAACAGTTCAGGATCCATGGGATATCAAGCCGCGGCCGTGCCGCCAAAGACGATGTCGGCGGCGGGGATGGCCGCGATCTTGACGCCAAAACTGGCAATGGACGACAGCGTGGCGTTGTGGTGCGCCCGGATCTGGGCGCCAGGCGCATGCGGCTTGTCTTGCGTGGTGTGGGCATCGGCCGCCAGCGTCACCGGAAAGCCCAGCGCCGCGGCGCGGCGCACGGTGGTATCGACGCAGAATTCGCTGGCATAGCCGCACACCACCAACCGCGTGACGCCGGCTTCTGCCAACACGTCGGCCAGATCGGTGCGCAGGAAGGAATCGGGCGTGGTCTTGCGCACCCGGATGTCACCCACGGCCGGTTGCAGCCGCGCATCCAGCTGCCAGGCCGGCAGGCCGTAATCCATCGGGCTGCCGGGGGCCTCATGCTGCACGTAGATGACCGGCACGCCGCAAGCGCGGGCACGATCGGTCAGCGTATTGATGCGCGCCAGGACGGCGTCGGCGTCCGCGGGGGCGGGCGTGGTCTCGAACAGGGCGCGTTGCACATCGATCACGATCAGGGCGGACGTCATGCTTTCCTCGTAGGGTCCGTATTGAAATTTCCTAGCCGCATTCCGCGCCCACGATGGGGGGCGGCCAGATGCGGGCGTAGATCCAGAAATGGCGCGATTCGCCGCGCACCACGCGATAGTGGTGCAACAGCCCTTCGCGCTGAAAGCGGCAGCGCTCCAGCACGCCGGCCGAGGCCGTGTTGGTATCCAGCACCGTGGCCTGCACCCGGGCCAGGCCCAGCGTCTGCAAGGCCCAGTCGGTGACAACCGTGCAGGCCTGCGTGGCAATGCCCTGGCGCCAATGCGTCGGCGCCAGATCGTAGGCGATTTCGGCGCGGCGGGCCGCCAACGCGATCTCGTTCAAGCCGATGGTGCCGATCAGCCGGTCGTCGGCCCCGGCAATGGCCAGGCGCACGCTGTGCGTGGCGGCCGGGTCGGCATAGCCGCGGATCAGGCGGACCAATGTTTCCGGGCCGTCGAGCTGCCAACTGGTGTGGCGCGTGACGGCATCGTCATTCAGGTAAGCGTACCAATCGGCGGCGTCCGCGTCATGCAGCGGACGCAGGCGCAGGCCGGCGATGCCCAGGTCAGGGGCATGGTGCGGCCAGTCGGTAATGGGGAAAGACATGCGAGCAGCTTAAATCAAAAATCCAGCCGCCCCTTCAATTCACCAAACGGCACCATGACATGTTCGCGATAGGCCGGGCGCGCCTGCAGGCGCTCGTACCAGGCGCGCACATTGGGAAGCGGCGCGTGGTCGATGTCCAGTTCGTAGTAACGGTACAGGGACGTGGCTGCCGGGATGTCGGCCAGCGTCAGCGCGTCGCCATCCAGATAGGGCTGCGTGGCCAGCACCGCGTCCAGCTGGCCCAGGCAGACATGGGTGGCCGCCACGCTGCGCGCGATGGCCGCCGTGTCGCGCGCGGCTTCGGGGGTGCGGTAATAGCCCCAGAACACGCCCGACAGGAACGCCGGCTGCAACGCCGTCTGCGCCCAATCCATCCAGCCGTCGGCCCGAACGCGCCGCGCCGGGTCCGACGGCCAGAACGCGGCGGCGCCATGGCGCGCGGCCAGATAGCGCAGGATGGCATGGGATTCCCACACCACCGTGTCGCCGTCGCGCAGCAGCGGCACCTTGCCGTGCGGGTTCAGGCTGCGGAACTGCGGCGTATCCAGCAGGCCGAATTGCCCGCCGGCCGGCACGTGTTCGTAGGACAGGCCCAGTTCACCCGCCAGCCAGAGCACTTTCTGCACATTGAATGAACTGCGCCGGCCCCAGATGGTCAGCATGTTGGCGTCCTTGAAATGGATGGAAAATGCGGGTGAGCAATGCGTGTCCGGTTCGGGTCGCCATGCACGGACCGGGCTCAAGCCACGACACGCGGGTCGGCTTCAGGCCACGACGATGCGCGGCTCGCAGTGCACCGGGAATTTCACGGAGTTCGCGATGTAGCAGAAGTGGTGCGCGCGGGCGTGCAGGGCTTCGGCCAGGCCGGCATCGCCGCCTGCCTGGATGGTGACCTCGGGCCGCAGCGTCACCGATGCGAACGCGCCGCCGTGGTCGGGATCTTCACGCATCACGCCCTGCGCATCGTCGCGATAGGCGGTGACCACGATGCCCTCGACCGCGCACAGATGCAGATACCAGAGCTTGTGGCAGGCCGACAGCGACGCCACCAGCAGGTCTTCGGGATTCCAGCGCGCCGCGTCGCCGCGAAACGCGGGATCCGCCGAGCCGGCGATGTCGGCCTTGCCGGGCGCCTGGATGACATGGTCGCGGGAATAGGCCGTATAACTGGCGGTGCCCTTGCCGGTGTTGCCGGTCCAGGTCACATTGATGTCGTAGCGGTGTTCGCCTTTCATGGCAGGAATTCCTGAGGGTGCGGTGCGGGTACGAAGACGGATAGCGTAGCCCAAGCACGCGACGCCAGTGAAGGTCAATGTGGGACAAATGGGGCGCACATTTCGGACCCACGTGCATGCATCATGCAGGCGGCGCATCCGGGTATGCCGCCACGTCGGGCCCATCGACCAGCCACGGCACATCGTGCGACACATGGATATGCGCGGCCGGCCGCGCGCCCGGATCGTCGTCCAGCGTGGCCACCCGCAAGATGACCTGCGGCCGGTCAACCCAGTGCGCCATCAGATGTGCACCACACGCCGTGCAGAAATGGCGGATCTTGCCGGGCGACGACTCATACGCCCCCAGCGTGGCCTGGCCCCGCGTCCAGCGAAAGTCTTCGCGCGCCACGCGCGCGGTCGACGCGAACGCGGCCCCGTGCGATTTTCGGCACGTGGCGCAATGGCAATGGAAGATCGGCCCCGACAGGCGCTCTGCTTCGTAGGCCACGGCGCCGCACAGGCAGCTTCCCTTCATGACGAGTCTCCTTGTTGGCCGCGGCAGGCGGCCGGCTCAAGATACCAGCGTAGCCTGGTCGAACCGCGTGCAGCGCGCCGATACGGCCCTGCTGAGGGGCAACCACGGCCAAGATCCGGCGCGCTCGCTTGCCGCCATCGTCCCGTTCGGCGCGCAGCCGCGCAGTCGTCGATTCCGCAGTTCGCAACACCTTCCCGCATAGCGGGACAGCATCCGCATGACCTTTACAACCCGTTTCAGCAAGGACAAGCTTGCGTCCGTATCGTGGACGCTCTGCTACACAGGAGCTCGCCATGATGAAAACCACCCTGACCTGCACCCTGACAGTCGCCCTGCTTGCCGGCTGCGCCCCTTCAAAACCCATCACCGCCCGTTCCGTGCCCGTGGACAACCATACGGCCCGCAACGCGCTGGACTGGCCCGGCAGCTACGAAGGCACCTTGCCCTGCGCCGATTGCCCCGGCATCCAGACCCGCCTGACGCTGATGAAAGACGGCCGCTACGAGCGCACCACCCAGTACCTGGACCGCCAGCCGCAGCCCGAAGCGGTCGCCGGCACCTTCAGTTGGGAGTCCGACGGCAGCACCATCCGGCTGGACGCCTCCGGCGACAGCCAGCGTTATTTCGTCGCCGAAAACCAGGTGACCCTGCTGTATCGCGACGGCACCCGCCCCACCGGTCCGCTGGCGCCGCATTACGTGCTGCGGCGCGCCCAGTAGTCCACGGCATCGCTGGCGGCGTCGCGCAAGCCGCCGTCTTCCGGCTATTCTTCCAGGCTGAACATGCCCCGCCGCCCGGCCCGTGCCGGGCGGCGCGCACCGAACGGTGCGCACCCAAGGAAGGAACGCCATGAAAACCGATCACGAATTGCTCGACGCCTTCGCCCCGACGGGGACGCTGCGCGCCTCCATCAACCTGGGCAACCCCATCCTGGCCAACACGCATCCGGGCACCGGCGCCCCGGGCGGCGTGTCGGTGGACCTGGCCACGGAACTGGCGCGCCGGCTGGACGTGAAACTTGAGCTGGTGGTGTTCAAGTCGGCCGGCGAATCGGTCAACGCGGTGGCCGCCGAACAAGCCGACGTGGGCTTTTTCGCGATCGACCCGCTTCGCGGCGAACAGATCGCCTTCACCGCCCCCTACGTGGTCATCGAAGGCGCCTATCTGGTGCGCCAGGATTCATCCATCACCCGCCAGGAAGAAGTGGACTGCACCGGCCAGCGCGTCGTCGTCGGCAAAGGCAGCGCCTACGACCTGTACCTGACCCGCGAACTCAAGCACGCCGAGATCTTCCGCGCGCCCACCTCGCCTGCCGTGGTCGACACCTTCATCCAGGAAAACCTGGAAGTCGCGGCCGGCGTGAAGCAGCAGCTGGAAGCCGACGCCAAGCGCCTGGGCGGCCTGCGCCTTCTGGACGGTCATTTCATGCTGATCCGCCAGGCCATGGGCGTGCCCAAGAGCCGTGGCGCCAAGGCCAGCGCCTACCTGTCGGCGTTTGTCGAAGCCATGAAGAAAACGGGCTTCGTCGCCGACGCCCTGGCGCGTCACAACATCCAGGGCGCGGCGGTGGCGCCGCTGGAAAACCAGGGGTAGCCCTCCGGCGGGCGCGGCCTTCCCGGGGGTCAGTGGCTGATCATCCAGGGCCGCGAGCCGGCAAAGGATTTCGCCCCGTCGGCCGTGGTGCGCGTCTTGCCGCGGTTGCGCCCACCCGAGCAACAACCGCAGTTCATGCCGTGGCCTGAGCGCGTACTGCGCGGCTCGTTGGCGCTGCGCTCGTTGGCGGCATGGGCGCGGTTCACCGCGGACGACAACGCCGAGATCGCCGGCGCCCCGCCGACAATGCGGCCAGACAGTGCACCGCAATCCGGACACGCGGCGGGATCGCGCCATTGCGCCAACGGCCGCAGCGCCGCGAAGTCGCCGCAATCCGCGCAGGAATAGTCATACATGGGCATGGCAGGCTCCTTGTGCGCCGGGGTCAGCGATCGCGCGACAAGGGCATGTCGATGCCGCCCTTGATGTGCTTGACCGGTCCGGATGCCGACGGCTGGATGTCGAAATCGAAGATTTCGGTGGGCAGCCACAGCGTGGCGCACGAGTTGGGAATATCCACCACCCCGCTGATATGCCCCTGCACCGGCGCGCAACCCAGAAGGGAATAGGCCTGCGCCCCGGAATAGCCGAACTTCTTCAGGTATTCGATGGCGTTCAGGCAGGCCTGCCGGTACGCCACGTTGACGTCCAGGTAGTGCTGCTGGCCGCCCTCGTCCACCGAAATACCTTCGAAGATCAGGTAGTCCTTGTAGGCCGGCGTGATCGGGCTGGGCTTGAAGATGGGATTCTTGATGGCGTATTTTTCCATGCCGCCCTTGATGAGCGTGACGCGCATGTGCACCCAGCCCGCCATTTCGATGGCGCCGCAAAAGGTGATTTCGCCATCGCCCTGCGAAAAATGCAGGTCGCCCACCGACAGGCCACCGCCCTTGACGTACACGGGGAAGAACACCCGCGCACCGCGTGACAGGTCCTTGATGTCGCAGTTGCCGCCGTGTTCGCGCGGCGGCACGGTGCGCGCGCCTTCGCCCGCCGCCCGGTCGCGGTCGGCCCCTTGCAGGGCGCCCATGTGCGCCGTCTTGGGCGCGGGCGGGTTGGCCAGCGGCGGCACGCGGTTGGGGTTCGTGTCGATCAGTGCCTGCTCACGCTGGTTCCAGGTGTCCAGCAGCTTCTGGTCGGGCAGGCAACCGATCAGGCCGGGGTGGATCAGCCCGGCGAAATTCACGCCCGGGATATGCCGCGACGACGTGAACATGCCGTGAAAGTCCCAGATGGATTTCTGCGCATGCGGAAAATGGTCGGTCAGGAAGCCGCCGCCGTTGGTGCGGCTGAAAAATCCATTGAAGCCCCACAGGCTGTCGGGCTTGGCGCCGATGTCCAGCAGGTCCACCACCAGCAGGTCGCCGGGTTCGGCGCCCTCTACGCCCACCGGGCCCGACAGGAAGTGCACGGTGGACAGATCCACGTCGCGCACGTCGTCGGCGCTGTCGTCGTTCTTGATCGCGCCGCCGGTCCAGTCGTAGGTCTCCAGGATGAAGTCATCACCGGGCTTGACCCACACCGCCATCGGAATGTCCGGATGCCAGCGGTTGTGGATCTGCTTGTTTTCGTAGGGGGATTGGGCCAGGTCGACCCGGATGAGCGTATCGGTCATTCTCTTTCATCTCCAACGTAGTGTTTTGGCAAAACAAAAGTGTTGATAAAACAGAACTTCAATCGCGGACGGGCGGGCGGCGCGGCTTGAACTGGACGCTTGAATTGGCCACTTGGAACCGTTCGTGCAAGCCCGCGATTCGTCTTGCACGGTAGGCCAGTTTCGGGCGTCCGTAAACTGGGTTTATACGCAGTGCCCCATCCCGCTCCATCGCGCCGCCCTATTGCGCCGCCCTATTCTCCCTGCCCTACCGCCCCTGCCCTCAGCCCTGCGAGATATCCTTGTCGCGGGTTTCCGGCAGCAGTGCCCACAACACGACGCCGGACAGCGCCGCCACCCCGCATAGATAGGCGGCCGGCAAGGTCGGGTTGCCCGAATACTGGATCAGTGCGGCAGCGATGAACGGCGCCGGGCCGGCCAGCACTGCCACGGCGACGTTCTGCCCGATGGCGGCCCCGGTGGACCGGATCGAGGCCGGGTACATCTCGACCAGCAGCACGACGTCCATCACGCCGGCCATGGCGACCGGTACCGCCAAGAGGCACAGCGCCGCCAGCACCGCCGCGGGATGGCCGGTATTCATGAGCAGGAAGATCGGATACCCCAGCACCGTCAAGCTGACTGCGGAGGCCAGCACGACGGGGCGCCGGCCGAAGCGGTCGCTGAACCGGCCGATGGCCGTGTGCAGCAACGTGTAGAACACCAATGCCGCACTGCACAGCCATAGCGCGGTGGATTTGGGCAGGCCCACGGTCTGCGTCAGATGCGTATTGGCGTAGGTGATGAAGTAATACAACGACACCCCGAACAACGCCGCGTAGGCGAACGTGACGACGAAGGCGCGCCATTTCTCTGCGGCGGGAACGGCCTGGATTTCATTGTTTTCACGGCGCTTCTGCACGGCCTCGTAGACGGGCGTGTCGCCCAGCCGTCGGCGGATGTAAAGCGCCACGACGGTCATGAGGATGGACGCCACGAACGGCATGCGCCAGCCCCAGCTGGCGGCGTCCTGCTCGGACAGGACCGACGAAATGACCGCCGCCACGAAGGTGCCGCCCAGGAACGCGGCGGCGGCCGTCTTGGTGAGCAATGCGGCCGCCTTGCCACGGCCGCCATGCGGCGCGCTTTCCACGATGTAGATGCAGGCAGCCGACCATTCGCCGCCCACCATCATGCCCTGCACGAAACGCAGCAGGATCAGCAGCACGGGCGCGGCCATGCCCAGGGTGTCGTAGCCGGGCAACAGGCCGATCAGCGTGGTGGCCACGCCCATGCCGAATACGGTGATCATCAGCACCGCGCGCCGGCCCAGGCGGTCCCCCAAGGGGCCCAGCACCAGCGCCCCCAGCGGCCGTGACAGAAAGCCCACGGCAAACACGGCCAGCGACGACAGCAGGGATATGCCGGGCGCCGACGACGGGAAGAAGGTGCGCCCGATCAGCACGACGAAATAGCCATAGATGGCGAAATCGAACCATTCCATGAAGTTGCCGATGCCGACGGCGATGGCGCGCCGTCGCAGTTCGGACGCGTGAAGGGGAGCGGTCGCTTGCGGCTGGCGTTCAGGCATGGTGTTCCAGGAAAAGGCGAAGGTTGAGTGCGGCAAGCCGGTGCGGCAGACGGGTGTGACAGCCCTGGCGCAGGGGCAATACCGTGCGGGCGCCACGAGGGGGGCAGGCTGGGCTTGGGCAGCGCCAAGCCAGGGCAGCACCATCAGGTGCGGCACTGCTAGGGCGGCATAACCAGGACAGCACTACCAGAGAAGCCCTACCAGGGCAGCGCCGCTAAGGCAGCACCACTAGGGCAGCGCCAAGTCGGCGGGCGGTTCTCCGGGCGCGTCGCGCGTGGTCTTGACGGGCGGCTTGGCGCGTTCGTCCACGTGCAGGCTGAAGATATCGGGCCGGCTGTAATGGCCGGCCACATCGAACACGAACTTGCCGCGCACGATTTCATCGGGATCGAGGTCGGCCGACAAAATGCATTCCTGGTCGTAGACCGGGCCGGCCAACACATCGCCGCCGGGGCTGACGATGACGCTGCCACCCCGCATCAGAACCGTGTCTGGCGCGTTGCCTTGCACGGCGTCGTAGTCGTCGGGGAAGGCAGCGCGGGTGAGGTACTGGCAGGCGGACAGGACGAAGCAGCGGCCTTCCAGCGCGACATGGCGCGCGGTGGACGTCCAGTATTCGCGGTCGTCGGCGGTGGGCATGCAGTAGATCTGCACGCCCTTGGCGTACATGGCCATGCGCATCAGGGGCATGTAGTTTTCCCAGCAGATCACCGCCCCCAGCTTGCCCAGGGGCGTATCGAAGACGGGCAAGGTCGCGCCGTCGCCAAAGCCCCACACCAGGCGTTCCATGAAGGTCGGCATGACCTTGCGATGCTTGCCGAGCAGTTCGCCTTGCGGCGAGAAGAACAGGACCGTGCAGTACAGCGTGCCGCCGTCGCGTTCGATGACGCCGATGACCAGGTGCACCTGGTGCCGCGCCGCCACGTCGGCCAGGCAGGCCGTATGCGGGCCGGGGACCACGATGGCACCATCAAAGTAGCGCTGGAAGTCGCGATAGCCCTGGGCGCTACGGCCGCCGACCGAAGCGCCGAACGTGGCGCCCTTGGGATAGCCGCCGACGAAGGCTTCGGGAAACACGACCAGACGGGCGCCGGTGGCGGCGGCGTCGGCAGTCAGGCGGGCCACCTTGGCAAGCGTGGCGGGGGTGTCGAACGGCACGGAGCCGGCTTGGACGATGGCAGCGCGGAAGGTCATGACGGGGGCCTTGGAAAGACGGACCAGCCGATTCTGGCCAAGGCGGGAGCACACCGATATACGGGGTTCCACGTCCGGGTCAACCGCAGGTTTTGTTCAAGCCATTGATTTGCAGGAAGATTTGAAAAACCTGCATCCAGGCATTGCAGAATGGGCCGCCAGTAGGCATTGCTTATCGGACGTATCCGAGCCGGCAGTTATGATGCCGCCATCGCATTTCGCGGCCTCGCCGCAACGGAAGCCCACGTCCATGTCCTTGCCCAGCGCCCCCAGCCCCCTGCCCCGCACGTCCCATGCTGCGTCCTTGCTCGCCGCATTGCTGTTTGCCGTGGCGCTGCCCGCGTCGGCGCAGACCGACGCGCAATGCGTGGCGCAATTCGACGCCAGCGTCGCCCGCTACAACGAGGCTGTCACGGTACAGACCAAGCGCGAAGTGACCAATCTGCACCAGTTGAATTCACTGCTGTGCCAGGGCCGCCTGGACCTGCTGGACATGGAATTCGCGCTGGTGGACGACTACGAGCAATGCGCGCGCAACGGCGGCGCGTTTCCGGACAAGACCGTGCAGGCCATGACGACGCTGCCGGACAATCTGGCCGCGAAGAAGACCGCATGGATCGACACCTGCGGTCCCTACATGAAGCAGCCGTGACGACAAGCGCGTGACCCCGCCAAGCCTGCTCCCGCGCGGCGGCCCGCCGCCCAAATGAAAACGTCGGCCGCATTCACGGCCGACGTTCAGGGCAACCCCGGCAGGCAGGCCGCTCAGCCGACGGCTTCTGCCTCGGCGACACGCGGAAAGAAGATCGCCCGGCTGGGATCGAAGTCGTAATCGGCTTCGAAGTCGGTGGCGTCGGCCGCCAGCGCCAGCACCGAATCCAGGATGAAATCGGCCTTGGCATCGGCCAGCAGCACGCTGAAATTCAGGCGGATGAAGCCGGGCTTTTCGATTTCACGCCCCGCCAGAATCGCCTGACGCATCTGCGCGGATTCGGCCGCGTCGATGTTCAGCAACTGATGCACGTACGGCCCGGCGCAGGCGCAGCCGCCGCGGGCCTGGATGCCGAAACGGTCGCTCAGCATGCGGGTCACCAGTTGCTGGTGCACGAAGCCGCCGCGGCCGTTGCGCACGCGAAAGGAAAAGATCGGCAGGCGCGGCGCGGTCAGCGACCCCAGCAATTCCAGCTGGGGCGCGCCCTGCCAGCGGGCCAGCGCGCGCTGCACCAGGTCGGCGTTGCGGCGCTGCATGAAGTCGGCGCCCAGCGCGTCTTTCACCAACAACACCAGCGCGGCGCGGATGTCACCCACCACATTGGGCGTGCCGGCTTCTTCGCGGGCCTCGAGGCTGGCGCTGTAGTCGTGGCCGGCCGGCGAGACGAACTTGACGGTGCCGCCGCCCGGGAACGTGGGCGTATCCGGCACCACGGCGTCGCGGCGCACGATCAGGATGCCGGACGCGCCCGGGCCGCCGATGAATTTGTGCGGCGAGAACACGATGGCGTCGATCAGGGCGTCGGCCGCGGGCGACATGCGGATGTCCAGGTAAGGCGCGCCGCCGGCATAGTCCCAGACCATTTTCGCGCCCGTCTGCTTGACGCGGCGGGTGACCGCAGCGACGTCGGCCACGATGCCGGTCACGTTGGACGCGGCGGACAGCGCGCAGACGACCAGCGTGCCGGCCGGGGCCTGCAAGGCGGCGTCCAGTTCGGCCAGGTCGGGGCCGCCCAGCGGGCTTTCGGCCACCGAAATGAGTTCGGCGCCACATTCGCGCCACGGCAGGATATTGGAATGGTGTTCGTAGGGGCCGATGACGACGCGGACCTTGCGGCCGGCCGCCACCGCGGCGGACACGCCCAAGAGGTGCACCAGGCGGTTGATGCCCAGGGTAGCGCCCGAGCCCGAGAAGATCACGGCGTGTTCGTCATCGGCGCCACAACAGCGGCCGACCACGGCCCGGGCTTCGCGGCGCAGGCGGGTGATGAAGCCGCCGCAGTACGAGGCCTCGGTGTGCGAGTTGGCGTAGTAAGGCAGCACGTGCTCGAGCACGAAGCGTTCGACCTGCATGAGCGCGCGGCCCGACGCGACGTAGTCGGCATAGACCAGCGGCTTGGCGCCGTAGGGGCCGTCGATGACGGCGTCCTTGCCGATCAGCCCGTCGGCGAGGGCGGCGGCGATGTCGGCGGAGGCAAGGGATTCTTGAAACTGGCGCAACGGCCCTGTGGTGGCCGGGGTCGCTTGGGTAGACATGATGATGAGACGAGGACAGGGATTTATCTCGGAATATCATACGGTGGAAATAAATTTGAAACCTCACCTAAATTTTGGCGAAAATAATCAAAAACCGTTCATATGATCGAATTCATGGAAAAAATAGACAAATTTGATCTAAGTATCATCGCCAGCCTGCAACGCGAGGGTTCGCTGTCGCAGCGCGAGCTGGCCGATCGGGTCGGTTTGTCGCAGAACGCCTGCTGGCGCCGGCTGCAGCGCCTGAACGCCAGCGGCATCATTCGCGGCACCCGCGCCCAGGTCAACCTGGTCGCGCTGGGGCTGGACCTGACCGTATTCGTGATGATCCGCACCAGCCACCACGCCAAGGACTGGGCCGACGGCTTTCGGCGCCACGTGGAACGCCTGCCCGAGGTGACCGAGTTCTACCGCATCGGGGGCGACTGGGATTACCTGATCAAGGTCACCTGCCGCGGCATCGCGGGCTACGACCGCTTCTACCAGAAGCTGATCACCGATTTCGAGCTGTCGACGGTGACGGGCTTCTTCAGCATGGAAGCCATCATCGAGAACCGGCCGCCCGACCTGACGCAACTGGCGGGCACCGTCGAAGACGGCACGCCCGGCTAGCGGCCCCAATAACTGCCAGTCATGAGGCCCCGGGGCGGCATATATCCACGGGTTATCCCCGATGCCCGCATATCGACAAATCGTCAATAATTCGCCAACGTTTTGTTGTCGATCCGTCCCCAACTTGCCGCCCATGTCTGTTTCCGTCCGGGACGCCATTGTTTCCTCCTCCCATCTCGCCTCGTCCGCCCCGGAGCTGTCCGAGGTGGAGTTCGGCCTGATCATCGCGTCGCATGCCTTCAACCGCTGGATGGTGCGCTGCATGGCCTGTGCCGGGCTGCCGGAACTGACCTCGCTGGACATCCTGGTGCTGAACCACGTGTTCCATCGCGGTCGCGGCAAGAAGCTGGCCGACATCTGCTTCACGCTCAATGTCGAAGACACCCACCTGGTGAACTACTCGCTCAAGAAGCTCGAGCGCCTGGGCGTGGTGCAAAGCGCCAAGACCGGCAAGGAAGTGGTCTACACCACCACCGACGCCGGCGCGGCCGCCATCCAGCGCTACGCCGAAGTGCGCGAGCAATGCCTGGTCAAGCCGTTCATCGATTCGCCCGCCGCGGACGACGCCAGCCGCCAGCTGGCCAATACCCTGCGCGCCCTGTCGGGCCTGTACGACCAGGCTGCCCGCGCCGCCACCTCGCTGTGAGAATTTACGTTGTCTAGCACCCTTGCCTCTTTCCGCCAGCCGCTCCTGTCCGTGCGCGGCGTGTCGGTCGATTTCAACACCGCGAACGGCGTGTTCCGCGCCGTCGAGGACCTGGACTTCGACGTGCGGCCGGGCAAGACGCTGGCCATCGTCGGCGAGTCCGGCTCGGGCAAGTCGGTCACGTCCATGGCCATCATGCGGCTGACGGACTACAACAACGGCCGCATCACCACCGGCAAGATCCTGTTCCAGAACAGCGCCGGCCAGGAAGTCGACCTGACCGCCGCGTCGGACGAGCAGATGCGCGCGATCCGCGGCAACGACATCGCGATGATCTTCCAGGAACCGATGACCTCGCTGAACCCGGTGTTCACGATCGGCGACCAGATCATTGAAGCGATCATGCTGCACCAGCAGCTGTCGCGTTCGGCCGCGCGCAAATCGGCGCGCGCCCTGCTGGAAAAAGTGCGCCTGCCCGACGCCGAGCAATTGCTGGACCGCTACCCGCACCAGTTGTCGGGCGGCATGCGCCAGCGTGTGATGATCGCCATGGCGCTGTCGTGCCAGCCACGGCTGCTGATCGCCGACGAACCGACCACCGCGCTGGACGTCACCATCCAGGCGCAGATCCTGAACACCGTGCGCGAACTGCAACGCGACCTGGGCACGGCCGTCATCTTCATCACGCACGACATGGGCGTGGTGGCCGAGATGGCCGACGACGTGGTGGTGATGCTGCGCGGCAAGAAGGTCGAACAAGGCACCGTGGAAGAGATCTTCCGCGCGCCCAAGCACCCTTACACCCGCGCGCTGCTGGCGGCGGTGCCGCGCCTGGGCAGCCTGACCGGCCGCGACCTGCCGCTGCGCACGCCGCAGACGGTGCTGGAAGGCGACACGCTGCGCGAAGTAGGCGAGACCCGCGAGCAGGACACCGCCCGCTACGACGAGCCGGTGCTGCGCGTGGAAAAGCTGACCACCCGCTTCGATGTCGGCCACAACCTGTTTGGCCGCGTCACGCACCGCGTGCACGCGGTGGAAGAAGTGAGCTTTGACGTCTACCCCGGCGAAACGCTGGCGCTGGTGGGCGAATCGGGCAGCGGCAAGTCCACCATCGGCAAGACGCTGCAGCAACTGGTGGCGCCGACCTCCGGCGCGGTGCGCTACAACGGCCAGGACATCTTTTCGATGGACAGCGCCGGCCGCCAGCGCCTGCGCCAGGAAATCCAATACATCTTCCAGGATCCGTACGCCTCGCTGGACCCGCGCAAGACGGTGGCGTTCAGCATCGCCGAACCGATCCGCACCCACGGCCTGCTGACGGGCGAAGACGCCATCGCGCGCCGCGTGGGCGAACTGCTCGAGCAGGTGGGCCTGAAGCCCGAACACGCCCGCCGCTATCCGCATGAGTTCTCGGGCGGCCAGCGCCAGCGCGTGTGCATCGCGCGCGCCCTGGCCAGCAACCCCAAGCTGATCATCGCCGACGAATCGGTGTCGGCGCTGGACGTATCGATCCAGGCGCAGATCCTGAACCTGCTGATGGACCTGCAGAAAGACCGCGGCCTGTCGTACCTGTTCATCACCCACGACATGGCGGTGGTGGAAAAGGTCAGCCACCGCGTGGCGGTTCTGTACCTGGGCCAGATCGTCGAGCTGGGCACCCGCCGCCAGATCTTCGAATCGCCGCAGCATGCCTACACCCGCAAGCTGCTGGCCGCCGTGCCCGTGGCCGAGCCGGGCCGTCACATCGATACCTCGTTGATCGAAGGCGAGATCCCCAGCCCGGTGCGGCGCGTGGGCGACGAACCCGCGATCATTCCCCTGGTTGAATTCGCGCCCGGCCACCGTGTGGCCCGCGCCGCTTGACCTTCCCCTTTTTCACGTCGGCCCGCCCGATTTCCCGTCCCTGGAGTTGAACATGCTCTCCCTACGCAAAACCTTCACCGCCACCGCCCTGGCCCTGGCGCTGGGCGGCGCGCTGCCCGCGGTCCTGTCGACCGCGCAAGCCGCCGGCACGCTCAACGTGGCCATCAACCAGGACCCGGGCAGCTGGGACCCGATCGACACTTTCGTGACCTTCTGGGGTTCGGTCGGCAGCAACCTGTACGACGGCCTGACGATGCGCGGCGCCGACCTGAAGCTGCAACCGGGCCTGGCCACCAAGTGGGAATACCTGGACGACAACAAGCGCCTGCGCTTTACCCTGCGCCAGGGCGTGAAGTTCCACAACGGCGAACCCTTCAACGCCGAAGCCGTGAAGTTCACCTTTGAACGCCTGCTGGGCGCCGAAGGCGCCAAGGGCCCGCAAAAGTCCAACTACGACTCGATCGGCGAGGTCAAGGTGGTGGACGAATACACCGTCGACTTCATCTTGAAGCAGCCGGACCCGGTACTGCTGACCAAGCTGGCCGGCTACGGCGCCATGATCGTGCCGCCCAAGTACATCCAGGAAAAGGGCGAAGACAACTTCAACACCCACCCGGTCGGCACGGGCCCGTTCAAGTTCGAAAGCTACCAGCCCAAGGTCAACGTGACCCTGGCGCGCAACGACGACTACTGGGGCGGCAAGCCCAAGCTGGACAAGGTGGTGTACCGCTTCATCGGCGAACCGGGCACCCAGGTGGCCGAGCTGCAGGCCGGCCGCATCGACGTCGCCACGCTGATCCCGCTGGGCCTGATCGAGACCGTGAAAAAGTCGGGCAACGCCGACGTCATTTCCACCGGCGGCCCCGTGGCCTTCGCACTGCGCTACAACACCAAGACCGGCATCACGCAGAACCGCGACGTGCGCCGCGCGCTGATCATGGCCGTGGACCGCGACGCCATCGTCAAGCAGCTGCTGCTGGGCCAGGCCAAGACCATCGCCAGCTTCCAGGGCCCGCAGTCGTTCGGCTACAACCCCGACCAGAAGCCCCTGCCGTTCAACCCTGCCGAGGCCAAGAAGCTGCTGGCCGGCGCGGGCATCAAGGCCGGCGCCACCGTGCAGATCGACGTGCGCGGCAGCGATTCGAACTTCCGCGAAGTGGCCCAGGCGGTGTCGGGCTACCTGCAGGCGGTGGGCGTGCGCGCCACCATCAAGCCGTACGAAACCGGCGTGCTGCTCAACGACATCATCCCCGGCGGCAAGACCGGCGAGATGTGGCAGAACCAGTGGGGCGGCTGGACGTACGACTACGACAACACGGCCTACCTGATGTATCACTCGGGCCAGAAGTGGAACCCGTACGACAACGACGCCAAGCTGAACGCCATGCTGGAAGCCCAGCGCACCGTCTATGACGTGAAGAAGCGCGAAGCCATGCTGCAGGAAATCGCCGGCTACGTGGCCGACCAGGCGCTGGAACTGCCGCTGTACAGCCTGAACACGATCGTGGGCGTGAACAAGCGCGTGAAGAACCTGGAAGTCCCGGGCGACATCCGCTTCCGCTTCGTCGAAACGTCGGTGGACTAACCCCCCGAGGCGCCTTGCGCCCTGATGCATTAACTCTACTGACCCACCCCGGTGAAAATCGGGGTGGCGCCTCATGACCGGATTTCTGATTAAACGCGTGTTGCAGGCGGTCTTCGTGATCGTGGCCGTGACGCTGCTTGTTTCCTACGCCGTACGCCTGACCGGCGACCCCGCGCTGATGCTCAGCCAGGGCTCGGGCAGCGTGACCGAGCAGGACCTGGCCAACATCCGCCAGGCGCTGGGCCTGAACCGGCCGTTCCACGTGCAATACCTGAGCTACATGCAAGGCCTGCTGCACGGCGACTTCGGCCGCAGCTTCATGGGCGGCACGCCGGTCGCCAAGCTCATCGGCGACGCCCTGCCCGCCACGCTGATGCTGGCCTTCACGTCGCTGATCGCGTCGATCCTGATTTCGTTGCCGCTGGGCATCCAGGCCGCCATCAAGCGCGGCAAGGCCACCGATCAGACCATCCGCATCCTGTCGCTGGTGGGTCTGTCGTTTCCCAATTTCTGGCTGGCGCTGATGCTGGTGCTGCTGCTGTCGATCACCTTCCCGCTGCTGCCGCCGTCCGGCTGGAGCGGTCCGGCCAGCCTGGTGCTGCCGTCGCTGACGATGGCCATCATCCTGTCGGCGACCAATATCCGGCTGGTGCGCACCACCATGCTGGAAACGCTGTCCGCGCAGTACATCATGGTGGCGCGCAGCAAGGGCCTGAAGGAACGCGTGGTGCTGTACAAGCACGCGCTGCGCAACTGCGCGATTCCGCTCATCACCTACCTCGGCCTGCAGTTCGGCGGCCTGATCGGCGGCATCGTCGTCATCGAGATGGTGTTCAACTGGCCCGGCCTGGGCACGCTGGCGTTCGACGCCATTTCCGGCCGCGACTACCCGGTGCTGCAAGGCACGGTCACCGTGCTGGCCGCCGTCATCGTCCTGGTCAACCTGATCGTCGACATCGCCTACGGCATCGTCGATCCCCGAATCCGCACGCGCTAAGCCCTATGCAGACCCCCACTCCCACCGCCGCGCCCGCGGCCCCCAAGCCGCGCAGCCGCTACCGTTCGTTGGAATTCGTGCTGGGCGCCGTGCTGACCGGCCTCATGGTTCTTCTGGTGCTGACCTCGGGCTGGCTGTTTCCCGACGGCGGCGAAGCCATGGACCTGGCCGCCCGCCTGACCGCGCCGTTCACGACCGCGGCCCACCCCTTCGGCACCGACCCGCTGGGCCGCGACGTGCTGGCCCGCGTGATCGTGGGCGGCAAGATCTCGCTGATGGTCGGTTTCATTTCGGTGCTGGGCGGCGCGCTGCTGGGCATCGTCATGGGCCTGATCGCCGGCTACTACCGCGGCTTCTGGGACATGATCGTGATGCGCTTTGCCGACGTGCAGCTGGCGCTGCCGTTCATCCTGGTGGCGATCACCTTCATCGCGATCCTGGGCGGCGGGCTGTTCAACGTCATTTTCTTCATGATCATTTCGCAGTGGGTGCAGTATGCGCGCCTGGTCCGGGCACAGGTGCTGGCGCTGCGCGAACGCGAGTTCGTGCTGGCCGCGCGCGCCTTCGGGGTGCGCGACCTGGCCATGATCCGCCATCACATCGTGCCCAACCTGCTGGGCCCGCTGGTGATCCTGATGACGCTGAACGTCGCCAACAACATCCTGCTTGAAAGCAGCCTGACCTTCCTGGGGCTGGGCGTGGACCCGATGATTCCGAGCTGGGGCGGTATGCTGGCCGATGGCCGCACCTACATGCAGACGGCCTGGTGGGTCAGCGTGTTTCCGGGGCTGGCGATCATGCTGACGGTACTGGGCCTGAATTTGCTAGGCGACTGGCTGCGCGACCGCCTGGATCCCACCGGAAAAGTGTGAGCCCCCACGCCGCACCCGCTGCGCGGGCTTGCTGGCCCCCGAGGGGGCGGCCCCGCCTTGGGGCGGCCCGGCGGCGGGGCGGGCCGCCAATGAGAGCACTTGAGGACTTGTGACAATGGTTTTGCTGGAAAAGACATTCGACCGCACGCTTGACGCGTGGATCCACGCCTACAAGGCGCCGGCCTGGCGTGGAGCGGCGGTCGAGGGGTGGTTGTTCGAGGGCGTCGACGCGCGGCGCGAGGCCGAGGCCCGGCTGGCGCAGGCGGGCGTCACGGCGCGTTTTCGCAGCGCCTACAAGCCGCTGCTGCATTACTTCCTGGAAGAAGTCGAGCGCGACGGCCTGGTGTCCGTCGACCTGCGCTACCCGCTGCACGAACACGCCCAGGCCAAGCGCTTCACGCTGGAAGCCTATCCGCTGGTCGCCCTGCTGCCCGGCGTGCGCGTCGCGATGCGCGCGGGCGCAGCCGACCTGCACTACGACGTCACCCTGGCCTATGCCGACGGCCGCCGCGTAGAGACGCGCGTATTCGCCCCCAACCAGCTTGGCCAGGCCCAGGACGGCACGCCCGAACTGTCGCCCACCGGCTGGCTGCGCGTCTGCGACGCCGACGGCGCCGTGCAGACCGACGGCCCGCAGGCCACCGAATACCAGCAAGCGTTCCGCAGCATCGTCGATACCGTGCGCCAGCATGCCTGGGGCGCCCACGAACCGTACTTCGACCGCCTGGAAATCCGCGTCGATCTGCCGGGCATGGACTTCGCCCTGCCGGTGGACGAAGAAATCGTCAGCACCTTCGAGGCGCTGCACGAAGACCTGTATTTCTCGTTGCTGGAACACTTCCAGCAGCATTCCGGCCGCCCGTCCGGCGACCGCGGCCTGCAGCCCGGCCAGATCATTCCCGATGTCCGCCGCCACGATGGCGCGGCGCGCGTGATGATGACGCTGGAACCCTTTGCGCCGCCCGCGCCGGTGACGCCCGCGCCGCTTGCCACGCCGCTGGCCCAGCAACGCGAACCGCTGCCCGCCGCGCAGATTGCCGGCTGTGTGGCCGCGCTGGCCGGCGACGAATTCCAGGCCGTGTCGCGCCAGGGCCGTCCGGTGCTGGGCACCTACCTGCGTGGCCCGGGTCCTGCGGTGTTCATTTCGGGCGCACAGCACGCCAACGAAACGTCCGGCGTGGTCGGCGCGCTGCGCGCAGCTGAAGCCCTCAAGGCGCGCGGCGACGCGCACTTCGCGCTGATCGCCTCGGAAAACCCCGACGGCTATGCGCTGTTCAACCGCCTGCGCGAACAGCATCCTCGCCACATGCTGCATGCCTCGCGCTACAGCGCGCTAGGCGACGACATCGCTTACCGCGAACACGCGCCGTTCTTCGAGCGCGACGGCCGCCACCAGGCGCACGCCATCAGCGGCGCGCAACTGCACATCAACCTGCACGGCTACCCGGCACACGAGTGGACCCGTCCCCTGTCGGGCTACCTGCCACGTCATTTCGAGCTGTGGACCGTGCCCAAGGGCTTTTTCCTGGTGCTGCGCCACCACCCGGGCTGGCACGAACGCGCCCGCCGCCTGATCGAAGGCGTGACGGCGCGCCTGGCCCGCAACGTGCCGGGCCTGGTGGAATTCAACGCCCGCCAACTTGAACTATTCCACGCCCACGCACTCGAAACCGGATTCGATGTGCTGAACGGCATCCCCGTACAGGTCACGGAGACCGACCGGGAAGCGCTGCCGATGGCGTTGATTTCCGAGTTTCCGGATGAAACCGTGTACGGGGACCGTTTCGTTTTCGCGCATACTGTGCAAATGGAAACCGTCTTGGCGGCCACTGACATCTACCGATCGGGCTTGTAGCGCTTGACATGAACATCCGAGAACGCAACCACGGCGACGATCTTGCCCTGGTGGACATCTGGCTTCGTTCGGTGCGGGCCACCCACACGTTCCTGACCGAAAAGGAAATCCAGGCCATGTACCCGCAGGTGCTCAACACCTACCTGCCGTCGGTACGCGTCTGGGTCTGTGAAGACGATACCGGCGAAGTCGCCGGCTTCATGGGCCTGAACGGCAACAAGGTGGAAATGCTGTTCGTCGACGCCAACAAGCGCGGCAAAGGGGCGGGCCGCCGCCTGCTGAACTTTGCGCTGTCGCTGCACGGCAGCCTGCAGGTGGACGTCAATGAACAGAACCCCCAGGCCCACGGCTTCTACAAGCACTATGGGTTCCAGGACGTGGGCCGATCGGAAACCGACGCGGCCGGCCGGCCGCGGCCGATCATCCACATGAAGCTGGCGGGCTGAACCGCCCAGTGGCTACGCTTGCGTAGCCCCCCCAGCGGGGTAATCCCCTCTTCCCGGCTTTACCTTGCTAGGCTTGGCCGTGGCGCGCGCGCCAGGCCTTGAGCGCGTCGCGGTACGCGTCCATCGCTTCGTTATAGGTGTCGTACACACAGGGAATGCAGCCGCTGTTGCAGCATTCTTCGGGTGCGGGCGCTTCGGGGAGAACGGGCGGGGGATCGTCGTCGATTGCGGGCGGGATGTCGCGGGTAGTCATGGCGGGCTTCAAAACGGCATTCATGACGCCATGTTAGCGCCGCCGGGCCCGGCACCGGTGGCTGTGCCGTCCGCTTGCCCGGCCGCCATCGCCTGCCATTGCTCGCGCCGGATTTCGTAGCGCAGCTTGCGGGCATCGCCCTCACCGGCGGTGTCGATCCAGCGCAGACCGCATTTTTCCATCACCCGCAGCGACGCCGCATTGGCCACGACCGCCACGGCGCTCAGCGCCTGCACCGGCAAGCGCTCGAAGCCCAGCGCCAGCAACGCCCGTGTGATTTCCGAAGCATAGCCCCGGCCCCAACAGGCAGTCTGGAAGGCGTAGGCAATTTCTACGTGTTCCACGTCGCCCGCCAGCGCCAGCTTGAGCCCGGCGCGGCCCGCCAGCGCGCCGCTGTCGCGCTCGGTCAGCACGTACATGCCATAGCCCCGCTCGGCCCAATGCAGCAGGTTGTGCTGCACATAGCGCCGCGTGGACGTGGCATCGCGGGTGCCGCCCATTGTGGCCATCAGGGCGGCGTCCGCGTGCATAGCGGTGATGAAAGGCAGGTGGGTCTGCGACATGCGCTCGGCGCGCAAGCGGGGAGTGACGAACGATTCGGGCAGCAAGGAGGACGGCATGGAAGCGAACGGCGGGGCAAGGGGGACGATGCCCTGCATCATACCCAGCGCGCTGCCGCACGGCCATGGCTGAGGTGGCTTACACCGTGACGTGCACGCGGTGTAAGCCCCTTGCTTCAGGCGCCCGGCTTGGCCTTGACGTCGCCCGACGTCTTGAGCGCGTCGTAGATGCGCTTGCCGACCCGGCCGTCCTGCGGCAGGTTGCGCTTTTCCTGTTCGGCGCGGACCGCATCGCGGGTCTTGGCGCCGGGGATGCCATCGGCGATGCCGATGTCGTAGCCCAGGCTGATGAGCATTTCCTGCACCGACTTGATCTGAGCGCGCGACAGACCCGGGTCGTCGGTGGGCCAGGCGGTGGCCAGCGCCGGGCCGCCTTGCAGGCGATTCAGCAGCAGCGACACCGCCAGCCCGTAACGGCGCGACTGGTTGTAATGCAGGATCGCGTCGAAATTGACCGTGGCCAGGAAGATCGGGCCGGTGGCGCCGGTGGGCGCGAACAGATAGGCCTGTTCGTCGTTGCCCGAGGCCAGCTTCAGTGCCGAGCCATTGCCCTGTTTGAGGCCTGCCTGGGCCCACTGCGCGATGCTGCGGCGGTCTTGCGAGCCGACGTATTCGGCGTCCGGCGCGGGCGGGATGGCGGCGGCCACGTCGGCCGGCACGCGCACTTCGACCACGGCGGGCAGGCCGTGGGTCCATTTGGCGCGGCGCTTGCGCAGGTGGTTGGCGGTGGACGCCAGGGCATCGGGCAGCGAATTGTAGAGATCGATCTTGCCGTCGCCGTCGCCATCGGCGGCCAGTTCGTAGAACGAGGTCGGGATGAACTGCGTCATGCCGAAGGCGCCGCTCCAGGAACCCACGAAGCTGTCGGGCTGTACCACGCCATCGCGCAGCAGGCGCACCGAGGCGTAGGCGTTCTTTTCCCACAGGGTCTTGTTTTCGGTGCAGGCCCGGGTGAGCCAGGCGTTGAGCACGTCGGTCTTGCCGACCTGGCGGCCGTAGTTGGTCTCGATGCCGAAGATGGCGACCAGCGTGGCCGGATCTACCTGGTATTGCTGGCTGATGGCGTCCAGCTGCTTGCCATACTTGGCCAGCACGCCGCGGCCGTCGTTGACGCGTTCATCGTCGACCGTCTTGGCGATGTAGTCCCACCAGGATTCGCGGCCTTCGGGCTGGCCCTGGGCGGACGCGACGGTGGTGGGCAGCAGCTTGGCGTTGGCCGTGTACTTGTCCCAGTCGGCCACCGTCAGCCCGTTGGCCGTGGCGCCCTTGCGCAGCTTGGCGATGCAGGCCTTGGTGTCGAGTTCGGTCGGGATGATGACCTTGGGCGACGTGGCGGATGCGGCAGGCGCGGGTGCCGGGGCAGGCGCGGCGGCGGGCGCCGGGGTGGCCGTGGCCGCAGGTGCGGCGTGTGCCGGCGCCGCGGCGGGAGCCGCCGCAGGCGCGGGGGCCGCATCGGGCACGCGGGTGCGCGACGGCAAGCCCGGCAAGGACGAATCGGGGTCGGCGGCAGGCGCCGGTGCGGCGGCGGGGGGGGTTGCCGGGTCGTCGAAGCTGCGCTTGGGCGTGAGCACCGGCGCGGGCGCCGGCTGGCTGGCGGAACTGCGCGAGCCCGTGGCCGACGACGGCCCCTCGGCCTGGGCGATGCCCGTGGCGGCGGCGCAGAATGCGGCGGCCAGGACCACGCGGGCAAAGGGATCAATTCGGGCGCGAAGGGAATGCTGACGCATGGCAATCCTGAAAAATCGGAGTCAGCCCGGATCGTACCCCGACCGGCCGCCGAAATCGAACCCAGTGGCACCGATTTATCCATCGGTAACGACCGTCCCGCCAGCCCGAAAGAGATCGTTACCGCATGCCCGCCGGCGGGCGGCGCAGCACGCGCACGCACAGCGCCATCGCCAGCAGCGAGAACAGCGCAAAGCCCAGGGTCTGACCCAGCAGCACGCCTTCGGGTCCGCCATAGTGCGCCCCCAGCCAGACGAACGGCAACGTGCCCACGGTGGCGCGCAGCCAGCCGATGGCGGTGGCATAGGTGGCATGGCCAAGATTATTGAAGACGGCAATGGACACGAAAAAGAGACTATTGACCGCCCAGGCGAAGCTGCCGTAGCGGCAGAAGAACAGCACCAGCTCGCGGCCTTCGCCGGACACCTGGAACAGGTCTGCGATCCACGGCCCAAGAAGGGCCAGCAGCACGGCGGCGCCAAAACCGTACATCAGCGCCATGGCGGCGGTCAGGCGCACGGTGCGGCGCACCCGGTCCCACTGCCCCGCCCCCAGGTTCTGCCCCAGGATCGGCCCGATGGCGCCGGGCAGCACGAAGAACATCGAATATGACAGTTGCAGCACCCGGTCCACCACGGTGGCGCCGGCCATGACGCTGGAGCCGAAGCCGGCATAGGTGGACGCGGTGAAGATGACGGCGGCAGGCGTGGCCAGCGCGCTCAGGCCGGCGGGCAAGGCAATGCGGCCCACGGCGGCCAGGTCGGCGCCCAGGCGTGCCCGCTCGGGGCGCGCCACCAGCCGGTGCTTGCCGAAGACCAGCCAGCCGCCCAGCGCCAGCGTCGCCACGCGCCCGACGCCGCCGGCCCAGGCCACCCCGACCATGCCGCCGTCCAGCACGAAGATCACCAGCGGATCCAGCACCGCCACGGTGGCCGTGCCGGCCAGCAGCACCCACATGGATTGCCGGCCATGGCCGGCGGCGCGCAGCAGATTGGAGAGCATCATGCCCAGGCCCATCACGGTGGCGAACGGCGCGGTGATGGCCACGTAGGACAGCAACCGCGCCCGCACCTCGGGCGCCAGCCCGATGGCCTGCGTGAACGGGCCGATGGCCGCCAGGTACAGCGCCGCGGACACGGCCATGGCCACTGCCATCAGCACCAGCGAGGCCGCCGCCATGCGGCGCGCTTGCCGCGGATCGCCCGCCCCCAGCGCGCGCGACACCCGCGCCACGCCGCCCACCGTCACGCCCATGGCGACCGAGATGACGGTGAACAGCGTCATCGACCCGAAGCCCACCGCGGCCAGTACCGCCTCGTCACGCAGCGTGCCCAGATAGAGCAGGGTCAGGAATTCCACGCCGAAGACGGCCAGCATGCTGGTCCAGCCGGTCAGCACCATTTCGAGCACGTGGCCGCGCAGCGGTCCGGACACGAAACGCGCGGGCACCGCTGCGGCGCAAGAGGCCGCCGCGCTCGTCAAGCCGCGTCCCTCGCGGTTCGATCCGCTCGCCGTCGGGCGCTCATGCGCCTCATGGACGCGCAGCCGCCGGCGCGAACCAGTATTGCGCCTGGTCGCTGTCGGACGAATACCACGGCAACAGGCCGATGCTGTGGGACTCGCGCTGCACGCTGACCAGCAGCCCACCCTGTTGCGGCCGCAGCAGTGCGACGTAGCGATACACGCCCATGGATTCGTATTGATGCCAGTCGCGCCGCGCCGTGACCCAAAAGCGGCCCTGGGTGCAGCCGGTATAGCGGCTGGCGCCGAACAGGGGCGGGTCGGCGGGATTGACAGGATCCGGGTCGGCGGCCCCGTCGCGTTGCCGCAGCAGCGTTTCATTGCCCCCGCCCCGACCGTCGTCTGCCAGGATGCGCCAGCCCTCGGGCACGCGCTTGAACGTGACGCGGGCCGCGGCCGTGGGCTGCCATTGGCGTTCGGCGGTGTCTTGCAGACCCGGCAGCGCCAGCGCGTTGGCCAGAAAGCGCTGCAGGTCGGACAGACCGGCCACCGAGGCCTTGCCGCCGCGCAGTTCGCCAGCCGCGAGATACGTGCCGGACAGGTCCGGGCACTGGGCCGGGTCCGACGGCAGCACCAGCGGCGCGCCCTGCTTGAAATCCGGCCAGGTCACGCGTACGTCGTCCACGGTGGAGACGCCGCAGGCCGACAGGCTGGCCAGCGCCGCGGCCGCCAACGCCATCTTCATTACCATCGTGTTGTGTCCCATGGCCACGCACTATACCGAAACCCCGCGTTGCCAAGGCCGTGGCGGGCGGGAATAATCGGCGGATTGCCCCTCACCCGCCGCCCCCATGACGCCCTTCAAAGGAAAACTCCGCACCCGGCACCTGGAAATCGTGCTGACGGTGGCCGAGCTGGGCAACCTGTCCAAGGCGGCCACGCAACTGCACAGCACGCAGTCGGGCCTGTCGCGGGCCATCGCCGAAATCGAGGAGCTGGTGGGTGCGCGGCTGTTCGAGCGCACGGCCCGCGGCACCAGTTGCACGCCGCTGGGCGAGGCCATGTGCCGGCATGCCCGCCAATTGTTGACGGGCTTTCGCAAGGCCGAGATCGACCTGGCCGCGCTATCCCGCGGCGACGAAGGCAGCCTGACCGTAGGCTGTTTTTCCATGTTCGCGGGCTGGCCCGTGGCCCAGGCGGCGACGCGCTTTCGCCAGGCCTATCCGCGCATCACGCTCACGCTTGAGATCGGCACGCACGAGCGCCTGATCGAAGACCTGGACGCGGGCGCGCTGGACGTGCTGATCAGCCGTTTTTCGTCCACGGTCAATCCGCAGGTCTATCGGTCGGCCACCTTGCTGGAAGACGCCGTGGTGCTGGCCTGCGGGCCGAACCATCCGCTGGCGGGCCGGCCCGATGCCGACCTGGCCGAATGCGTGGCCTATCCGTGGATCACCGCCCTGCCCGGCAGCCGCATCCGCGGCGAGCTGGAAATGCTGCTGCACCAGGCGGGCCTGCCGATTCCGGATATGATCGGCGCCCTGTCGCTGGAATTCGGCCGCGAAATGCTGCTGGAAGGCCATTATCTGTGGATGCTGCCGGGCAGCGTCGCGGCGGTGCGCGAGGCGCGCGGCGAAGTCGTGGTGCTGGCGGCCCGCCCCGCCCTGCGCAAATCGCCGCTGGCCGCCATCTGGCGCCGCGACCGGCCCAGCACCCGCCAGGCCCGCGCATTCGCGGACACGCTGGCCCAGGCCGTTATGGCTCAAGCCCCCCATCCAGCGCCTGTTAACACTGATTAGGAGCATCCATCCATGTACGACTGGCTCAATGCCCTGCCCAAGGCGGAACTGCACCTGCACCTGGAAGGCTCGCTGGAACCCGAGCTGCTGTTCCGGCTGGCCCGCCGTAACGGCGTGGCGCTGCCGTGGCCCGATATCGATGCGCTGCGCGGCGCCTACAACTACGGCAACCTGCAGGAATTCCTGGACCTGTACTACCTGGGCGCCGACGTGCTGCGCACCGAACAGGACTTCTACGACCTGACCTGGGACTACCTGGTCAAGTGCCACGAGCAGAACGTGGTGCACACCGAACCCTTCTTCGATCCGCAGACCCACACCGACCGCGGCGTGCCGTTCGCCGCCGTGCTGGGCGGCATCAGCCAGGCGCTGGAAGACGGCCGCAAGAAGCTGGGCATCAGCAGCGGCCTGATCCTCAGCTTTCTGCGCCACCTGCCCGAAGAACAGGCCATGCGCACGCTGGAACAAGCGCTGCCCTACCGCGACGCCTTCATCGCAGTGGGCCTGGACAGCAGCGAAAAAGGCTTTCCGCCGCGGCTGTTCCAGCGCGTCTTCGACCGCGCCCGCGCCGAAGGGCTGCCGGCCGTGGCGCACGCGGGCGAAGAAGGCCCGCCGGAATACATCTGGGAAGCGCTGGACCTGCTGAAGGTGCTGCGCATCGACCACGGCGTGCGCGCCGCGGAAGATCCGCGCCTGATGGCCCGATTGATCGACGAGCAGATTCCGCTGACCGTGTGTCCGCTGTCCAACACCCGCCTGCGCGTGTTCGAGCACATGTCGCAGCACAACATCCTGTCGCTGCTGGACGCGGGGGTGAAGGTCACCGTCAATTCCGACGACCCGGCCTATTTCGGCGGCTACGTCACCGAGAACTTCTACGCGCTGTACGAGCACCTGGGCATGAGCCAGGCCCAGGCGCAGGCCCTGGCTGACAACAGCATGGATGCGCGCATCCTGAAGTAAGCGGCTTCGGCATAAACGGCTTCGGCCCCAGCCGTCGCCGGGCCATGCGCAACCCGCATGGCCCGGATCGAAACCAGCATGTCCTGGCCGCCCCGTTCGTCCCTACCATAGTCCGAAGACGGCAATGCCTTCAGGCGTTGCCGCCATGCTGACAACGACAAGGGGCAACACCATGACCGAATCCGTCCAGGCCCGGCTGCGCGCCGGCCTGCTGACCGGCCTGCGCAACGAGAACGGCATCTGCCGTTTCAGCGCCATTCCGTATGCCGCGCCGCCCGTGGGCGCGCTGCGCTTCGCACCGCCCGAACCCGCCCGCTGGGAAGGCCCGCGGGATGCCACCCGCCCCGGCCCCGTGCCGCCGCAGTTGCCCTCGCGCCTGCGCGGCGCCATGGGCGACTTTGACGCGCTGCAATCGGAAGACTGCCTGCACCTGACCGTCTGGACGCCGGCCGCCGATGCGCAGCGCCGGCCCGTGGTGGTATGGCTGCATGGCGGCGCCTGGCAAAGCGGCGCGGGCGCGCTGGACTGGTACGACGGCGCGCGCCTGACTGCGCGGGGCGGCGTGGTGGTCGTGGCGGTGAACTACCGGCTGGCCGCGCTGGGCTGGCTGCACGTGCCGGGGCAGACCGCCAACGTGGGGCTGCTGGACCAGGAAGCCGCCATCGACTGGGTGATGGACAACATCGACGCCCTGGGCGGCGACCCCGAACGCGTCACGCTGATGGGCCAGTCGGCCGGCGCCTCGTCGATCTGCGCCATGCTGGCGCGCCGGCCGCGCTTTGCCCGGGCGATCCTGCAGAGCGCTGCGCTGGGGCGCGGCTTTCGCAGTTCGACGCAGGCCGCCGCGTTGGGCAAGGTTTTCCTGGAAGCGGCTGGCGCCGCCACGCTGCAAGCAGCCCGCGCCCTGCCCGTCGAACGCCTGCTCGCCGCCCAGCAGGCGCCGCAAGTCGTCGCGGCGCTACAGGCCGAGGGCGGCCGCCGCAGCCTGTTCGGCCCGGTGCTGGATGGCCAGGTGCTGCCGGCCGACATCGCCCCGGCCTTGCAACGTGCCGCCGGCCGCGCCGACGTGCTGGTGGCCTATACCCGCGATGAGATGGCCGCGTTTCCCGGCTACGGCACCGGCCCGGACAGCCAGGCCGCCAGCGAAGCCGTGTTCGGCGCGCCATCGCGGCAGTGGGCCGCAGATGCCGCCGCGCAGGGCCGCCAAGCCTGGCTGGCGCGATTTGACGTGGCGCCCACCGAGGCTCTTCGCGCCTGCCACTGCATCGAACTGCCGTTCGTGTTCGGCACCCTGGACGCGTTCGCCAGCGCGCCCATGCTGCACGGCCTGCCGTCCGCGCAGGCGGCCCGGCTGACCGAAACGACGCAGCGCGCCTGGCTCGCCTTCATCCGCGGCGACGCCCCCGACTGGCCGCCCGCGCCGCACCTGCACGCGCTGGACTGAGGCGAATGCCGGCCCGCCACGCGTGGCCACAGCACTGCCGACAAAACACACACAAGGGGAATATCCATGTTCAAGTCTCTCGCGATCTCGCTTGCCCTGCTGCTGCCCGCCGCCGCCAGCGCGGCCTATCCCGACAAGCCGGTCAAGATCATCGTGTCCAACCCGCCGGGCGGTCCGGTGGACGTCATGCTGCGCGTGCTGGCCAGCAAGCTGTCGCAGGCCTGGGGCCAGGCGGTCGTGGTGGAAAACAAACCCGGCGCGTCCGGCATCATCAGCACCGGCGCGCTGGTCAAGTCCGCCCCGGACGGCTATACGCTGGGCATGGTGGTGGCCTCGTCCGTGACCATCGTGCCCTTCGCGGTGGACAGCCTGCCGTTCGATCCGCAAAAGGATCTGCAACCGGTGGCGCTGGTGGCGCGCACGCCGTTCCTGTTCATCGTGCCTGCCGACAGCCCGATCAAGACCTGGCAGGACTTCGTGCGAGAAAGCCGCGCGCGCAACCTGTCGGTGGGTTCGTTCTCGATCGGCACCGCGTTTCACCTGGTGTGGGAGCAGACCGCGCGGCGCGCCGGCATCAAGGCGCTGTATATCCCGTCGTCGTCGTCCGGCAAGACACAGAACGACCTGATCGGCGGCCAGCTCGACGTGGGGCTGGATGCGCCGTCCAGTTCCAAGGGACTGATCGACAGCGGCCGCCTGCGTGCGCTGGCCATCACCAGCCCCGAGCGATTCGCCGGCCTGCCGGACACACCGACGCTGCGCGAATCCGGCATGACGGACTACGCGCCGCAACCGTGGATCGGCCTGATGGCGCCGGCCGGCGTGCCGGCCGACCGGGTGGCGCTGATCCAGAAGACGGTATCGGACATCCTGAAGGAACCCGCGATGAAGGCGCAGATGCAGACGCTGGGCATGATTCCCATCGGCGGCACCGCGCAGGAACTGGCGGACACCATCGCCGCCGACCGGGCCGAGATGGGGCCGCTGATCAAGGAACTGGGGATCAAGCTGAATTGATGACGCCTGCCTGCCCACGCCGTCACGGATGGGCAGGTTGTTCTTCTGGAACCCTGCTTTCTTTCATTGACCGACGGTCAGTCACTAAATAGAATACGGTCTTCCCCCTTTCCTGGTCGATCCGTATGACCCCTAGCCGCCGCCGCGCCCTGGTGCTTGCCGTCAACCTGGGCAGCTTCATCACCATCCTGGACATCAGCATCGTCAACGTGGCACTGCCCACCATGCAGGCCGCGTTGCGTATCGACATGGCCGGCTTGCAGTGGGTGGTCGATGCGTACGCACTGTTCCTGTCCGCCTTCATGCTGTCGGCGGGGCCGCTGGGCGACCGCTACGGCCGCAAGCGCTCGTGGCTGGCAGGCGTGCTGCTGTTCACCGTGGGCTCGGCGCTGTGCGGCGTGGCCGAGAGCCTGCCGATGCTGCTGATCGGACGCGCCGTGCAGGGGGTGGCCGGCGCCTTGCTGATTCCCGGTGCGCTGTCGCTGTTGACGCAGGCCTTTCCCGAGCCGCGCGAACGGGCCCAGGCCATCGGCGTCTGGGCCTCGTGCAATGCCATCTCGCTGATCGTGGGGCCGATGCTGGGCGGCGTGCTGGTGGCGCATTTCAGCTGGCAGAGCATCTTTCTCATCAACCTGCCGGTGGGCGCGCTGGCCATCGGGCTGGGCCTGTGGGGCATCCAGGAAAGCGCACACCCCGAACACGCCGCGTTCGACCCCGCCGGCCAGGCGCTGAGCGTGATCTGGCTGGGCGCCCTGACCTACGGCCTGATCGCCGCGGGCGAGCATGGCTGGCAAGCGCCGGACGCCGTGGTCGCGCTGGCCATTGCCGGCGTCAGCCTGGTCGCCTTCCTGTGGGTCGAACAGAAAGTTGCGCGGCCGCTGCTGCCGCTGGGCCTGTTTCGCGACGCGGGGTTCGCGGTCACCAACTTCGCGTCTTTCGTGTTGGGCTTTGGCGGCTACAGCAGCCTGTTCTTTTTCTCGCTGTACCTGCAGCACGTGCAGGGTCTGTCACCGCTGGCCAGCGGCTGGCAGCTGGCGCCGCAGTTCGTGGCGTCGGGCCTGGTGTCGACCGTGTTCGGCCGACTGAATGCGCGCTTCGGCCTGCCGCGCCTGATGATCGCCGGCTACGGCCTGATCGGCGCGGCCATGCTGGGCATGATGAGCCTGGATGCGCACACCCCCTATGCGCTGACCGGCACGCTGATGGTGGTGCTGGGACTGGGGATGGGGTTGACGGTGCCCTCGACCAGCATGGCCGTCATGGCGACGGTGCCGCGCGAACGCTCGGGCATGGCGTCGGCCACCATGAACGCATTGCGCCAGACGGGCATGACCATCGGCATCGCGCTGCTGGGCGCGCTGATGAGCGGACGCGCGGTCGACAACCTGGCCACGGCGCTGGCGCGCCTGGGCCAGCCGGACGCGCAGGCCGTGGCGCGCACCGCCGTCACGCAGCATGTGCTGCCCGCGCAGCCGGACGGCGTGGCGGCATTGTTTGCCGACGCCCTGGCCAGCGGCTTTCATGCCGCGATGGCGGGCGCCGGTGCGATGTCGGTGCTGGCGGCGTTGCTGCTGCTGATCGTCACGCGCGGCGCGCGGCCGGTGCTGCACGCGGCGTAAATGCGCGCGACGCACCGCGGTTTTCTCGCGCATCGGCGCGGCATTCCAGCCCTCGGAATTCCAGCGCCCGGAATCAAACCACGCCATTTTTAAGCATCGGTAAAAATCGCATCAAGGGGTTGTCGCTCGGGTAAGATTTCCGCCCAATAACAGGTTAACAACCAAGAGGAGACAACCATGAAGCAACGCAATATCGCGTGGCGCCTGGCGCCGTTGGCGCTGGCCGCGCACCTGGCCATGAGCGGACTGGCCACCGCGCAAAGCGCGCCCGGCACGCAAGGTCCGCTGCAGCCCGCGCCCGACGCGGCGCTGGCCGCGCAGATCGACCAGCGCGCCAAGGCCATCGAAGACAAGCTCATCGCGTGGCGCCGCGACATCCACCAGCATCCCGAACTGGGCAACCAGGAAAACCGCACGTCCAAGCTGGTGGCCGACCACTTGCGTGCGCTGGGCATGGAGGTCAAGACCGGCGTGGCGGGCACGGGCGTGGTCGCGGTACTGAAGGGCGGCAAGCCCGGTCCGGTGGTGGCGCTGCGCGCCGACATGGACGCGCTGCCGGTGAAGGAACAGGTCGACGTGCCGTTTGCCTCGAAGGCCAAGGGCACCTACCTGGGCAAGGAAGTGGACGTGATGCACGCCTGCGGCCACGATGCCCACACCGCCATTCTGATGGCCACGGCCGAAGTGCTGGCCGGCATGAAGGACCAGTTGCCCGGCAGCGTCAAATTCATCTTCCAGCCCGCCGAGGAAAGCCCGGCCGATTTCGAGCCGGACGGCAAGAAGATCTGGGGCGCCAAGATGATGGTGCAGGAAGGCGTGCTGGAAAATCCCAAGGTCGACGCGATCTTCGGCCTGCACGTGTCCAGCAGCTACCCGGTGGGCAAGCTGTCGTGGCGCAGCGGCCCGGCAATGGCGGCGGCCGACCAGTTCTGGATCGACGTCACGGGCAAGCAGACCCATGGCGCGCGCCCCTGGTCGGGCATTGACCCCATCGTGGTCAGCTCGCAGATCATCCTGGGCCTGCAGACCATTCCCAGCCGCCAGATCAACAGCATGCTGGAACCGGCGGTGATCACCGTGGGCGCCATCCATGGCGGCAACCGCATGAACATCGTGCCGGACAGCGTCGCCATGACGGGCACCATCCGGACGTACGACGAAGGCATGAAGAAGGACATCCACCAGCGCATCGAACGCACGGCCACGATGATCGCGCAGAGCGCGGGCGCCAAGGCCGATGTGCGGGTGGTCGAGCTGTACAACGCCACCGTCAACAACCCCGGCCTGACCGAGGAAATGGGCCCCACCCTGCGGCGCGTGGCCGGTGAAGGCAACTACGGCCTGCAGCCCAAGTCGACCGCGTCGGAAGACTTTTCCTTCTACCAGGAGAAGGTGCCGGGCATGTTCTTCTACCTGGGCGTGACGCCCAAGGGCACCGATCCGGAAACCGCCGCGCCCAACCACTCGCCGCGTTTCTACGTGGATGAATCGGGCCTGATCAACGGCGTGCGCGCCTTGTCGAACCTGACCGTGGACTACATGGCCCGCGCCAGGAAGGGCAGCTAGCCTCGCAGCCGGCCAGGGCCTGCCCGCGCGGCAGGCCCTCGGACGCACGTGCAAGGCGTGCGTTGCCGACGCACCCGCTGCCTTGCGCGGCGGGCATAAGCAAACCGCCATAAAGTCTTTGTGGGACGCCGCGCGGTTTCCTACAGTACGGCCCTTTGCCGCCAAAGAGCCGTACCGCCATGCCGATTTCCCGACGCCGACTTCTGCTTGCCAGCGCGCTGGCGCTGCCGCTTGCGCGGCCCCGTCCGGCGCGCGCCGCCGCGTGGCCCGAACGCCCCATCCGGCTGGTGGTGACTTTTCCGCCGGGCGGCGCCAGCGACATCGCCGCGCGCATCATCGCGCCGAGCCTGGCGGACCTGCTGGGCCAGGCCATCGTGATCGAGAACCGGCCCGGCGCCGGGTCCACCCTGGGCGCGGCGCAAGTGGCGCAGGCCCCGGCCGATGGCTACACGCTGCTGATGGCGAACTCGGCGCCGCTGTCGATCTCGCCCGCGCTGATGCCGCAACACAGCTACGACCCGCTGACCAGCTTTCGCCATGTCGCGTACATCGGCGCCGTGCCGACCGCCTTTGTCGTGCACCCATCCGTGCCCGTCGAGACCTTCGCGCAGCTGACCGACTGGATCAAGGCGCAGCCCGAACCCGTGCAATACGGCAGCGGCGGCCTGGCCTCGGTCGGCCAGATCGTGGGCGAACTGTATGCGCGCCAGACCGGCGCGCCGCTGCAGCACATTCCGTACAAGGGATCAGGCGCGATGCGCAATGACCTGCTGGGCGGCCAGATCCGCTTCGCGGTCGATGCGCTGCCGCAGAACCTGCCGTTCCTGCGTACCGGGCAGTTGCGCCTCTTGGCCGTCACGACGCAGCAGCGCGTGCCGCAAGCGCCGGCGATTCCGGCGGTGGGCGAACTGGGCTACCCCGGCCTGGTGGCCGAGAACTTCATCGGTCTTTCGGGGCCGGCCGGCTTGCCGGATGCCATCAGCCAGCGCCTGCACGCCGCGTTGACGCAGGTGCTGCAAACGCCCGACCTGCGCGCCAAACTGGAAGGCCAGGGTTTCGTGCTGGCCGACAAATCACCCAGCGAATTCACCGACTTCGTGCGCCGCCAGGCCGATGCCTGGGGGCCGGTGGTGCGTGCTACCGGAGCCAGCCTGTGAGCGCCCGCCGCGTGCTGGTGCTGTTCGGCCACCCGGGCCGTGGCGGCTTCAACGAAGCCGCGGTCGAAGGGGCCGCGCGCGCCGCCCGGGCGGGCCATGCGCTACAGATTGAATGGATCGCCGACAACGATCCGGACCGGCGCACCGAGCGCCTGGCGGACCTGTGCGCGGCCGGGCCCGACCTGGTCATCGTGCACGGCGGCCAGGGCGACGTTCCGGTGGCGCGCATCGCACCGCGCTTTGCGCGCACGCAGTTCGCCATCACCCAGGGCAGCCATCACGCCGCCAACGTGGCTTCGTACGACATCCTGCAGGAACACACCGCCTTCCTGGCCGGCGTGCTGGCGGGGCTGCGCGGCGGCGCGGCGCACTTGTCGGGCGAGCGCGTGCGGCCCGGCCTGAAGGGTCGCGCGGCCTATGCCGACGGCGTGCGCCGGGTGCGGGGCCAGGACCCGCTGACGGGCTTTTGCGGCGACCAGCACGACCCCGTGCTGGCCGGTGCCTGGACTGATGGCCTGGCCGCGCGCGGCGCCCGGGTCGTGTTCGCGATGATGGACGGCGGCCGTGGCGGCATCACCGAGTCATGCCGCCGCCACGGGCTGCGCCAGATCGGCAACGTGCTCGATTGGGTGGCGCGCGATCCGGCCGTATTCCTGGCATCGGCGCTGGCCGATTCCGGCCTGTGCGTGGAACGCGCCGCGGCCGACCATGCGGCCGGGGCGCTGCGGGTGGGCGAGATCACGCATTTCGGTCTGCAAGCCGAGGCCTCGCTGCGCCTGGTGCTGGGCGCGGACGTCAGCGCCGAGGAGCGCCGCATTCTGGATGACTGGTCGGCCCGCTTGGTGCGTGGCGACGTGCAGGTGGCCGGTGACTACACCGGGCAGGAATTTGCGCTGGAAGACTCGGGCGCTTAAGGGCGTCGGATCGCTATCGTGGTTCGGTTGCCACGGCTCGCCGCGCCGGTCGCGCCCCCTGTGAGCGACGCCCCGTTCAGTCGTCCGACCATTCCCACCCATCATTGACGCCTGCCCGCCCCCTCGCTACAGTGACCGCCGACCCTGGCCGGGCAGACCCACCGCCCGCTGGCCCAGCCTTCGACCCCGCGGCTCGCCGCGATCTTCATCCGGAATCTTCCATGAACAGCTACCGCGTCGGCATCGCCGGCTTCGGCGCCATCGGCCAGGCCGTGGCGCAATCCCTGGATGCCGGCCTGCCCGGCCTGACCCTGGCCGCCGTGGCCGTGCGCGACCCCAAGGCCCCGCCCGCCTTCGCCTGGCAAAACGCCAAGCCCACCTTCACCTCCATCGGCGAGCTGGTCGAACACTGCGACGTGGTCGTCGAATGCGCCCCCGCCGCCGTGTTCCGCGAACTAGCCGAACCGGTGCTCAAGGCCGGCAAGAAACTGGTGGTGCTGAGCTCGGGCGCGCTGCTGCGCCACGACGACCTGATCGAACTGGCGCGCGCCCACCAGGGCCAGATCCTGGTGCCGTCCGGCGCCATCCTGGGCCTGGACGCCATCACCGCCGCCGCCGAAGGCGTCATCCACTCGGTCACCATGATCACCCGCAAGCCGGTGCGCGGCCTGCTCGGCGCGCCGTACCTGGTGGACAACAACATCGACATCGCCGACATCACCGAGCCGCGCCTGATCTTCCGCGGCTCGCCGCGCGAAGCGGCCGTGGGTTTCCCGGCCAACCTGAACGTCGCGGTCAGCGTGTCGCTGGCCGGCATCGGGCCGGATCGCACCACGCTCGAAATCTGGGCCGACCCGTCGCTGGAACGCAATATCCACCGCGTCGAAGTGGTGTCCGATTCGGCCTCGTTCTCGATGGAAATCCAGAACATCCCGTCGGCCAACCCCAAGACCGGCCGCATCACCGCGCAAAGCGTCATCGCCGCGCTGCGCAAGCTGACCGGGCCGCTGCGCGTCGGTACCTGAGCGTTCCTTGATGCGACGTTCACCGCCGTCCTGAACGTCGTGCCTACGCAGCGGCCAACGTGCGCGCAGACCCGTGCGCAGCATCCATCGCCCCCATCGTCCACCCGCCCTCGCCATCCAGCGCCAGCCGGTGCGTATGAAACGGGTCCAGCGTGCTGCGATGGCCCACGCTGACCAGCATGCAATCCGGCAGTTCCTGGCGCAGCAGGCTGTACAGCATGTGTTCCAGGCCTTCGTCGGTGGCCGACGTGGCTTCGTCCAGGAACACGATGGCGGGCCGGTTGAACAGCACGCGGGCGAACGCCACGCGTTGCTGCTCGCCGATGGACAGGATGCGCGACCAGTCGGCCGCTTCGTCCAGACGCCCGGCCAGGTGGCCCAGGTTCACTTGCCGCAGCGCGGCCGCCAGGCGGGTGTCGTCACCCGCCTGGGCGTGGCCCGGATACGCCACCGCATCGCGCAGCGCACCCAGCGGCAGATAGGGCCGTTGCGACAGGAACAGCGCCGCCGCGCCCAGCGGCCGCTGCACGCTGCCCTGCGCATACGGCCACAGGCCGGCCAGGGCGCGCAGCAAGGTGGTCTTGCCACTGCCCGACGGCCCCTTGATCAGCAGGGCCTGGCCCGGATGCAGCGACAGATTCAACTGGCGCAACAAGGCCTGCCCGTCGGGCCGCGACACATCCAGGCCGGTGATCTGCAGGCCGTCGGACAAGGGTTGCGGCTCGATGGCCGGCAGTTCACGTGCCGCCGCGTTCGCATCCAGAAAGCCCGCCAGGCGGTTCAGCGTGGCGCGGTACTGGGCGAACGAATCGTACGAGGTACGAAAGAATGACAACGAATCCTGCACCTGGCCGAAGGCCTGCGCGGTCTGCATGACGTCGCCCAGCTTGATGGCGCCGCTGAAAAAGCGCTGCGCCTGCAACAGGAAGGGGAAAACCACCGCCACCTGGCTGACCGCCAGGTTGAAGCCGTCGAACTTCAGGCCCCGATACACCCGCGCCCACAGGTTGGCGATGTAGGCCGAAAACCGCGTCCACAGCGTGGCGCGCTCGACGGCTTCGCCTTGATAGAAGGCCACGTTCTCGGCGTTTTCGCGCAGCCGCAGCAAGGCGTAGCGGAAGTTGGCGGTCAGGCGTTCGGACAGGAAGTTCAAGAGGATCAACGGCCGTCCGATCTTGAAGGCGAACAACGTGGCGACGATGACATACAGGTACACCATGAAGACCATGGCGCGCGGAATCTCGACGCCGGCCACACCCAGCGGCCCGGACAGGTTCCACAGGATGCCCGTGAACGCCACCAGCGACACCATCGCGCTGAGCGCACCGATGGCCAGGCTGCGCGAACCGGTGACGAACATCGAGATGTCCTGCTCGATGCGCTGGTCGGGGTTGTCCACCGGCTCGCCGACGAAGTGGCTGCGGTAGTAGGCGCGCGCGCCCAGCCAGTCGCCGGTCAGGCGGTCGTTGAGCCACACCCGCCAGTGGATGTCGAAAGCCTGGCCGGCGTAGCTGTCGACCAGCGAGCGCACCACGTGCACGCTGGCCAGCACCGAAAAGATGCCCAGGAAGCGCCAGAATGCGGTCGGGTCCAGCGCCTGCAAGGCGCTGTAGAAGCCGTTGTACCAATAGGAAAACAGCACCGTCATGCGGACCGAGAACATCGCCAGGAACAGCAGCGCAGCCAGCGTCAGCAGCGGCCGCCAGCTGCGGCGCGGCGTCAGGTAGGGCCAGGCCAGGCGCCAGAACTTGCGGCCCCAGTCGGTCCAGCGCGACAACGCCAGGGACACCGCCACCAGCGCGATGGCGGTGATGCCACAGGCGCGCGCCAGCCAAAGCGCGCTTTCCCATAACTGCTGCTGCCAGTTCAGATCCATGACATGCCCCTCTAGCGTCGTTTCTGGTTAGAACGACGAAGGGGGGGTAGTTCCGGCGAAAACGCGGTCTTAAGCGTGGCTTAAGCGTTCGGCGGCGCGACTGAAGGCGGACTGAAAGACTGGGCCAGGATAGGCCCGCAGCCAGCTGCGCAGCAACGGCACCATGCCGTGCAAGGCGGCCCTGGCCTTACCGCGCCCCCAGATCCAGATTGGCGAACGTATCCGCCAGCGTCGGCACCGACCGCGCCGGCCAGATGGCGCTGAGGTCGAAGCTGGGCAGGCGTTCGCCGTCGCGCACTTCGCAGAAACGCACGCCGCTGAAATCCAGCGACCGGATCCAGCTGGGCAGCAGCGCCACGCCGCAGCCGCCCGCCACGCAGGCCAGCACGGTCAGGGTGCGGTTGGCTTCCTGCGCGACGTGGGCGTCGTGGCCGCCTTTGCGCATGGCGTCCAGGATGTCGGCATAGAACGCCGGCAATTGCGATTGCGGATACATCACCAGGCCGGCCTGGGCGATCTGCGCCATCGACACCTGGCCGTCCGGCGCAACCTCGAACTCGTCCGGCACGGCCGCCACCAGGCGGTCGCGCAGCAACTGGCGTTCGCGCATGCGGCCGCCCACCGCCACCGGGGTGTGCATCAGTCCGATATCGATCTCGCCGGTCTGCAAGGCTTCGGCCTGCTCGGCGTTGCTCATCTCGCGCAGGATGATGCGCACGCCGGGCGCCTGCCGCCGCATTTCGCGCAGCGCGCGAGGCAGCGTGTTGAACAGTGCCGACGACACCAGCCCCACGGTCAGTTGCCCGGCGCTGCCGCGGCCGATTTCCTGGGCGCGGCGGGCGGCGGCATCGATGCGGGTGACGCTGGCGCGCACGTCTTCCAGGATGGCGATGGCGGCCGGCGTGGGGCTGCTGCCCTGGCGCGAGCGTTCGAACAGGCGCACGCCGAGATCTTTTTCCATGCGGCCCAGCGCCTGGCTGAGCGCCGGCTGGGCAATGCCCAGCCATTCCGAGGCGCGGCTGACGCTGCCGTGGTCGACGACGGCCAGGAAATAGCGCAAATGCCGGGTTTCCATATCAATCCAATATAAATAAAGCGCTTTTACACAATAGAAAACTATACCTGGTGTCCCTACAATCCCGCCTTACAAAACCTTACAGAAGCGTGCGGGCCACTGGCTCCGCACCCGCCCTCAGGAGACCCGCCTTGCCCCCGTCCGCGACCGGCCCCGCCGTCGACACCCACGCCCACGTATTCCGGCAAGGCCTGGCGCTGGCGGACACGCGCCGCCACACCCCCGACTACGACGCCACGCTGGACCAGTACCTGGCCCTGCTGGATACGCACGGCCTGACGCACGGCGTGCTGGTGCAGCCCAGTTTCCTGGGCACCGACAACAGCCACCTGGTCCAGGCGCTGCGTGCGCAACCCGACCGGCTGCGCGGCGTGGCGGTGGTGGACCCCGCCATTACGGACGAGGCGTTGCAGGCCCTGGCTGCGGCCGGCGTGGTCGGCATCCGCCTGAACCTGATCGGCCTGCCCTTGCCCGACGTCGCGGCGCCGGCCTGGCGCCATCTGCTGGACCGCGTCAATGCGCTGGGCTGGCATGTCGAAATCCACGTGCAGGCCGCGCGCCTGGCCGATATCATGCCGGCGCTGCTGCAAGCCGGCTGCCGCCTGGTGGTGGATCATTTCGGCCGGCCCGACCCCGCGCTGGGCGTGGCCGACCCAGGCTTTGCCTGGCTGCTGCGCCAGGCCGACAGCGGCCGCGTCTGGGTCAAGCTGGCGGCCGCGTACCGCAATTGGCCCACGCCCGCCTGTGCCGCATCCGGGCGCGAGGCCACGCAGCAATTGCTGCGCGCCTACACGCCCGCCCGACTCATGTGGGGCAGCGACTGGCCCCACACCGAGCATCGCCACCTGGCGTCCTACCCCGCGGCGACGCAGTGGCTGGACGCCTGGCTCGACGACCCCGCGCAACGGCGCGCCGTTCTCGCCGACACGCCGTTGCAGCTGTTCCAATTCCAAGGAGACCCACGATGACCCCTCTGTTCAAACGCCTCGCGCAGCGCGGCAGCCTGCTGGCCGCCGCCGGATTGCTGGCCGGCGCGGCCGGCGCGGCACAGGCTGCCTATCCCGAGCGCGCCGTCACGCTGGTCGTGACCTACCCGCCCGGCGGCACGGTCGACGTGGTGGCCCGTCTCATCGGCCCCAAGCTGGCGGCCGAACTGGGCCAGCCGGTGGTGATCGAAAACCGCGGCGGCGCCGGCGGCATGATCGGCGGCGCGGTGGTGGCCAAGGCCCAGCCCGACGGCTACACGCTGATGCTGGACGCGTCCAACCACGCGCAGAACCCCGCCCTGCACCCCAAGATGCAGTTCGACACGCTGACCGCCTTTGCCCCGGTATCGCTGCTGCTGCGCGTGCCCAACGTGCTGGTGGTGACGCCGTCGTACGAAGTCAAGACCGTGGCCGACCTGATCAAGCTGGGCCAGCCCGGCGCCAAGGACCATGTCTATTTCGCCTCGGCCGGCCCCGGCTCCGCGCAGCACCTGGCCGGCGAACTGTTCAACCTGCTGGCCAAGACCCAGCTGCAGCACGTGGCCTACAAGGGCGGCGGCCCGGCCATGATCGACGTCATGTCCGGCCAGGTGCCGGTCATGTTCGCCAGCATGGGCTCGGCCTGGCAGCACGTGAAGAACGGCAAGCTGCGCGCCGTGGCCGTGGGCGGATCGCAACGCTCGAAGGCCGCGCCCGACCTGCCCACTATCGCCGAATCCGGTGTGCCGGGCTACGAGACCTATGAATGGAACGCCGTGTTCGCACCCGCCGGCACGCCGCCCGAGATCGTCAACCAGGTCTCGCAAGCCCTGGCCAAGGTGCTGAAGGACCCGCAGATCGCTGAACAGCTCGAAGGCATCGGCGCCGAACCCATCGGCTCGACGCCGGCCGAACTGGATACCTTCCGCCGCGCCGAAATCGAAAAATGGCAACGCGTGGTCAAGGAAGCCGGTCTGAAACTGGATTGAGTACTGCCCGGACCTGGCTGCGTCGCGCGTCCCCGGGATGCCAGGCACGGCCCGACGGTCCGCTACCGGATTGCCGGTCTTGGGGCGCCCTTAGGGGCGCCCGTTTTTTTTGGACGGCTTTTTGGTTGTTTTTTTGGTTTTACGCGGCCCCCCCGATGCGATACAAAGAGCGGATCGAATGCGCCCAGGGAAGTCCGGAACGAGATGAACCACGAAAGCAACGAGCCATCACCGCCCCCGCCCGCCGGCGCGGCCAACCTGGACGGCGCCACGCTCGACGGCCTGGCCGACGGCTTCATCTCGCTGGACCGCACGTGGCACGTGCGCTACGTGAACCCCGCCGCCGAACGGCTGCTGCGCCGCAGCAGCCAAGACCTGGTGGGACAGGCCCTGTGGGATGCCTGTCCCGACCTGGTCGGCACCGGCTACTACGAGGCCTGTCGCGCCGCGCTGCAAACGGACCGCCCGTCCAGCCACACCGGCTATTACGCGCCGCTGGCCACGTGGTACGAGGCCCGCGCCTTTCCCCACGACAACGGCCTGGCCGTGCTGCTGCGCGACGTCTCGCGCGAACGCGAAGAGACCGCCCAGCTCAGGTACCAGGCCACGCATGACTACCTGACCGGCCTGCCCAACCGGCGCCAGTGCATGGAAACGCTGTCCGGCGCCATCGCCGACGCGACGCCGGGGCTGACCGCGCAGAACCCGTCGCTGGCCGTGCTGTTCCTGGACCTGGACCGCTTCAAGGAAGTCAACGACGCCTTCGGCCATGCCGAGGGGGACCTGCTGCTGTGCGACGTGGCGGAGCGGCTGCGCAAGTTCTTGACGCCGTCGATCTTCTGCGCCCGCGTCGGCGGCGACGAATTCCTGCTGGTGCTGCGCGACACCAACGAGCGCGCGGCCGAAGCGCTGGCCAATTCGATCCTGAATGCGCTGTCGCGGCCCAGCGACATCCATGGCCGTTCGGTGTCGCTGGGCGCGTGCATCGGCATCGCGATGCTGAACACGCCCGGCGAATCCGCCGAGATGCTGCTGAACTATGCCGATGCCGCGATGTACGCCGCCAAGTCGGCCGGCCGCTTCCAGGTGCGCCTGTACCACCGCGAACTGATGCAGGGCCTGGGCGCGCGCCTGTCGCTGCGCGGCGATATTCAGGGCGCGCTGACCAACAACCAGTTCGAACTGCACTTCCAGCCGCAGATCAGCATGCACGACGGGTCGCTGTGCGGCGCCGAGGCGTTGCTGCGCTGGCGCCATCCCACCCGCGGCCTGCTGGGCCCGGCCGCGTTCCTGGACGTGATCCTGGATTCGCCGCTGGAATCGGCGCTGACCGAGTGGGTGGCCAATGCCACCTGCCAGCACATCAGCGAATGGCTGGCCGATGCCCTGCCCGTGCCGCGCATCTCGTTCAACCTGTCGGCCCGCCAGTTGGTGGCGCCCAACCTGGCCGGCACCATCGTGCGGCTGGCGCAGGTGCATGGCGTGCCGCCGACGCTGCTGGACGTCGAGGTGACCGAAAATTCGCTGATGAGCGACGTCGAAAAGGCCTCGGGAATTCTGATGGAACTGCGCCAGGCCGGCATCTCGGCGTCGCTGGATGACTTCGGGTCCGGCTATTCCAGCCTGGCTTACCTGGTGCGGCTGCCGATCGACACGCTCAAGATCGACCAGTCCTTCGTCTGGGCGCTGGGCAAAATGCCAACGGCCACCGCCGTGATCCGCGGCGTGGTGCGCCTGGCGCATTCGCTGGGCATGCGCACGCTGGCCGAAGGCGTCGAGACCGAGGCGCAGCGGCAGATGCTGATCGAGGAAGGCTGCGATGCCATGCAGGGGTTCCTCTTCAGCCGCGCCCTGCCCGCCAGCGCGTTTGCCGCGCTGCTGCGCGACTCGCAGTCGTGACGGTGTCGCGCAGGCGCGGCGCCAACCGCTATCATGTCCGGCTGATGTCTGGATGAACCACGATGGAAAAGATACGGCTGGATAAATGGCTCTGGGCGGCGCGCTTCTACAAGACGCGCAGCCTGGCGGTGGACGAGATCGGCAAGGGCCGGGTGCAGGTCAACGGCCAGCCCGCCAAGCCGGCGCGCGAAGTCGGCGCTGGCGACCTGGTCAGCATCCGCAAGGAAGACCCCGCGCTGCACGTGCGCGTGGTGGCGGTCAGCGGCGTGCGCGGCCCGGCGCCGGTGGCACGGCAGTTGTACGAGGAAACCCCCGAAAGCGCCGCCGCCCGCGCCCGCGCGGCGGAAATGCGGCGCCTGGCGCCGGAGCCCGCGCTGGATATCGCCGCCGGCCGGCCGACCAAGCGCGATCGGCGGCTGATCGATCAGATGCGCGGCAAGTAAGCGGCGCGCCTCGCACTCAGCGGCGACGCCGCGCCGGCCCGGCCGACGCGCAGGCCCAGCCCGACGAGCCCGGCTTTACAGCGCCCGCCCCACGATCAGCGAATCCAGCGCCATCTCAGGCTCGGCGCTCTTGCCTTCGTACGGCAGGCGGCCGATCAGGTAGCGCATGGCGTTCAGGCGCGCGCGCTTCTTGCAGTCGGACTTGACCACGATCCACGGCGCATCGGCGGTGTCGGTGTGCGCGAACATCGCCTCCTTGGCGCGGGTGTAGTCGTCCCACTTGTCCAGCGACGCCAGGTCGACCGGGCTGAGCTTCCACTGCTTGAGCGGATGCACCTTGCGTTGCAGGAAACGGCGACGCTGTTCTTCCTGGCTGACCGAAAACCAGAACTTCACCAGGTGGATGCCGCTGGCGACCAGGTTGCGCTCGAAGTCGGGCACCTGGCGCAGGAATTCAAGGTATTCCGCCTGCGTGCAAAAGCCCATCACGCGTTCGACGCCGGCGCGGTTGTACCAGGATCGGTCGAACATCACGATCTCGCCCGCCGTGGGCAGGTGCTGCACATAGCGCTGGAAATACCATTGGCCTCGCTCGGTGTCGGACGGCTTTTCCAGCGCCACCACGCGCGCGCCGCGCGGATTCAGGTGTTCCATCATGCGCTTGATGGTGCCGCCCTTGCCGGCCGCGTCGCGCCCTTCGAACAGGATCACCACGCGCTGGCCGGTCGCCTTGACCCAAGCCTGCAGTTTCAGCAGTTCAACCTGCAAGGCGTACTTCTGCTTTTCGTAATTGCGCCGCAGCATGCGGTGCTTGTAGGGGTAGATGCCCTCGCGCCAATCGGTGGCCAGTTCCTCGTCGGGATTGCGCCGGGCGGCGGGCGCCTGTGCATTGGCTTGCAGCAATGCGCGGTGCACGGCCATCGCGTCGTCGGGCGACAGTTCTTCGATGACCGAGCGCAGCGCCTCGTGGGCCTCGCCGGATTCGCCCACGGTGTAGCGCCGGGCAATGTCGGCCAGCACGGCCGTGGTTTCCTGGCGCGCGGCGACCTCACGCGCGTTGACGCGCTTGCGGGCCGTGACGGCGGGTTCGATGGACGGCAGTTGGGCGACGGCGGCCTCTGCGTGCTTGCTGCGCGAGGCAGACGATGCGGTGCCCGGCGCGCGGCGCGCGGCTTGCGAGCGCCTGGCGGCCGATGCCCGTACCCCGGCGGTGCGCTTGGCGGCGGACTTGGTGGCCGGCTTGGCGGCGATGTCGGCATGGGTCGATTCGGAGGCTTGCGAGGTCTTGTCTGTCATGGATCCCTGTCCTTGCTGCGCGTGGGGCCCGGCCAGTCGCCGGCGACCCGTCAGGAAAAAGCGCAACCCTAACCCGCGCCATGGCGCGGGACGTTGATATGAATCAAGACTTGTAACATCTTTGCAGCCTGCGGCCAGGGTGTCCGCTTTTGCCGGGATCGCCTTGCAGGGATTGGCGCGCTCGTCATACGGCCGGCGCCGCCCGCCGGTACACTGCCGCATCGAATCCGCTTCCCCGACGCCACCATGTGGTCATTCCTGAAAAGGCTGCTTGCCGGCCCGCCTGCCCCGCCCGACCCGTTCGCCGAAACCATCCGCTTCGACGACGCCGGCTTCACACGCGCCAGCGAGCTGGCCGCGCGCATGGGCCTGCGCCAATCGTGGCCCTGGGAAGACGTGCATGAATTCGGCTTTCGCTTTCGGCAGGCCGTGTTTCCGGACCCCTGGCATGGCGACTACATGGAAGGCCTGTGGTACGTGCGGGTGCAGGACGACGGCGCGTTGATGGCGGTGGAATTCGACGAGGACGTGCTGGACGCGCAGGCTTTGCCGCCGGCCCTGCTGCGGCACATGCCGGGCCTGAACCACGAGGTCCTGCGCGCCGGCCTGGCCGCCACGAAACGCGGGCCGCGCCACTTCGACGGCGCGGGCGAATGGGTGGCCTGGCAGCGAGATTCGATTGCGCCGGAAAAGGCCGCACAGTAACATTTACCGCCAATTATTTCTCGCCCCTTCCGCCCGCCGTGGACACGCGCAAAGACCCCATCCTGAGCCTTGAAAGCGAGCCCTCGGAAACGGCGGCGACCCCTGCGCTGGCCGCCGCCCTGCGTACCCCGCCCAGCGCCGGCCGCGCGCTCAAGTTCTACACCTGGGCGATCTACATCGGCCTCTGGTTGATGGCAATCAGCGTGCGGCGTTATTCGCCGTCGATGGATGCCAGCCCGGCAGCGACCGTCGGCTACGGCCTCGGCGCGGCCATCGCGCTGGCGATTCCGCCTGCGGTCGTGATCGGGGTGCTGTCACTGTTCAAGCGCTTGCGCACCCCTCGCAGCCGCATGCGTATCGCGTTCGGCGTGGGCCTGGCGCTCGTGGCCACGTTCGTCACCGTGAGCGCGATGGGCGCCTACCAGCGGGTGCAGAAAGACACCGCCTACGCCGAGATCCGCCATGCCGGCGAGCTGATGCGCACGGCCATGTACGCCGTCGACCATCCGACCGGCGACGTGCCGGACATCGACCCCACCCCCAAGGCCCGCGGCGCCTACGGCCAGATCGAGCGCGGCGTGAAGCTGATGCTGGGCCAGCGCCTGGCGCAATACCGCGCCTACATGAAGGAACTGGACGAGGTTCGGCTGTCGGAACTGTTCATCGCCAACCGTCTGGCGCGCGACCGCGGCCTGGTGGAAAGCCGGCTGATCCTGGAGCAATCGCAGCGCATCGTGCAGAAATACAGCCAGCAGAACCAGAAGCTGCTGGCCGACGTACCCGTCATCATCCGCAGCCTGGACCTGACAGAACAGCAGAAGAACCAGATGATCGAAGGCGCCCTGAAGTCGCGCGCAACCCAGCGGGCAACCCTGGCGCGCAACTGGGACATCGAACGCCAGACGCTGGCCGAGTTCGAAAAGATGATCAACCTGCTCGACGACAACCGCCGGTCGTGGCGCGCCCAGCATGACGAGATCGTGTTCGACCAGGACGCGCTCTTGACGCGCTTCCAGGCGCATCAGTTGACGGTGCGGCGCCTGACCGACGAACGCACCCGGCTGGAACTGCAGCAGTTCGACAACCTGACGTCGGACCTGCGCTGAGGTCAGCTCTGCGCTGACGCAGAACCGGCGCCGTCGCAGGATCGGCGCATCACTGCGTATCCTGCGGCACCACGCCCCCTCGCAGCGCCTACACCCGATCCAGCCCCTGTTTCAGGTCGGCCAGGATATCCGCGGCGGTTTCCAAGCCCACCGACAGACGCAGCAGTCCTTCCGACAAACCATATTTCTCGCGGTCTTCGGCGGTGTAGCTGGCGTGCGTCATCGATGCCGGATGCTGGATCAGCGTTTCCGGATCGCCCAGGCTGACGGCGATGCGCGCCAGTTTCAGGCTGTTGAGCAGACGCCGGCCGGCGTCCAGCCCGCCTTTCAGTTCGAACGCCACCAGGCCGCCGCCCGCCGCCTGCTGGCGCTGAGCGATCTCGGCCCCCGCGGTGCCCGCCAGGCCGGGATAGAACACGTCGGCCACGGCCGCATGTTCACGCAGGAACTTGGCCACCTTCAACGCCGATTCGCTGTGGCGTTCCACCCGCAGTTCCAGCGTCTTGATGCCGCGCAGCACCAGGAATGCGGTGAACGGCGACAACGTCGCGCCGGTGAAGTAGCGCAGGCCTTGCAGCCGGATCGCATCGATATGTTCCTTGCGCCCCACCACGGCGCCGGCCAGCAGGTCGCCGTGGCCGCCCAGGTACTTGGTGGCCGAATGCAGCACGATGTCGGCGCCGTGTTCCAGCGGGCGTTGCAGCACCGGCGTGGCAAAGGTGTTGTCGACAATGGTCAACAAACCCTTGCCGCGCGCAATCGCCGACACCGCGGCAATGTCCACCAGCCGCAGGTTGGGGTTGGCCGGCGTTTCAAAGTAGACCGCGCGGGTCTTGGGGCCGATGGCCGCGGCGACCGTTTCCGGACGGGTGAAGTCCGCGAACACGGCGCGGATGCCCAGGCGCGGCAGGCCCTGCGCGAACAGCGTGAAGGCGGTGCCATAGACGATCTGGTCCACCACGATCTCGTCGCCGCTTTGCAACAGCGACAGCAGCGTGGCCGAAATGGCCGCCATGCCGGATGCCGTCACCACGCCGGCCTCGGCGCCTTCCAGCGACGCCAGCCGCTCTTCCAGCAGCGCCTGCGTGGGGTTGCGGGTGCGGCCATAGACGTAGCCGGCCTTCTCGCCCAGGCGGATCTGGTCGAAGGCCTCGATGCTGTCCTGCGTGTAGGTGGACGTCAGGTACAGCGGCGGCGACAACGCGCCTTGCTCGTCCAGCGGCTCGTAGCCCAGGTGGATGGCGCGGGTGGCAAAACCGTGTTGGGGCGAATCGGACATGAGAAGGCTCCAGGAAAAGTCAGGATGCGGACGGCGCGGCGCGCCCTCAACGCTTGTGGTCGGCGCGGCGCGACAGCCATTCGCCGGTGAATTGCACGATCGACACCAGCGCGATCAGGATGACGATCACTTCGAACATCACGCGGGTTTCATAACGCTCGTAGCCGTAACGGATGGCCAGGTCGCCCAGGCCGCCCGCGCCCACCGCGCCGGCCATGGCCGACGCGTTGATCATGGCGATGACGCTGACGGTCATGCCGCCGATGATGCCGGGCAACGCCTCGGGCAGCAGCACGTGGCGCACGATGTGCCAGCGGCGGCAGCCCATGGCGCGGGCGGCTTCCACCAGCCCGTGGTCGACGTCGTTCAGGCTGACCTGGGCGATGCGCGCAAAGAACGGCACCAGGTTGGCCGACAGCGGCACGATCGCGGCCCAGGTGCCCAGCGTGGTGCCCACCAGCATCCGCGTGAACGGCAGCATCGCCACCAGCAGGATGATGAAGGGAATGGCACGAAAGGTATTCACGGTGACCGACAGCGCCTTGTTCAGGCGCGGCTTGGGGTACAGGTTGCCGGGCGCGGTCACCGTCAGCACCACGGCCAGCGTCAGGCCGGCGATGATGGCGATGGCGGCGGAAATGCCCACCATCGTCAGCGTCTGCAGGAAGGCCTGCGCGTATTTATCAAGCATCGACAGCGACATATCCCAGCACCTTGATCTGATCGGCCACCAGCGCGGCGCGCGCGGCCTCTTCCTGTAGCACCGCAGCGGGCACCGATACCAGCAGGCTGCCCTGGGCATGGCCGCGCAGGCGGTCCAGCCCGCCGTGCAGCAGCGTCGCGCCCGGCCCCAGCGCTGCCAGCGCTTGCAGGGACACGCCTTCGGGGCGGCCCTGGCCGGTAAAGCGCAGGCGCAGTACGGCCACGCCCGACCGGCCTTCCAGGCCTTGCAGGTCGGGCACCAGCCGCGCCGCCAGGTCCGCCGGCAGGTCGTGCTGCAAGGGCCGCAGCAAGGCGCGCGTGGCATCGGCCTGCGGATCGCCGAACACGCGCCAGACGTCGCCGTGTTCCACCTTGCGGCCGCCGTCCAGCACCAGCACCTTGTGGCAGACCTCGCGAATCACCGCCATGTCGTGGGTGATCAGCACCACCGTCAGGCCCAACTTGCGATTGATGTCCTGCAGCAGCGCCAGGATGGACTGCGTGGTTTCCGGGTCCAGCGCGGACGTGGCTTCGTCGCACAGCAGGATTTCGGGGTTATGCACCAGCGCCCGGGCGATGCCCACGCGCTGCTTCTGGCCGCCCGACAGCTTGGCCGGATAGGTATCCGCCTTGTCGCGCAGCCCCACCAGGTCCAGCAACGCATCGACCCGGGCCCGCGCCGCGGCCGGTTTCACGCCCGCCACGCGCAGCGGCAGGGCCACGTTTTCCGCCACGGTCTTGGCCGACAGCAGGTTGAAGTGCTGGAAGATCATGCCGATGCGGCGGCGCAGGCCCACCAGCGCGTCTTCGTCCAGGCTGCCGACGTCCACGCCGTCCACCCGCACCCGGCCGGCGCTGGGCCGCTCAAGCATGTTGATGGAACGCAGCAGGGTCGACTTGCCGGCGCCGCTGCGCCCGATGATGCCGAACACCTCGCCGCGCGAGATCGAAAACGAAATGTCCGACAGCGCTGCCACCGGGCCCTGCGGGCCAGGATAGTGCTTCTGCAGGCCTTCGAAGACGATGTGCGCATCCGGCGCCGCGCCGGCCTCGGCCTGCGCGGCCTCGTGCGGCAGGGAAAACTCGTGTTGGATCATGACGCGCTTAGAAGACCGGAATCACCGAGCCTTCGTACTTGCTCAGGATGAACTGGCGCACTTCCTCGGAGTGGTAGGCCTTGACCAGTTCCGGCACCCACGGCGCGTTCTTGTCCTTTTCGCGCACGGCGATGATGTTCACGTACGGGTTGTTTTCTTTCTTCTCGACCGCGATGCCGTCGCGGGTGGCGATGAGCCCGGCCTGGTAGGCAAAGCTGTTGACGATGGCCGCGGTATCCACGTCAGGCAGCGAGCGGGCCAGCACCACCGAGGCGCTTTCCACGAAGTCCAGCTTCTTGGGATTGGACGTCACGTCCGCCAGGGTTGCAGTGCCCGTGGCCGGATCGAAACCGTCGCGCAGCGTGATCAGGCCGTTGTCGCGCAGGATCACCAGCGCGCGGGTCTGATTGCTGGGGTCGTTGGGAATGCCGACCTTGGCGCCGTTGGGCAGGTCTTTCAGCGACTTGTACTTCCTGGAATAGAACGCGATGGGCGAGATCAGCGTGTTGGCCACCGACACCAGCTTGTAGCCGCGCTGCTTGATCTGGTCGTTCAGGAAGGGAATGTGTTGGAAGGCGTTGGCGTCCAGATCGCCGTTGTTCAGCGCCTCGTTGGGGCTGGCGGTGCCGGTGATGACGATCGGTTCGACGGCCAGGCCATTCTTCTTGGCGACCTGCGCCACGACTTCCCAGATCTGCTCGTCGACGCCGCCGCGCACGCCCACCTTCAGGGGCTTGGGATCGGCCGAGAACGCCGGTCCGTGGAACATCGCCGCAGCGGCCAGCACGGCGCCCAGCAGACCCTTGATGAGCGTGCCCGTGCGGGCGGAGAAAGTACGGGGAGTCATATGGAAATCGCCTCTAAGTCAAACCGGTTATGAGAGAGACGATTCTAGGGATGGCCCTTGCGCGCACGAACGAATAGTTGGTTGAGTCCTTATTACAGGGGTGTTTGGTTATGTGGCGGGCGCATATGGCGGCGGTGCGAAAAGCAGGAACCGCTTGGAGCGGACGGGCGCAGGGTCCCGGTCCGCCAGCCTGGCATTCAGAACGGCTTGACGACCACCAGCGTCACGATCACCGCAGCCGCAATGACAGTGAACGGCGCATACAGATCGACCAAGGGCGGTCGCTTGGCGCTGCCTTGGGCCAGGCGGCGCAGCGCGGCGCTCTGGATGCCCAGCAGCGCCGACAGTGCCACCGCCAGCGCCACCTTGATCCACAGCCAGTCCATGGCGAACCAGCCAAAGGTCATGGCCAGGTGCAGGCCGACCAGCCAGGCCAGCACCATGGCCGGCGTGGTCACGAACAGTGTCCAGCGGCGCAGCGCGCCCAGCATCTTGCGTTCCTTCGGCGCCTCGTCGCTGTCGGGCGGCTGCGACGACAACAGGAACAGGGACACGAACAACGAGCCGCACAGCCATGCGACCACGGCGGCGACATGCAACATTTTCAGGAGTTGGTAGGTCATGCGCGGCATTATCGCCGGACGGCGGACCGATGCGGGGCGGTATTGCGGCCCGGGTTTGCGCTGGGGCAAACGCGATGACGCCGGGCGCCAAGGCCGCGTGTGAGTCCCGCCGTGGCGGCGGCCTGCACCGCCTGTTGGAGGAAACGGTCTGCGCCGCCAGTCGGGGAAGTTACTTGGCGGCGTCGGCCGCCGGCTGCGTGGCAGGCGTGGCGGGCGTCGCTGCCGGCGTGGCCGCGGCAGGCGTGGTGGGGCTGGAGGCCGCCGCAGCCGGAACCGCCGAATCCCCCTTCACCGCCGGGCTGGCCGGCGCGGTGGACGCCCCGGCAGCGTTGGCGGGTGCCGCGGCAGGCAGTGCCCGGGCCGGCTCGGCCGCGGGCTTGTCGCCGGCCGCCGGCGCACCGCTGGCCGTGGACGGATTGAGCGTATCGGCCGGCGCGTCCGGCGTGGTCACGGGGTCGGCGGGCGGCTTGGGCGCGGCGGCCTTGCCGCGGCCGGGCGGCGGCACGTGGGGCGCCGCCGCGGCCTGCGCATCCGGCAGGAAGCGCTGCAACAGCTGGAAGAAGCCTTCATAGAACGCCGGCCGCGACACGGTCTGGCTGGCCGTCTTGACCAGCGAATCGTCGCTGGCGCCGAACGGCATCGATACCTGCCCCAGCACACTCACGCCCACGCTGGCCGAACTGGAGGTGCGCTTGATGGAATAGCGGTCCTGCACGGCGTTGGCGAACACGGTGGCGCGCTCGTTGGCGGCCCCGTCCGAGGCGCAATCGATGTTGAAGCTGATCTGCGTGTGCTGGCCGTCGTCGCCCTGGAAATTCTTGTGGCCGGTGACGCGCGAACCTTCGAACTTGTCGATGTTGTAGCCCTGGCTGAGCAAGGCCCGCCGCCCGGCGTCGCACGCCGTGGTGCTGCCCGCCGCGACCGACCGCGAGTAGGTGTCGTTCTGGGTGAAGTCTTCTTTTTCGAAGGCGGCTTTGGGAGCGGCGCATCCCGCCAGGACGGCTGCCAGGGCAGCGCACAACGGAAGGGCAAAACGAGGGGTGACGCGGGGCATGAAAAAATCCGGCTTCGGGGCGACGGGGGGATTATCGGCCAAGGGCCGAGCGTGCGTCGCCCGCGTGAGCCTGCGCAGTGATGAGTTGAAACAGCTTTATAGCCCATATGGGGCGTCGATGCCTGCGGGCACATGCCGTAACCCTTATGTGTCAAGGCGTAGCCCGCGCCGGCACGGGCGCCGCGCCGCCCGGGGTCGGCCCGTGCTCCGCCAGGGTCTCTTCCCGCACCAGACTGCGCCGATACTTGCCGCAGCCCACGGCCAGAAGACCCACGCACAACAGCGTGGCCACCCCGATCAGCAGCGACATGGAATGGCCCACCGCCGCGGGCAGCTTGAACAGGCGATCCGTCAGCAAGGCCACGGCCGTCGTGCCCGCCCCCAGGCCGATCAGGTTCGAGATCAACAGGAACAGCGCCGACACCTGCGCCCGCAGCTGGTTGGGCGGCAGGATCTGCATCGCGGCGGTGGACGTGGGCATGGGAAACGAGGCAAAGAACATCGCCGGCAGCAGCAGGCCCACCGACAGCCACAGGCCGTCGACCTGTGTGAACGCCACGGCGGGCACGGCCATGCCGACTGCGCCGATGACGCCGGCGCGCAGCGGCGCATCGCTGTAGCCGCGCTTGGCCAGCCAGTCCATCAGCCAGCCGCCGCAGAATACGCCGGCCGTATTGGCCACCAGCACCACCACGCCCAGCATGTAGCCCACGTCCACCGGCGACAGGCCGTACTTGCGCATGTAGAAAGCCGGCGTCCAGCCGAGCAGGCAGAACAGGATCATGGCGTAGAACGAAAACCCCAGGTAGTGGCAGAAGAACGTGCCGCGGTGACGCCCCAGGAAACGAAAGGTCTCGCCCACCGAAGGCTTTTGCGCCTGGCCGGCCGCATCGCGGCGCACGCCGCGGCGTTGCGGATCGCGCACGGTCAGCAGAATCAGCAGTGCCACCAGCAGCCCGGGCAGGCCGACGATGAAGAAGGTCACCTGCCAGGGTCGCAGCGCACCCAGCAGCGGCACCGACACGCTGTCCACGCTTTTGAGCAGGTTGATGACGTAGCCGCCGATCAGGAAGGCCATGCCGCCGCCGATGAACGAGCCGATGGAATAGATGCCCACCGCGCGGCCCAGCTTGTGGCGCGGAAACATGTCGCTCAGCATCGAATAGGTGGCGGGCGACAGCGCGGCCTCGCCCACGCCGACGCCGATGCGCGCCAGGAACATCTGCGCGAAGCTGCGCGACAGGCCACAGGCCGCGGTGGCCAGGCTCCAGAACGCCACGCCGATGGCGATGATGCGGGGCCGCGAATACCGGTCGGCCAGCAGCGCGATGGGAATGCCCATGAAGGCGTAGAACAGCGAAAACGCCAACCCGTGCAACAGGCTGAACTGCGTGTCCGACAGTTGCAGGTCGTGCTTGATGGGCTCGATCATCAAGGCCAGGATCTGCCGGTCGACGAACGAAAATATGTACGCTAGCATGCAGATCAGGACGACATACCACTCGTAGGCATAGCTGGTCTTGGCCGCGTCGTTTCGGGGGTCGCCCATCATGTTTTTCCCTTGTATCGCAACGGGATCGCGCCGGCCCCGCCAGGGTGGCGGCTGCGTCCCCTTGTCTGGTTCGCCAATCCGGGCTTGCGTCGGCAGGCCCGCATGGCTGCATCTTTTGTAGGCCTTTGCGCCCACCGGCTCTATACCGGGCGCGCAACGGCTATTCCCGGGGCGCAGGAAAGCATGTTCCAAGACACCTATCCGCTACAACGCCATTGCCTGCTCAATTCGGGCAATGTCTCTGAAATCACGGACCAGGTCAGCCAGCACCTGTGGTCGCACCGCATGTGCGTGGCCCCGGGCGAGCCCATGCGCTCGCGGCTGTACGGGGTGTTCTTCGGCACCGCCGCGCTGTTCGACCTGCACTACGGCGCCGACGTCGAAATCGATGCCGGCGACATCGCCCGCTACTACCTGGTGCGCGTCACGCTGCAAGGCGCCGGGCTGGTCACGCTGGGCAAGCGCAGCGCGCGCTTACGCGAAGGCAGCCTGACCATTTCGTCGCCGTCCGAACGCAGCATCATCCGCATCGGCCAGGACTGCCGCAGCCTGATCCTGCGCATCGAACGCCAGGCCCTGGAGCGCCACCTGCAGCAACTGCTGGACCGGCCGGTCAAGCAGCCGCTGGTGTTCGACCTGGAAGCCGCCCCGGGCTCGGCGGGCCTGGCGGCCGTGCAGGAAACGCTGGACTACGTGTGCCGCCTGTACCGCCACCCCGCCATCGAAGGCGTGACGCAGACGCTGGCCGCGGGCTTTTCGGACTATCTGGTGTCGTTGCTGCTGACCCAGCTGCCGCACAACTATTCCGATGCGGTGCGCGCCGACCGCCGCCAGCCGCTGCCCCAGCACGTGCGCCGCGCCCGCGACTACATCGAAGAACACATCGACGCGCCCATTGCCCTGACTGAACTGGCGGCGCATTGCGGCGTGTCCATCCGCACCTTGCAGAACGGCTTCACGCAGTTCCTCAAGCAAAGCCCCAGCGACTACCTGCGCAACCGCCGACTGGCGCTGGCGCACGCCGCGCTGGGGCAAGCGCGGGACGGCGACAGCGTCACCGACATCCTGCTGCGCTGCGGCGTCACCAGCTTCGGCCACTTCGCCACGCATTACCGCAAGCGGTATGGCTGCCTGCCGTCCGACACGCTCAGGCAGCGCCGCGCCTGTACGCCCTGATGGCGGCGGGCTGGCGCTTGAAGCAGTGCCTGGTCGCTGCCTGATCGCCGCCAGACTGCGGCCGCTGCCATGGCACGCACCTCGCCGCCCTGCATTTGCTTGCCGATCCGGTATCCCGCCTGCGCGTTCGGCGCAGACCGCGCCTTGTCCCATCGCTAGGATCAAAGCCTCTATCGAAGGAGCTTGATCATGCGCATCGGCGTTATTGGCGGCGGCCACGGCTGCTACGCGGCGGCGGCCGACCTGGTGGAAAAAGGGCATCGCGTGCGGCTGTGGCGCCGCGACGGGGCCGCGTTCGACAGCCTGCGCCAGGCCGGCGCCCTCACGGTGACCGACTATCGCGGCACGCGCCGCATCCCGCTGGGCGACGGCCCCGGCCAGCTGGCGCTGGCGGCTGACCTGGGCGCCGCGGCAGACGGCGCGCAGTTGCTGGTGATTCCGCTGCCGGCCACGTCCCACGCCGCCCTGGCGCCTGACCTGGCGCCGCACCTGCAAGACGGCCAGGTGGTGTTCCTGCCGCCCGGCACCTTCGGCAGCCTGCTGTTCGCCCGCGCCCTGAAAGACGCCGGCAACCCGGCCGAGGTGGCCTTTGCCGAGACCGGCACCCTGCCCTACCTGGCGCGCAAGCACGGCGACCGCGTCGTGATCAGCGCCTACGCCACGCGCCTGCCCACCGGCGTCTTTCCCGGCCGCCTGTCCGGCCCCGCCCTGGAAGTGCTGGCGCAGGCCTACCCCAGCATCGAGCCGATCGAAGACGCCCTGTCGGGCGCGTTGATGAACGCAGGGCCGGTGATCCATCCGCCGCTGATCCTGATGAACGCCGGCCCGCTGGAACACTTCGACAAGTGGGACATCCACAACGAAGGCACGCAACCGTCCATCCGCCGCGTGACCGACGCGCTGGACGCCGAACGCATCGCCGTGCGCACGGCGCTGGGCTATGCGGCGCCGCACTTTCCGCTGGCCGACCACTACGCCGCCGCGGGCGATGAATGGATGTACGGCCGCGGCGCGCACGGCAAGCTGACCGACAGCGGCGACTGGCGCGAGAACATCGACCTGGCGCGCCACCGCTACATGCTGGAAGACACGCGGCTGGGCCTGTCGTTTCTGGTGTCGACGGGCCGCTGGGCCGGCGTGCCCACGCCGGTGGCGCAGGGCCTGCTCAGCCTGGCCTCGGCCGTGACGGGCCGCGACCTGTATGCCGAAGGCCGCACGCTGGAAGCCCTGGGCCTGCACGGCCTGTCGCGCAGCGCCATGGCCGCGTTGCTGGCGCAAGGGGCCTGACCATGGACAAGACCTTGTGCGTGGTCGGCGCCGGCCGCATGGGCATCGGCATCACGCTGTCGTACATCCATGCCGGGCTGCCCGTCACCCTGATCGACATCAAGCCGCGCGAACGCGGCGAACAGGCCGAATATTTCGCGCGGGTGCTGGGCGACCTGCGGCGCGAACTGGTCACGCTGACGCGGCTGGGCCTGCTGGACGCGGCACAGGCCGACATTGCGCTGGGCCGCGTGCGCCTGACCACCCGCGACGACGCCCGCGTGGACCTGGCCCACGCCCGGGTCGTGTTCGAAGCCGTGCCCGAACGCCTGGACGTCAAGCGCGACACCTTCGCCTGGCTGGGGCGGGCCTGCGCGCCGGACAGCGTCATCGCGTCCACCACGTCCACCTTCCTGGTGACCGAACTAGCCGCGTTGGTGCACACGCCTGCCCGCTTCCTGAATGCGCATTGGCTCAACCCGGCGTATCTCATTCCGCTGGTGGAAGTGAGCCGCGGCCCGCAGACGGCGGACGCCGCGTTGCAGGACCTGCTGGCGGTGCTGCGGCTGGCCGGCAAGACGCCCGTGCAATGCGCGCCGGCGGCCGGCTACATCGTACCGCGCATCCAGGCCCTGGCCATGAACGAGGCGGCCCGCATGGTCGAGGAAGGCGTGGCCAGCGCCGAAGACATCGATACCGCCGTGCGGCTGGGCTTCGGCCTGCGCTTCTCGGTGTTGGGCCTGCTGGAATTCATCGACTGGGGCGGCGGCGACATCCTGCATTACGCGTCCCGCTATCTGGCCGATGCCATCGACCCACGCTTTGCCGCGCCGGACATCATCGCGCGCAACATGGAAGCCGGCCGCAACGGCCTGCGCGAAGGCCAGGGCTTCTACGACTACGCCGGCATGGACGTGGACGCCTACAAGCTGCGGCGGCTGGGGGAGCTGTGCGACCGGTTGCGCATCATGGGCATGCTGCCGCGTCATGACGGGGCTCGGGAAATGGGCGACGTGCGGTAAAGGGGCGCTGCCCCGCTGCCTGCCCGCTGTCAACGATCCAGCATCTCCAGCACCCGCAATGCCAGCCGCACGCGCGCCTCGTTGGGATAGTTGCGGTTGGCCAGGATCACGATGCCCTCTTTGCGCGACGGCACGAAGGCCACGTAGGCGCCAAAGCCGTTGGTGGCGCCGGTCTTGTTGATCCACGTCGCGGGCTGCGGCGCGCTCGGCGGCTGCAAGGCCTGCACCGGCAAGGTCTCGAAGGCCACCTTGGCAGAATTGCCGGCCACCAGGTCATCCACCGACACCGGATAACGGTACTGCTCCCAGATCAGGTCCTGCGTCATCGCGCCCAATTGGTAGTAGCCCGTGTGCGTGGCCGCGATCGCGCGCTGGATGGCGGCCTCCACGGGCGCCACGCCCAGGTTCACCTCGACAAAGCGGATCATGTCGCGGGCGGTCGATTTCACGCCATAGGCCTCGTCCGCCAGCACGCCCGGATTCACCCGCACCGGCGCGTTCTGCTTGTTGTAGCCCCAGGCGTAGTCCGGCATTTTTTCAGGCGGTACGTTCACATAGGTGCTGCGCAGGCCCAACTTGGGCAACAGGCCCTGCTCCAGCGCCGCCACGTAGGGCTGGCCCAGGCTGCGCGCGGCCGCGACGCCCAGCATGCCGATGCTGGGGTTGGCATAGGTGCGGTGCGTGCCGGGCGCATATTGCGGCGTCCAGGCCTTCAAGTAGGCCATCAGCTGGGCCGTGTCCTGCACGGCGTCCGGCACCTGCAAGGGAAAACCGCCCGCCGTGTGCGTGGCCAGGTTGACCAGCGTGGTCTTGGCGAACGCGCTGCCTTGCAGTTCGGGCACGTACTTGGCGGGGGTGTCGCCCAACGACAGTTTGCCCGTGGCCTCTGCATAACCCGCCAGCGTCACGGTGAAAGTCTTGCTGATCGAGCCCAGCTCGAACAGCGTGTCGGGCGATACCGGCTTGCGCGGTGCGCGCGAGGCATCGCCGTAGTTGAAAAAGCGCTGCTCGCCGTTGCGGGTGACGGCGATCGCCATGCCGGGGATGTCGTACTGGCGCATGACCTCGGCGACGGCGGCGTTGATCGCCTCATCAGTAGCCTGCGGCGGCACCGCAGCGACGGGTGCGCGGGGCGCGGACGACGCTGGCGCTGGCTGCCCCGCCGCCAGGGCGGGCCCGGCGCCTGCGGCCAGGGCCAGGAACCACATCGAAGTACGGAATCTTTCCCTCAGGCGCATGCCATTCTTCCTATCGCGTCACACCGGCTGGCGCCGGCCGAATGGCGCCCAGTGTAGGACGAAATTGGCACATCCTAGTACTAACCCTAAGTCTCGCCCGGCCGAAAATTTGGCTATCCTGCTTCGGTCGATTCAAAACCCCGCAGAAGAGACTCGCCCCCGTGGCGGGCGCCGACGGAGCAACCGCCCCGGAAACTCTCAGGCAACAGGACTGCGCGGTGTAGACAATCTGGAGAGAGGCGCCAAGCGCGCCCACCGAAGGGGATCCCGCGGCGCACACCGCCCGGGTGAAGCTCTCAGGTACCAAGACAGATGGGGTGCTGCTGCCGGTTGGCCGCAGCCACGCTATCTGGAGCCACCATGCCCCGCATCGCCATCATCGGCGCCGGTATCACCGGCGTCACGTCTGCGTACGCCTTGAGCAAACTGGGTTACGACGTCACGGTCTACGACCGCCAGCGCTATCCCGCCATGGAAACGTCCTATGCCAACGGCGGCCAGCTGTCCGCCAGCAACGCCGAAGTCTGGAACAGCGCCGCCACCGTCATGAAGGGCCTGCGCTGGCTGGGCCGCCGCAATGCGCCGCTGCTGCTCAACCCGCGCTTCTCCTGGCACAAGTATTCGTGGCTGGCCCAGTTCATGGGGCAGATCCGCAATTACCGCCAGAACACCATCGCCACCACCCGGCTGGCCATCGAGGCGCGCCAGCACCTGTACGCCATGGCCGAGGAAGAAGGCATCGACTTCGACCTGGAACGGCGCGGCATCCTGCACATCTACCACGACGCCGCCAGCTTCGAGACCGCACGCCGCGCCAACGCGCTGCTGCGCGAAGGCGGACTGGAACGCCACGCGGTCACGCCCGACGAAGCACGCGCCATCGAACCCGCGCTGCAAACGGCGTGCCATGGCGGCTTCTACACGCCGTCCGACGCCACCGGCGACATCCACAAATTCACCAGCGGCCTGGCCCGTGCCTGCGAGCGCCGCGGCGTGCGCTTCGAGCAGGACGCCGACATCCGCGCCATCAGCCGCGACGGCCTGCCCTACGTGCTGGACATTGCCCGCGAAGGCGGCACGCAACACGAACAGCACGAGGCCAGCGCCATCGTCATCTGCGCGGGGGCCGCCAGCCGCCAGTTCGCGCGCCGGCTGGGCGACTCGTTGAACATCTACCCGGTCAAGGGCTATTCCATCAGCGTGCACCTGGACGAGCCCGACAGCCGCGCCGCCGCCCCCACCGTCAGCCTGCTCGACGAGGCCGCCAAGATCGTCACCAGCCGCCTGGGCGACCGCTTCCGCGTGGCCGGCACGGCGGAATTCAACGGCTTCAACATGGACATCCGCGCCGAACGCATCCAGCCGCTGGTGGACTGGACCCGCAAGCACTTCCCCGGCGTACGCACGTCACGCGTGGTGCCCTGGTGCGGCCTGCGCCCCATGACGCCCAACATGATGCCGCGCGTCGGCCCGGGCAAGCGGCCCGGCGTGTTCTACAACACCGGGCATGGGCATCTGGGGTGGACCTTGTCGGCAGCAACGGCGCAGATGCTGGCGGCGAGTGTGCGGGACGGGGTCGCGCTGGCGTAGCGCCTACCGCGCCAGCAACTGCGGCACCGACGACGCCAGCAAGGTCAGCCCTGAACACGTCAGCAGCCCCAGCACCGTGCGCCGGAACGTCACCTCGGAAATGCCGATGTACAGGCGGGTGCCCAGCAGCGTGGGGATCAGCATCGCCGGCGCCACCACGGCGAACATGGGTGCCATGTCGCGGGTGACGATGCCGGTGGCCAGGTAGGTGGCCATCGTCACCGACAGCATGGCCAGGTTGAAGTTCTGGATCACGGCGCGCTGCGTGTCCTTGTTGAAGCCGCGCAGCGTGCACCACAGCGTGGGCACGCTGCCCGCGAAACCGCCGATGCCGCCCAGCACGCCGCCGACCAGACCCACGGCGCCATCGCCCAGGCGGTTGCCGCCGATGCGCGGCAGCCGCTGCGACATCAGCATGACCGGGCACCACAAGGCCAGCAAGGCGCCCAGCACCGCCTTGAACCAGTCCATGTCCAGGTGCGGCAGCACCAGCACGCCCAGCGGAATGCCGGCCAGGCCGCCGATCAGGAAAGGCCACAGCAGTTGCCAGTCAAAGCCCCGGCGCACCGAGAACACGGCCAGCAGTTGCCCGGTCAAGGCGCCGAAGACGGCCAGCGCGGCGGCCAGACGCGGGTCCAGCACCCAGGCCCAGAACGACATGGCCACCATGCCGAACGCGAAGCCCGACAGCCCCTGCACGAAGCCCGCCACCGCCGCGCCAAGCGCCACTACCCATACCGCATCCATCCCTGCTGTCTCCTTGATTCCGGGGCCGGTTGCGGCCTCTTGCTGTCATGACCGGGGATTCTAGGCAGGTACGGCGCGCAAGGTTATTTGAAGTGCTGATGAGGGAATAGGTTTTCGATAATGGCGCGCCGAAGCGTTGCGCGCGCGGTCGAACCCGGCACGCAAGCGTTCAGGCTAGCCTTGCAGAACCTCGTAGAACCTTTCGGCCTCGCCCCGGTCGCCCAGCACGGGGGTCAGTCGGTCGAGCACGGCGTCGCGGTAGGAAGGTTTGATCTCCCAGTCGTCGTTGCGCAGGTCTTCGTCCGCGTCCAGGTAGACCTCGCCCACGGCGGCCAGGGCGGCGGCCAGCGTCCAGAGGTCCGGCGCGATGTCGTCGGGTTCCCATTTGCCGGTGCCGTGCATCGCATACAGGATGCGGCCGCTACCCGTGTCCAGGATGAAGGGATCGGCGTTCAGGTCGGCGATGACCAGCCAGTTGTCCTGCCAGGCCGGCACCCGCTGGCCGTTGGAGGCATCCCAGCGGTAGCCGGCCTGCAGATCCCACAGGCGGCTGAGCGCGGGGAAACACACATTGGTTTCCGACAGCGTGATGCCGACCGGGCCGATGTGCGCGTGGTACGTCTGTCCCAACGGACCGATGCGGGCATAGAAATCGGCCAGCGCGTCGGGCAGCGGGATTTCGCCGCGCCATTCGTCGCGGCCTTGCGGGCGCAGTTCGCCGAAGCGGGCAAAGCGGTCCCGCAAGACGTCCACTGGGTAAGGGTCGAGCTGGGGCATGGAAAATTCCTGTGTCGCACGTGCCGTGTTGTAAGTGATCACGGCGCCGTTATTTTGCTACAACGCGCGGGTTGCGCCGGGCTACCCACGGCGCGCGCGTCAGGATTATTCCAGGCATTGGATTTTCGCCCGCCAACCCGATATGATGATGCTTCTTTCAAGACGCCCTCCCGGTCCGCCGGGAGGGCGTTTCTTTTGGCTTTTTCCAACCCAGAAGGAACCCTTGAAATGACCCATCCCCCCTCCTCCCATCCGAACGCCGGCAACGATGCCGCCGCGGCCAGCCTGTTGGGCTTTGTCCGCCACGGCCACGGCCCGGAACCTGTGCTGGTGCTGCACGACTGGCTGGGCGACCATGGCAACTACGCCGCGATGACGCCCTATCTGGACGGCGACGCCTGCACCTATGTGTTCGCGGACCTGCGCGGCTATGGCCTGTCGCGCCCCCTGACGGGCGCCTGCACGGTCGATGAGATCGCCGCCGATTGCCTGGCGCTGGCCGACCACCTGGGCTGGCCGCGCTTTAACGTGCTGGGACATTCGATGACGGGCATGGTCACGCAGCGCCTGGCGGCGAATGCGCCTGACCGCATCAAGCGGGCGATTGCCGTGTGCCCGGTGTCGGCTGCGGGCAATCGACTGGGCCCGGACGCGTATGCGTTCTTTGCCAGCACGGCGCACGACGACGAGGCCTTTTGCCGCCTGATGCAATACGTGACCGGTGGCCTGGGCCGCGGCTGGGCGCAGGCCAAGCTGCGGCGGCATCGCGCGTCGGTGGCCCCCGCTTGCCGCATTCCCTACCTGGACATGCTGGTCCACACGGATTTCGTAGACGAGGTGCGCGGGCTGACGACGCCGTACCTGGTGATCGTGGGCGACAAGGACCCGGGGCTGGACGAAGTCGCCATGCGGCAGACGTTCCTGGCGTGGCATCCGAACGCCCAACTGCGGGTGATGCCGAACTGCGGCCATTACCCGATGCAGGAATGCCCGCCGGCGTTTGCGACACTGATCGAGGCGTTCCTGGCGGACAAAGCCGTTTGATCAGGCATCGGCCCCGCGCAGCAGCGCCCCCACCTGTTCCAGTTCGGCCTCGCTGCGCGCGCTGTAGCCGATGACCACGCCGGGCGGCATCGTCACGCGCAGGCAGAAGTCGGCCACCGACTGGATGCCGATGCCGCGTGCCTGTGCACGGCGCAGCAGGTCCGCCAGGTCCATGCCGGGCGGCAGCCACCACACCAGGTGAAAGCCCGCCTGCTCGCCGCTGACGCGCAGCGGCGACGGGCCTGCGGCCTGTTGCAGCAGCCGCAGCAGCAGGTCGCGCCGGGCCGCGTAGACGGGCCGCGCGCGGCGCACGTGGCGGGCGAAACTGCCGTCTTCCAGGAAGTTGGCCAGCGTCATCTGTTCGATGATGCTGTTGGACCGCCCCGTGGTGTGGCGCGTCCGCGTGAACGCCGCCACCAGCGGCCGCGGCAGCACCGCATAGCCGATGCGCAGCGCGTTGAACAGGGTCTTGTTGAAGCTGCCGCAGTGGATCACGCGGTCCGCGCTGTCCAGGCTTTTCAGGGCGGCCAGCGGCGCGCTGTCGTAGTTGAATTCGCTGTCGTAGTCGTCTTCCAGGATCCAGCTGCCGGTCTGCGCGGCCCAATCCAGCAGTTCCAGGCGGCGCGACACGGGCATGGTGACGCCGGTGGGCGACTGATGCGCGGGCGTGACGTGCACCAGCTTGACGCCGCGCTGGCGGCGGGCGCTGGCCACCGAAAAACCGTGCTCGTCGATGGCGATGGGCGTGATGCGGCGCGTGTACTGGCTGAACAGCGGCACGGCGTTGAGGTAGCCGGGGTCTTCCACCAGCACCTTGTCGCCCGGCGACAAGAGCACGCGGGCGCTCAGATCGATGCCGTCGCGGATGCCGGTCAGCACCACTACCTGGTCGGCATCGCAGGCGATGCCGCGCGCCGCGCCCAGGTAACGCGCAATCTGCTCGCGCAGCGGCCGCCAGCCCTGCGATTCCTCGTTGGCCAGTTGCGACGGCGTGACGCGCTGGGCACTGGCCGTCAGCCCCTTGCTCCATGCCGCCATCGGGAACAGCGAGGCATCGGCGCTGCGGGCCGTGAAAGGCGGCTCTGAACGCGGCGGCGGCACCGGCGGCAGGCCGGTTGCCGGGCGTACCGATACGGCACGCGGTGGCGGAGCGGATGCGCCAGGCACTGCCGGCGTGGCCAAGTGGCCGCCCCCTTGCGCCGCCTCGCCGGGCAAGCCATCGCGAAAGAAATTATCGGGAATGACCGCCGCCACATAGGTGCCCGACCCGACCGTGCCCGCCGTATAGCCTTCGCTGTGCAACTGATCGTAGGCGGATTCGACGGTGGACCGCGCGATATGCCAGCGTCCGGCCAGGCTGCGCGTGGACGGCAGCCGGCTGCCCGAGGGCAGCACGCCTTTGAGGATGCGCTCGCGGATCTGGCGGTAGACCCAGGTCTGCTTGGATTCCCCGGCCCGGGGCGGGTCCAGCGGCAAGTCCAGGCTGGCTTCCTGGCGGGTTTCCCGCAGGGCCGCCCGGCGGGAAACCCGCCGCGTGTCGGGCGGGGTTTCCGGGTGGCTACCTCCGGTTGCATCCTGCATAAGTGGCTTGGTCATATTCATAAAAATGGCCCTGGCAGACAAAGCCATTCTATCGCTACATTGCGCTCCATGCGCCCCCCACGGGTCTATCAACGGAAACGCGCCATGACCACGCCCTCCCTATACACCATCACCCTCGACACCGGCCACTTCACCACCGACGGCACGACGACGCTGCTGGACGCCGCGTTGGCCCAGGGGGTGCCGGTGCCTTTTTCCTGTCAGCGCGGCGAATGCGGCTCGTGCCGGGCCACGGTGGTGGACGGCTGCCACGAACGCCTGGCCCCGCCCACCGAACGCACGTACGTCACCGCCGACGATGAACTGCTGATGTGCCAGTGCCGCGCGGCGGGCGACCTGGCGCTGCGCTTTCCGCATTGGCGCGAACCCGCCCTGCAAGCGCAGCGCCGCGAGGCCGTCGTCGTGTCGCGCGTGCCGCTGACCGAAGACGTGACCCAGCTGATCGTGCAGGTGCAGGGCGAAGACGCCTTCGCCTGGCAACCGGGCCAACACGTCGAATTCTTGCTGGAAGACGGCAGCCGGCGGCCTTTTTCCATTGCCAGCCTGCCGTCGGCCGCGGGCCCGGCCCGGCTGGAATTCCAGATCCGCCGCATGCCCGGCGGCGGCTTCACCGAACGCCTGCTGCCGCGCCTGATGCAGGGCGACACCCTGGCGCTGGAAGGTCCGCTGGGCGGTTGCACCTGGCCAGACGAAGGCTGGCCGGACGACATCGAACACCTGGTGCTGCTGGCCACGGGCACGGGCTATGCGGGCGTGTACCCGATCCTGATGGCCGGGCTGCAAAGCCCGGCCATCAAGAACGTGACGCTGTACTGGGGCGGCCGCTCGGCCGACGACTGCTATGCCGCGCCGATGCTCAATGCCCTGCTGGGCAAGGGCGGCTTTCAATGGCATGCGGTGGTGCCGCAAGACGACGCCGGTGCGCCCCCGCAGGCCCATGCCTACGTGCAGGACAGGGCCGCGGCGGCCGGCCACGACTGGGCGCGCACGGTGGTCTACGCCTGCGGCAACCCCGCCATGGTGCGCGCGGCGCGCGACCGGCTGCGCCACGCCGGCCTGCCCGACGACCGCTTTCTGTCCGAAGCCTTCGTGCCCGCGACCGGCGCCGGCCCCGTCGTGGCGCCCGCCCCGGCCCACCCGTGGGAACGGGTCAGCCCGCGCTTCACCATGGACGGCATTCTGCGTGCGCGGCGGCGGTCGCTGACGGCGGTGCGCGAGATCGCCGCGCTGATCCAGCCCGGCATGACCACGCGCGAAGCCATCACCGCGGCCGACGCGCACCTGCGCCGCATGGGCGCATCGCACAACTGGCATCCGACCTACGTGCGCTTCGGCGCCGACACGCAGTCACCCGCCGTGCATCCCACCGACTTCCAGCGCCGGCTGGGCGACAAGGACATGTTCGTGGTGGACATCGGCCCGGTCTGGGACGGCTACGAAGGCGACTATGGCGACACCTTCGTGGTGGGCGCGGACGCCGACCGCCAGCGCTGCGCCGAGGCCGCCCGCCAGGTGTTCGCCCGCACCCGCGAGGCCTGGCTGCAAGGCCTGAGCGGCGCGGCCCTGTACGACCGCGCCGAAGCCTATGCGCGTGAACACGGCTGCGAACTGGTGCGCGAGATTCCCGGCCACCGCGTGGCGGATTTTCCGCATGCGCTGTATGGCAAGCACCAGTTGGCAGACGCCGACTTCGTGCCGGCCGACGGCATCTGGGTACTGGAGATCCAGGTGCGCGACCGGACGCTACCGATCGGCGCGTTCTACGAAGACGTGCTGCTGCGCTAGGCGGCCGGCTGGGTCAGGCCCGTCAGGCGGGTCAGTTGCCCATCAGGCCGACCCCGCCCCCGCCGGCCGCTGGCGCGCCCGGTGCAGCGCCCCGACCTGTTCGGCCAATTCCGCGTCCGGCCCGTCCACCGGCGTGTCGGTGATGACATCGGTGATGCGCAGTGCCTTGACCCGCGGCGCGGGAAAACCCAGTTCCTGCATCCATGCGCTCAATTGCGGGGTGGAACTGGCGTAGACGATGCGGCCCAGCCCGACCCAGCCGTGCGCAGCGGCGCACATGGCGCAGTGCTCGCCCGACGTATACACGGTGCTGGCGGCGCGCTGGGCGGGCGTCAGGTTGGCGGCGGCCCACCGTGCGATCTCGAATTCCGGATGGCGCGTGTGGTCGCCCCCGGCCACGTGGTTGCGGTCTTCGAACAGCACCTGGCCGTCGGCCGACAGCAGCAGCGAACCGAAGGGCTCGTCGCCCTGGGCCAACGCCTGCCGCGCCAATTCGACGCAGCGCGCCAGGTAAAGCCTGTCTTGTGCAGAGATCATGCCTGTGCTCCTTTTGCGTGGCGCCGGGGCGATGATGCCCCCCTGACACCCTAGGGTTTATCCTGATCCATGTCCTGTCGATTTGCGGGAGGCTCATGCGTCGAGCCAGTACATCCCCCCACTTTCCCTTCAAGGCGGAAATGACCATGACGACAGGAACCGTAACTTTGCACCGCGTGCTGCGTGCCGCCCCCGACCGCGTGTACCGCGCCTTTCTCGAGCCGGATGCCGTCGTGCGCTGGCTGCCCCCGTATGGCTTCACCTGCCTGGTCCACGAACTGGACGCCAAGGTGGGCGGCTCGCACCGGATGTCGTTCCGCAATTTTGGCACCGGCCATCGCCACGACTTCGGCGGCAAGTACCTGGAATTGGTGCCGAACGAGAAAATTCGCTACACCGACCAGTTCGACGATCCTGACCTGCCGGGCCAGATGCAGACCACCATCACGCTGCGCAAGGTGTCCTGCGGCACGGAAATGACCGTGGTGCAGGAGAACATCCCGGCGGTGATTCCCACCGAGATGTGCTACCTGGGCTGGCAGGAATCCCTGGCCCAGCTGATGCGGCTGGTGGAACCGCAGATTCCGGATTGACGGCGCCTGGCTGCGGGGTGCGCGCGGGCGGCCACGCGCCGCGCCATCATTCGCCTGGCGGCCGCCCCCGCAAGGCGCGTCAGCGTTCGCGTTCGGCCAGCGCTTCGAGCAGCTCGGCCGACGGCGCGAAGAACAGGCCGCCGGTGACCGCGCGGCTGTAATCCAGCAGGCGGTCGTAGTTGCCCGCAGGACGGCCGACGAACATGTTTTCCAGCATCTGCTCGATGGGTGCGGGCGAACGCGCATAGCCGATGAAGTAGGTGCCGAATTCACCCGAGCCCGGGCGGCCGAACGGCATGTTGTCGCGCAGGATCTTGACCTCTTGGCCGCCCTCGTCCAGCGTGGTCAGCGAACTGTGCGAATACGACGGCTTGACGTCGTCGGGCAGCTCGACGTTGGTGAGCTTGCGCCGGCCGATGATGCGTTCCTGCTGCTCGGTCGGCAGGGCTTCCCAGGCGGTCATGTCGTGCAGGTACTTCTGTACCAGCACGTAGCTGCCGCCCGAAAAGGCCGGGTCTTCGTCGCCGATCAGGGTGAAGTCGGCCAGCTCGAAGCCCTGCGGGTTTTCGGTGCCGTCGACGAAACCGATGATGGCGCGGCGGTCGAAATAGCGGAAGCCATGCACTTCGTCGACCACCTTGGCGGCCGTGCCCAGGCCGGCCACCAGCAGCGTGGCCAATTCGAAACAGGCATCCATGGCTTCGGCGCGGATGTGCAGCAGGATGTCGCCGGGGGTGGACACGGCCACCCGGTCGCCCGAGCCGAATTCGCGGAACGGATGCAGCGAGGCCGGGCGCGGCGCGCCGAACAGCGTGTCCCAGGCGGATGAGCTGAAACCGCAGATACAGGACAGGTCGGCTGCCACGGCGCGGGTACCGACCGTGCGGACCAGCGCGGCGACGTCTTCGCACCAGGCGCGCACGGTGGCAGCGTTGTCGGCGCCGGGGTTCAACGTGGCGACCAGGAAGATCGCATAGCGGGCGTTGGGGCTGAGGACGGCTTGGGGTTCGACGGGTTTTTCGGGCATGGAATGTCTGGGTCTGGAAAGGCGGGAAGGAAACGCGCTTGAAATATAGCTGATGCCACGCGGGCTGCCGGGCGCACTGTCTCAGAACTGTCACGCTTTGGCGTCACCATCGCGCCTCATGACGACGCCCGCGGCCCCGGCCGACTACCAATCCGACATTTCCGGCCTGATCTGCGCATTCCGCTTCGCGGCGGGCGGCGGCGCCGCCACCGAAATCGCCCCGCCCGCACTCGCGGACCTGCTGGAACGCGGCCGGGCCACCGGCCCCGAGGCCCCGCCGGACGACGGCGCCTTCCTGTGGCTGCACCTGAACCTGTCGCAGGCCGGCTGCGTGCGCTGGCTGCAGGCCCACCTGGACCTGCCGGACACCTTCATCGCCATGCTGGGCGATGACGCCCATTCCACGCGTATCGAGCAGCAGGAAGGCGCGCTGGTGGCGGTGTTCAACGACGTGATCTTCGACTTCGACCGTACGCCCGCCCAGGTGTCGACGCTGTGGGTGTGCGCCCACCGCCGGCTGCTGGTGACGCTGCGGCGCAAGCCGCTGCGGTCGCTGGATCGGTTGCGCGAGCACGTGCGGCGCGGCGAGCCGTTCGAGTCGCCCGCCCAGTTGCTGGCGCACCTGATGCGCGACCAGGCCGACCTGATGATGGAGATCGTGCGCAAGGCCAGTGTGGACGTCGATGGCATCGAAGACCATTTCCTGGCGTCGCGCGGCGGCCCCGGCCGCCTGGACCTGGCCGGCACCCGCCGAGTGCTGGTGCGCCTGCAACGCACGCTCGCGCCCGAGCCGGGCTCGGTGTTCCGGCTACTGGCCCGTCCGCCCGCATGGCTGCGGCCGCGCGACGTGCAGGAACTGCGCGAATCCACCGAGGAATTCTCGGTGGTGCTGGGCGACATGGCCGGGCTGGTCGAGCGCATCAAGCTGCTGCAGGAAGAAATGACCGCGCGGCTGGACGAACAGAACAACCGAACGCTGTTCACCTTGACGCTGGTGACGGTGCTGGCCCTGCCCATCAACATCATGGCGGGCCTGTTCGGCATGAACGTGGGCGGCATTCCGCTGTCGGACGACCATCACGGGTTCTGGATCATCTGCCTGCTGGTGGCCGCATTCACGGGGCTGATGGGCTGGTGGGCGTTTCGTCGGCGGCGCGGCGGCTGAAGACCACGGCAGCGCGGCCCAACGCCCCCGCGTCCGGCCACCCGGAATCGGCTGGCACGGCGCACCCGCCGCCCTCATCTGCTGCGCCGCAAAAAGCGCAATCATTTGCTACCGGCCCCCGCCAACGGGATTTTGCAATGCTATAAGTCGACCCATTCTTGCAGACGGCGTATTCCCCTAGAGAGGACATTGCCCATGAAGAAGGCCATCGGCAGCGGTATCGGCAGCGTCGCCCTTTTTTCCTGCGCGATGGCGCCGCCCGCGATGGCCGCCTGCAGCAATGTGGCGCCCGCCAGCAACACCGTCGTCACCTGTTCGGGCGCAGGCATCGCTCCCGTCGCCGCACAGTCCGGCAGCACGGGCGTCACGGTCAACCTGGACAGCACCGCTGCCAGCAACTTCACCCGCGCCGTCAACCCGGTGGGCATCAGCGTCGAAGCCGCCAGCCGCATCAACAACAACGGCCAACTGGTGCTGACGGGCGGCGGCGGCAGCGGCGGTTCGCGCGGCGCCGTGCTGCTGGGCACCGGCGACGGCAATCAGATCCTCAATGGCGCTGGCGCCAGCCTCACCACCACCGGCGCCTTCAACGACGGCATGGCGGCCAACGGCAGCGGCAACACGCTGACCAATCACGGCACGATATCCACGGCAGGTCCCAATGCCTACGGCATGTCGGCCGCCTGGGGCCAGACCAACCAGGGCCAGCACGACAACACCATCACCAATACCGGCACCGTCACCACCACCGGCTCCAACGCGCGTGGCATTTCCATCCTTGGCAGCAACGGCACCATCATCAACAGCGGTACCGTCTCGACCAGCGGTCCGTCGGGCCAGGCGGTCTACATGCAAGGTAACAATGCGCGGCTTATCAATTCCGGCACCATCACGGCCAGCGGCGCAGCAAGCGGCGCCTCGCCAGACGCGGTGTTCTCGAACACGGTGGGAGCCAGTTTCACGGCGACCATCGAGAACCTGGCGGGCGGCCGCATCATCAGCCAGGCCGGCTTCGGCATCCGCACGCTCAATGGAGACACCACGATCATCAACGCCGGTCTGATCGAAAGCGGTGTCGGCACCGCGATCCGCATGGGCAGCGGCAACAATACGCTGATCCTGCAGACCAGCTCGGTCATCAACGGCAGTGCCGATGGCGGCGCGGGCAACAACACCGTCGCACTGCAAGGCACGGGTACGGCGGCCAACGCATTCCTGAACTTCGGCACGCTGCGGATGCAAGGCTCGCTGTGGAACTGGACCGGCAGCGGCACCTTCAGCCAGGCCTATGTGGACAGCGGCACATTGAACGTCGCCAGCACGCTGGACGCCCCTGTCAACGTGGCCGCCGGCACGACGCTGGGCGGCTACGGCACGGTCACCGGCGCTGTCATGAACAACGGCACGATCGCCGTGGCCGACGCCATGCCGTCGCTGGCCGGGTCCGGCAACGGCGCCTTCACCATCAACGGCGCGCTGACCAATGCGGGTCGGGTTCAGTTGGGCGGCGCCAATGTCGGCAACCGCCTGAATGCCGGCAGTTATGTCGGGCAGAACGGCACGCTGGCGCTCAATACCTACCTGGGGGGTGACAACGCCCCGTCGGATCAACTGGTGATCAACGGCGGCACCGCCACGGGATCGACCCAATTGCAGATCAACAATGTCGGCGGTCCGGGCGCAGCGACGGTGTCCAACGGCATCCAGGTGATCCAGGCCGCCAATGGCGCGACCACCTCGCCCAGCGCATTCATGCTGTCGGGCCCGGTGAAGGCCGGCGCGTACCAGTATTACCTAGTGCATGGCGGCGTTACGCCGGGCACGGCCGACAACTGGTACCTGCGCAACGCCGTGTCGCCGCTGGACGGTGCCACCGACTTGCCGGACCCGGCGATCGGCTCGCCCCCGCTGCCGGATCCCCCCGCTGCGGGTTCGGACCCTATCGTGCTCTACCGTCCCGAAGTACCGGTGTATGCCGCCCTGCCCGGCGTGGCACGGCAGCTTGGCATCCAGCAACTGGGCACGTTCCATGACCGGCAGGGTGCGCAATCCCTACTGACGCAGAATGGCACGTTGCCGGCCACCTGGGCGCGCGCCTGGGGCGGTCACGACACCCTGACCCAGCGCGGCGACGCCAACCCGCAGTTCAAGGGCGACCTCTTCGGGGCGCAGGCCGGGCAGGATATCTATGCGCGCACCGGCGACAACGGCCACCGTGACCGCTTCGGCCTGTTCGCCGGCTTTGCGCGGGCCACGGGCGACGTCAACGGCTTTGCGCTGGGCATGCAAGGGCTGGACGCCGGCCACCTGGCCGTGAACGCCTACAGCCTGGGCGCGTACTGGACCCACATCGGCCCGGGCGGCTGGTACACCGACGTGGTGCTGATGGGCAGTACGCTGGACGCCAAGCCGCGCTCGCGCGATGGCATCGGCGACACGACGCACGGCCGGGCCATCACCGGGTCGGTGGAAGCCGGCCTGCCCATCCCGCTGGGCGCCAATGTCGAGCTGGAACCGCAGGCGCAACTGGTGTGGCAGCGGCTGTCGTTCAACGACCTGGACGACGGCATATCGACGGTGGGTTTCAACCGCGGCAATACCTTCCTGGGCCGCGCCGGCCTGCGGCTGCTGGGCCGCTATGAATCGGCGCGCGTGAACTGGCAGCCCTATGTGCGGCTGAACCTGCTGCGCACCTTTGGCGACAACGACCGCACCACCTTCGGCGGCGACACGGTGCTGGGCGCCAACGTCGGCCAGACGGCCGGCAAGGTGGACCTGGGCGTGGCGGCGCAGGTGGGCCAGTCCACCAGCCTGTATGCGGCCGCCAGCGGCTTGACCAACCTGGGCGGCGAACGCCAGCGCAGCGTGTCCGGCAGCGTGGGCGTGCGCTGGGCATGGTGACGCGCCCGGCTACCCGGTGCGTGCTGGGCGCAGCAGCGCGAACTGCCCGGCGCGTGGTGGCCGGCGTGCGCCCAGCCACTTACTGATAGCGTTCGCGATAGCCCACCGGCGACATGCCGCAGTACTTGTTGAAGATGTCGCGAAACGCCTTGGTGTCGTTGTAGCCGACTTCGTACATGACTTCGGCCACGCTCTTGCGTGAGCTTTCCAGGCGCTTCTTGGCGGCCTCGACGCGCACGCGCTGGACGTATTCGACGATGCTGTTGCCAGTGGCCTGGCGAAAACGCCTTTCAAGCGTGCGCCGGCCCATGGCGTGGCGGTCGGCCAGGTCTTCGACGGTGATCTTTTCGGTGTAGCGGGTTTCGATTTCGTCCTGCACCGCGCGCACGACCTGATCGGCATGGGACTTGTGGCCCATGAACACCGAGAACGGCAGCTGGCTCTGGCGGCTCCAGTCGAGCTGGAAGTACTTGGCGCACCAGATGGCGGTGTCGCGGTCGGTGTATTTTTCGATCAGGTGCAGCACCAGGTGCGCGGCCGAAAATGCGCCGCCGCTGGTGTAGATGCCGTTTTCGGCCATGACCACGCGGTCGCTGGACCACTGCACCGACGGGAACAGGCTGGCATAGAGATCGCGCGCCACCCAATGCACCACCGCCTGCTGGCCGTCGAGCAGGCCGCCGGCCGCCAGCAGCGCCGCCCCCATGCACAGGCTGGCGACTTCGCCGCCCTGGCGGTAATGGCCGGCCAGCCATTCGATCAGTTCACGGTTGGACAGCACGGCATCGGACACCGCGCCCAGCAGCGGCGGCACGATGCAGATGTCGATGCCCTGCGCCTGGTCGAGCACCAGGTCGGCCTGCACGGTGATGCGGCCGTCGTCCAGGCTGACCTGGCGCGTGGCGGCCAGCGTGCGCACCTGGAAGCGCGGTTCGCGCTTCTGCGCGGCCAGGTATTCGTTGGCCACCAGGAAGCCATGCCGGGCGGTTTCCAGCGAAGCGATATTGGCGCCGCCGGGCAGCAGGAACGCGATGTTTTTCATGCCGCCAAGCATACGCTTCAGACCTGTCGCAATCCACCCTGAAGATGTCGCAATTGCCTATCTGAAAGCGGCGCCGATCCCGATACAGTGGCATCTACCGGCAACGAGGCCGGTGCCGGTTTCCCGGGAGCAAGCGGGCCTTGGGCAGCCGCCTACAACAACATGGCAAGAAGGAGCATCTGATGGAACAGTACATAGACGGTTACCTGTTGAGCGTGCCCAAGGCGAACCTGGAGGCGTACAGGAAAATGGCCGACACCGCCGGCTCGATCTGGCTGGAATACGGCGCGCTGGAGTTCCGCGAATGCGTGGCGGACGACATCGACGGCGAAGGCTTCGGTTCGTTCAGCGCCGCGGCCGGCACGCGCGAAGGCGAAACGGTCGTGTTCTCGTGGATCGCCTTTGCCAGCAAGGCCGAGCGCGACCGCATCAACGCCAAGGTCATGGCCGACCCGCGCCTGGCGAACATGTCCTGCGAGGGCGTGTTCGATTTCAAGCGCATGTGCTGGGGCGGCTTTGCCACGTTAGTGGCCAAGGTGGCCCCGCGATAAAAAAAAACCGGGCGCGCTGTCGATTCTGGCGCCGCCCGTTCGTCGTAGAACAAGAGCAGGCTGAGGGTCAACCGGCGGCCTACTTGGCAGTAGCTATCCCGACTACATCCCCAACGATACACGGAGACACACCATGGCAACCCCCGCAAGCAAGGCGATTCCCGACGGCATGCACACCCTGACCCCGCACATCGTGTGCGAGGGCGCGTCGGACGCGATCGCGTTCTACAAGAAGGCATTCAACGCCCAGGAGCTCACGCGCCTGCCCGGCCCCAACGGCAAGGTGATGCACGCGGCCATCCGCATCGGCGACTCGGTCCTGATGCTGATGGATGATTTTCCCGAATGGGGCAGCCTGGGCCCCAAGGCGCTCAAGGGCTCGCCCGTGACGCTGCACCTGTACGTGCAGGATGCGGACGCCGCCATCGAACAGGCGGTGGCGGCCGGCGCCCAGTTGGCGATGCCCGCTGCGGATATGTTCTGGGGCGACCGCTACGGCCAGGTGATGGACCCGTTCGGCCACCGCTGGTCGCTGGCTACCCACAAGCAGGACCTGACGCCCGAGGAAATCCAGCAGAACATGGCCAAGATGGGCGAGATGAGCGGCTGCGGCGATCCGGCGCAGAAAAAGGGCTGATGGCGATGCGGTGGCGCGGCGCCGGCCGGTCGGCTTGACCGATCCGGCCTGGCCCGTCGCGTTGCCAATCGAACGCGACCATGCCGTGGTGCGGCGAGCTGTCCGGCCTGCCCCCCAGGTCACCGGACCGCCCCCGCGCCCCCCCCCTCAGGCCTTGTACGGCCCCAGGAAATCCAGCTTGCCGATCGCTACCCCGGCATGGCGCAGGATGTCGTAGGCGGTCGTGACGTGGAAATAGAAGTTCGGCAGCGCGAACGTCAGCAGGTAGGCATCGCCCTGGAATTCGGGCTTGAAGTCGCCGAAGCTGAGCGTGACCTTGCGGCTCTCTGCGCCGTCGAGCTTGTCGGCCGGCACCGATTGCAGGTAGGCGATGGTGTCGGCCACGCGCTTTTGCAGCTGTTCGAACGTGGCTTCCTCGTCGGGAAACTTGGGCGATTCGACCTGCGACAGGCGCTGCACGGCAAACTTGGACGCATCGCTGGCGCGCTGCACCTGGCCCGACAGCGGGTACATGTCGGGGGCCAGACGCGCATTGACGAGTTCGGCCGGATCGATACCGTTGGCGGCCGCGTGGGCGGCGCCCTTTTCCAGCAGCGTGGCCAGCACGGTCAGGCCGCGGATGAAGACAGGCACGCTGGCCTGGTACATGGACAAAGACATGATGTTTTTCCGAAAGACATGATCGGCCGACGCCGGACGTGGCGCCGGATTTCCGAGCGTGCGGCGATGTTAGCGCCCGGTGCTTTCAAGCGGCCGGCGATGGCCGCGACAACTCCATTCCCGATTCCGGAACAATAGCGCCATTGCCGGCCCGGCGCAGGGGTTTCGCATGACGATGCATGCCCGTTACTGCGCGATCGCGACGCGGCGCTGGCCCTGGAAAAACCGCCAGATCAACGCCGAGGCATCCGGGCCGCTGCGGGCGTGGTAGCGCACCGACGCGTCGCCGCCGCTCCAGGCATGCTCGACCCGGGTGATCTCGCACAGCCGCAGCACGGTCTTGCGGCCCCGCACCAGGTCGACGCGGCGATAGGCCTTTTCCGTGCCCAGCCCCAGCACGCGCTCGACCGGCAAGTCTTCAGCGCCCAGGCCGTTCAAGGCGCGGAACTGTTCGAACAGTTGCTTGGCGTTGCGCGGCGCGACAGCCGGGTCCATCTGCCCTTGCAGGATCATGGCGGGCATGCCCAGCTGGAACACGGCCGGATCCGCCACGCTCTGCACCAGCGGCAAGAGCGGCTTGACCGAGCCGCGCCGCATCGTGGAAAGCCCCGCCGCCGCGGTATGCGCATCGCCCACCACCGGCCCCGAATGCATCGCCACCGCGGCAATCAACGCGGGATGGCGCAGGGCCACCAGCGCGGCCATGCTGGCGCCGGCCGACAGGCCGGCGATATAGACGCGTTCGGGGTCCAGGCCGTGGCGCGCCACTTCGGACTGGATCAGCGCGGCGATCAGGTCGGCATCGGCCCCGCCGTGCAGCGCGTCGGGCTGGAACCAGCGCCAGCAACGCTGCACCTGCCGGGTCATGGACTGCTGCGGATACAGCACCATGAAACCGCCGGCATCCGCCCATTGGTTCATGCGCGAGCCGCGCGCGAAGGCCAGCGCCGTCTGGCGGCAGCCGTGCAGCATCACCACCAGGGGCATGCCCTGGCGCGTTGCGGTGGCGGGGGTGTAGCGGGCGAAGGTCAGGCGCCGGCCCAGCGCATCGGAGAACTGCCGCGAGGCCTCCCAGCGGCCGGCGCCCAGGCTGGACGCAGCAGAAGCGGCGGTCTTGGCCGCCTGCCGCGCCACGGCGGCCTTGCGCGCCGACACGGTGCGCTTGCGAGCGGCTTTGGGGGCCGCCATGCGCAATGCCGCGCGCTGGAGTTTGCTGAATTTTTTTGCGGCGTTGAAAAACAAGCTGGTAAAACTGCGCGCCATTGTCAGGCCTCTGCCAGTAAACCTCTTTTAACTCCACGACGACGTTTGAAAACCACCTGGCCGCACCGTGCGGCCCGCCGACTGCCGCGTCCGCGGGAGCGGACGCCAATGCCCTGGAATCCGCCGGATCAGAACCGGCCGGATTGAATCGCGGCGCTGCTGGTCAGAAGGTCCAGACAGGACACCACTGCGACCACGATGGTCAGAATCGAAAGCACTTTGACGACTTTGTTGGTATCGGGTCGGGTCAACGTCGCGGTCATGCGCGTGACGATATAAGCCCCAACCATCAGGCCAATTGCCGGAATCATAAGTGCCTCCCCTTCAAGAGTCTGTGCGGGCCCGCCGGATGCGTCGCCCGTCGTTAACGCGGTAAGCCGCCCAATCGCCGCCTCTGTCGGGCAAGCTGATTAGCGTGTGAAATGTATCACACAGTAACTTAACCCCGCAGCATTTCGGATGACGGCAGGACGACGCGCTTGCACCAGATCAAGCCCGGCACTTGTTCGGACCGATGCCGCTTGAGGCTGCGGCCCAAAACGCCTATGGTAGAAACCCTAATCTTCAATTCCAGCATCGTCCTTGCCGCAAACCATGTTCCCGAACGACCGCCGCCAGACCCTGGGCGAAGAAATCGCCAACACCATCAGCCACGGTCTGGGCGCGGCCGGCGCGCTGGCCGCCGCCCCCATTCTCATCATTGCGGCCGTGCGCCAGGGCGACGCCGCCTTCATCGCGGGCGCCGCGGTGTTTGCCGCCACCATGTGCCTGCTGTACCTGGCGTCCACCATCTATCACGCCCTGCCCGACAACCGCGCCAAGCGCCTGTTCAACGTGCTGGACCACTCGGCCATCTACCTGCTCATTGCCGGCACCTACACGCCGTTCGCGCTGGGCGCCCTGCGCGGGCCGTGGGGCTGGACGCTGTTCGGGCTGGTCTGGGGCATGGCGCTGCTGGGAGTGGGCCTCAAAGCCAGCAAGCGCCTGAACCGCCCCGCCGTGTCCACCGGCCTGTACCTGGCCATGGGCTGGCTGGTCATCATCGCCGTCAAACCGCTGCTCGAACTCGTGCCCACCGGCGGCCTGTGGTGGCTGGTCGCGGGCGGGCTGGCCTATACCGGCGGCGTGGTGTTCTTCGTCTTCGACAACCGCTGGCGCTACAGCCACTTCATCTGGCACCTGTTCGTGCTGGCGGGCACGGTGTGCCATTTCTTTGCGGTGCTTTGGTATGCGGCGTAGGGGTGCGACGGGACACCCTTGCCAACAAGCACCCCGAGCGGGTGCTTTTTTACGCCCGCGATGAACGCCGCGCCGCCCCCGGTTCAGGCATGGCGAGCAGGCCGCGTTTCATCAGGCCGCGCATGCCGGGTATCAGCAGGCTGCCGGCAAAGGCCAGGTCGCGCCACAGGCCGGGGCCTGACGCCTGAAAGCATGGCGTCAGCGCGCGGCTCAGGGTCTGGTACAGGCGTGACGGCGTGAGGCGGCTGCGCGCGTATTGGGCGGGGCCGTCCGCGGCGCCGTGCTGGTTGACCGCCCGCGCCAGCGCCAGTGCGTCCAGCACCGCCAGCGTGGTGCCCAGCCCAAGTTGCGGGCTCATGGCGTGGGCGGCATCGCCCACCGCGCAGTAGGGGCCGCTAGCCAGGGCGCGAGGCCAGCTGTGGCGGTAGGTCGCCACCGCCAGGTCATCGTGGGCGGTGACCTGGCTAACCACCGGCTCGGCCTCGGGCCAAAGCTGCAACAGACGGGCTTTCCAGGCGGCAATGGGCGCGGCGCGCCAGGCCGGCAAGGCGTCGTGGCGGATGCTCCAGAAGAGCGACAGGCGCACGCCCTGCGGCCCCAGGTCCGTCGGCAGCAAGCCCATCATTTCGCGGGTGCCGGCAAAGCGTTGCAGCAGTTGCGAGGCGCCGGCCCATTCTGGCACCCAGAACTGGCCCCACAGCGCGCCCCAGCGATAGACGCTCGAGCGGGCCGCCAGCCCCACCTGTTCGCGCAGCGCGGACGCGGCGCCGTCGGCCACCACGAACAGGTCGAAGGTCGATTCGCCGCCTGCGTGGCGCACGCGGGCGCGGCCCTGCGCGGTGTCCAGGCGTTCCACCGGACAGCCGAAGGAAAACTGCGCGCCGGCGCGTTGGGCGGCGTCGAACAGCACGCCGCCCAACGCGGCGCGGTTGACGGCGCGCGCGCCGTCGCCCACGTAATCGATATCCACCACGCGCCAGCCGCGATGCGACACGCCCAGCAGCCGGTCGATGGGCGCGCCGACGTTCAACGCCGCGATATCCACGCCCAGCGCCTGCAAGCCGCGCACGCCGGGCGGCTGCAGCAAGAGACCCGCGCCCAGGGTGGTGAAGCCCTGGTGCTTTTCGAAGACCTGCACGCGATGCCCGGCGCGGGCCAGGGCCAGCGCGGTGGCCAGGCCGGCGCTGCCGGCGCCGGCGATGCCGATGGAAAGCGGGGAATGCGTGGACGACATGAACGCGGCGCCGTGTAGGGAAAGTGGGGGCATAGTACCAACGCGCGCAAGCTGTGCCGGGAGAAGGTTTCCCTGGACTGCCGTCATGCAGGCGCACTGCGCGTCGCGGATGACGTCCCCGCGCTGGGTTGCCCCTACTCCGCCCGCAGGTAACTCGTCGGCGGCCGCCCCAGCACGCGACGGAACATGGTGGAGAACGCGGCCGGGCTTTGGTAGCCGAAATCCAGCGCGATGGCGGTCACCGGTGCGCCGGCCGCCAGCCGGGCCAGCGCCAGTACCACGCAGGCGCGCTGGCGCCATTCCGAGAACGCCATGCCCGTCTGCTGGCGGAAATGGCGGCTGAAGGTGCGCGGGCTCATGTGCAGGCGTTCGGCCCAGGACTCGGGCGTCTGGCGCACGTCGGGCGCGGCGATGAAGGCGCGGCACAGGGGCGCCAGGCGCTTGTCGGGCGGTAGCGGAATGTGCAGCGGCAGCACGGCAGCGCGGTCCATCTCGTGCAGCAGCAGCGTGGCCAGCGCGCCGTCGCGGCCGGCCAGGTCGTAGCGCGGCGGCATGTCGACGGCTTCAAGCAGCAATTGGCGCAGCAGCGGCGACACGTCCACCACTTCGCAGGCCGCGCTGGCGGCGCGCACGGCGCCCGGCTCGATGTAGGCGCTGCGGGTACTGACATCCTGCATGCGGACCTGGTGCGCCACGCCGGCCGGGATCCAGACCGCGCGCTGCGGCGGCACCACCCAGTTGCCGTCGCGCGTGACCACGTGCATGACACCGGTGGCGCCATACAGCAACTGCGCGCGACGATGCGAGTGTGCAGGCAGCAGATGACCGGGCGGGTAGTCGTTGCCGATAGCGACGACCGTGCGGTCCAGACGGTCGTGCAGGTCGATGTGGGTATTGCGCATGGGCAGGCGGTTGGCCGAAACACGAACATTATTGTCCAATCCTCGAAAGCAGGCCACTGACGGCCGGCCTATCGTGATGTTTTCCCATCAAGGATGCAGACATGCTGTATGTGGTGTTGGCGCTGTTCGGCGCCCTGAGTGGCGTGACCACGGTGCTGTTCGGGTTTGGCGGCGGCTTCGTGGTGGTGCCGGTGTTGTACGGCGTGCTGACGGCCACGCATGGCGCCCAGGACGCCATCGGCCAGGCGGCGATGCACATCGCGGTGGCGACGTCCACCTGCGTGATGATCGTCAATTCCATTGCCGCCACCCGCAAGCACCAGCGCAACGGCAACATCGTGCGCGCCTATGTGTGGCCGCTGGCCGCCTTCATCGGCGTGGGTGCGCTGGTGGGCGCGTGGGCCGCCACGTCGGCCAGCGGCGACCTGGTGCGCTACGCCTTCATTGCCTACCTGGGCGTGACGATCCTGGACTGCCTGCTGCGCCAGGGCTTCATGGCGCACACGGACACGCAGGGGGCGCGGCCGCTGGGCCAGGGGGTGATCGTGGGCGGTGGCGTGGTGATCGGCGCGATCGCCACCTTCCTGGGCGTGGGCGGCAGCGTGATGACGGTGCCGCTCCTGCGCCGCCGGGGCCTGCCCATGGCCAAGGCCGCGGCCATGGCCAACCCGCTGACGCTGCCCGTGGCCATCGTGGGCACGCTGGCCTACATGGCGGCGGCGCGCGAACTGGCCGCGCCGCTGGCGCCGTGGATCGTCGGCTATGTCGACCTGCTGGCATTCGCCGCGCTGGCGCTGGGTTCGCTGGCGGGTATCCGGCTGACGGCGCCGCTGATTCCGCGCATTCCCGACCGGCTGCATGCCCGCGTGTATGTGCTGCTGTTGGTTTTGGTGATGGTGAGCATGGTGCTGGCGTAGGATGGGGGCAGGCCCTGATGCCCTATGATCCTGGCTGCGCGCCGTCGGTCATCAAGATGGCTGACGGCCTGGCACGATTGCCCGCGCCATGCCCCCTGGCGCCTCGATTCCAGGGACCTTGGCGCATCGATTTTCCCTTGCCCCTGACACCGTGAATCCACTACCCGACGCCTACGCGCCTTTCGTCCTGACCGGCCGCATCGCCCAGCGCGTGCTGCGGCTGCCGGTGGAAGTTGGGGCGGCCCATGTCGGGGCGGTACACACCGCCGCGCCCCCGGCCGCGGCTGGTGTTGCGATAACGCTCGCCGCACAGCGCCGCCATGCCGAATACCCGGCCGGACGCGACCTGGCCGCCACGCTGCTGGCGGGGTTGGGCGCGCAGACGCTACGGGTAGGCACCGACGCAGACCGCGCACCGGTCTGGCCCGACGGTTTCACAGGTTCGATCAGCCACAGCCGGCAGTTGCTGGCGGTGGCCGTGGGCCGCGTTGAAGACACGCGCGGCCTGGGCATCGACCTGGAGGCCATCGCCAATGCCGACGAACGGGAAGCCATCGAATCCGTCTGCATGGTGCCGGAAGAACACGCGCTGGTCGGCAATGCGCTGCCCCGCGCGGACTGGGCCACGCTGGTGTTCTCGGCCAAGGAAGCCTTCTACAAGTGCCAGTTCCCGCTGACGCGCTGCCCGCTGGAATTCGGCGACCTGGCCGTGATGCACGCGGACGTGTCCGCACAGCGGCTGGTGCTGCGCTTGCAGCGCGACGCCGGGCCGGATTTCCGGCGGGGCCAGTCGTTTCATTGTGGCTATCGCTATGGCCAGGGACACGTGTACACGGCGGTGCAATTGGCGCCGTAAGGCCGCACAGCCGACATCTGCCCTGCGATCCGCTTTCCTAATGTCACGAAGTTGCGGGCAAAACGTTTCCACGGCATGCCCGGGGCGCTTCCCCCGTGCAGACCCCGCAGCACTGTGGTCGGCCGACACAGGAAAACACATTGCGAAACTTGAACCCTCCCCGGACCGGTTGTCATCATGGCCAGACACTTACCCGGAACCAGGAGGATTTTTTATGCAGCGTTCCAAGACCGCAATCCTATCGGCCGTGCTCGCGGCGGCCGCGTTGTCCGGTGCCCCTGCCTTGGCGCAAAACGCCCCGGCCACCCAGACCCCGCCACAGACTCAGGCCGCCCCCCCGGCCGTGCAGCCGTCCGACCAGCAATTGCAACGCTTCGCGTCGGCGTCGCAGAAGGTGTCGGGCGTGGTGGACGAATACCGGCCCAAGGTCGAAGCCGCCAAGAGCGACGCGGCCAAGCAGAAGATCGTCCAGGAAGCCGACGCCAAGATGGTCAAGCTGGTGCAGGCGGACGGCCTGTCCGTCGAGGAATTCAACGGCATCGGCCGCGCCGTGCAGCAGGATCCGCAGCTCAAGCAGCGGCTGATGAGCATGGGCAAGGCCGGCGCAGCGGTGCAGTAAGTTCACGCGCCGCGGGGTTATCCTAGGCAGACCTTTCCCAGGACCGCCCAGGAGACCCCGCCTTGACCCCGGAACTCACCCTGTATGACCTGGCCGGCGCCGACCCGGCGCTGCGCTTTTCCCCGCATTGCTGGAAGACGCACCTGGCGCTGGCGCACAAAGGCCTGACGGCCCGCACCGTGCCGTGGCGCTTCACCGAAAAGGACGCCATCGCGTTCTCCGGCCAGAAGCTGGTGCCGGTGCTGGTGCACGAGCAGCACGTGGTCAGCGATTCCTGGCAGATCGCCTGCTACCTGGAAGACACGTTTGCCGAACGCCCTTCGCTCTTCGGTGGCGATACGGGCCGCGCGCTCAGCCTGTTCATCAACGGCTGGTCCGACACCACGCTGGTACCGGTGCTGGCGCGCCTGTTGCTGCCCGAGATCCACGGCCTGATCCGCGACGAAGACAAGGACTACTTCCGCACCACGCGCGAAAAGCGCTTTGGCCGCCTGGAAGACTTGCCGGCCGGCTACGCGGACCAGATCGCCGCCTTGCGCGCCGCGCTGCTGCCGCTGCGTCAGATGCTGGCGCGCCAGCCGTTCCTGGCGGGCGCGCAGCCGGCCTATGCGGACTACGCCGTGTTCGGCATGTTCATGTGGGCGCGCTGCACGAGCACGCTGGAACTGCTGGCCGAAGATGACCCGGTGCACGCCTGGCGCGAGCGCCTGCTCGACGCCCACGGCGGCCTGGCGCGCAATGCGCCGATGGCGGCCTGACAAAAAAAAGCGCGGTCCCCAAGACCGCGCCCTGCCCCATCAGGTCTTCAGGCGGTAGCCCGTCTTGAAGATCCAGCGCACCGCGATCATGCACACCACCAGGAACACCAGCGTCATGCCGACGCTGACGCTGGCGCTGACGTCCGACACGCCGTAGAACGCCCAGCGAAAGCCGCTGACCAGGTAGACCACCGGGTTGAACAGCGTGGCGGTCTGCCAGAACGGCGGCAGCATCTTGATGGAATAGAAGGTGCCGCCCAGGAAGGTGAGCGGCGTGATGATCATGAGCGGGATGATCTGCAGTTTCTCGAAGCCGTCGGCCCAGATGCCGATGATGAAGCCGAACAGGCTGAAGGTGACGGCGGTGAGCACCAGGAAGCCGAGCATCCAGAACGGATGCACGATCTCGAACGAGACGAACAGCCGGGCCGTGGCCAGCATGATCAGCCCCAGCAGGATGGACTTGCTGGCTGCCGCGCCCACGTAGCCGGCCACGATTTCCATATACGAGATCGGCGCCGAGTGGATCTCGTAGATGGTGCCGGAAAAGCGCGGCATGTAGATGCCGAACGAGGCGTTGGCGATGCTTTGCGTCAACAGCGACAGCATGATCATGCCGGGCACGATGTAGGCGCCGTAGCTGACCCCGTCGATGTCGACCATGTGCGAGCCGATGGCCGAGCCGAACACCACGAAATACAGCGACGTGGAAATCACCGGCGACAGCACGCTTTGCATCAGCGTGCGCCAGGCGCGGGCCATTTCAAACAGATAGATGGCGCGGATTGCGTAGAAATTCATGATTGGGCGGTCACCAGGCTGACGAAGATTTCCTCGAGCGAGCTTTCGGAAGAATTGAGGTCGGTGAATTCGATGCCGAGTTCGCTCAGATGGCGCAGCAGGGCCGAGATTTCACCGCCGCCGTGGTTGTCGTAGGTGTAGACCAGTTTGTGGCCGTTGTCGGACAGGTCCAGCTGGAAGGCATCCAGCGCCGTGGGAATGCCCGGCAGCGGCGCCTTGAGCGTCAGGGTCAGGCGGCGCTTGCCCAGCTTGGCCATGAGCTCGTTCTTTTCTTCGACCAGGATGATCTCGCCCTTGCGGATCACGCCGATGCGGTCGGCCATTTCCTGGGCTTCTTCGATGTAGTGGGTGGTGAGGATGATGGTGACGCCGCTTTCGCGCAGGCGCCGCACCATTTCCCACATGCCGCGCCGCAGTTCGACGTCGACGCCGGCGGTGGGTTCGTCCAGGAACAGGATCTTGGGTTCGTGCGACAGCGCCTTGGCGATCATGACGCGGCGCTTCATGCCGCCGGACAGGGCCATGATGCGGCTGTCTTTCTTGTCCCACAACGACAGATCGCGCAGCACCTTTTCGATGTAGGCGGGGTTGGCCGGCTTGCCGAACAGGCCGCGGCTGAAGGTGACCGTGTTCCAGACGCTTTCGAAGGCGTCGGTGGAGATTTCCTGCGGCACCAGGCCGATGGCGGCGCGCGCCGCGCGATACTGCGACACGATGTCGTGGCCGTCGGCCAGCACCCGGCCTTCGGTCGGGTTGACGATGCCGCAGATGATGCTGATAAGGGTGGTCTTGCCCGCGCCGTTAGGCCCGAGCAGCGCGAAGATCTCGCCGCGCTGGATGTCCAGGTCGACGCTCTTGAGCGCCTGGAACCCCGAGGCGTACCGTTTGGATAGACCCTGTACTGAAATGACCGGCTGCACTCTGGCTCCCAGCGTGATGGACAACCCTGGATTTTACCTTCCCGGCCAGCCGGGCTTGTTCGCCCCAGCAGAACGGTGTGTTTGATAAATGCGATAAACGGCCAGAGCTGCCTTACACTCTTGTGCACACAAAAAGGGGCGAAACAGCCCCGAACCAGGGGACCGGGCCGCCAGGCGCCCGGTGAATCGATATGTTCGCGGACCTGAAACACCTGTCGCACCATGCCGCCTGGCGGCGCCAGCTGGAAATGCTGCTGGAATCCGCCGGGGAAGGCATCTACGGCATCGACCTGCGCGGGCGCTGCATCTTCATCAACGGCGCGGGCGCGGCCATGCTGGGCTACACCCCGGACGAGGTGGTGGGGCGCAACATGCACTACCTGATCCACCATTCCCACGCCGACCGCACGCTGATGCCGGTGCACGACTGCCGCATCTTCAAGGCATTTCGAGACGGCCGCGGCGAACGGGTGGACGACGAGGTGCTGTGGCGGCGCGACGGCTCGTGCTTTGACGCCCAGTACGCGTCCTACCCCATCCGCAACGACGACGACGTGGTGGGCGCGGTGGTGACGTTTTCGGACATCACCGCGCGCAAGCGCATCGAACGCGAGCTGCATGGCACCCAGGCGCTGCTGGAAGCCCGGGTCGCGGCGCGCACGGCCGAACTGAGCGCCGCGCATGAGTCGCTGCGCAGCCTGTCGTCGCACCTGAGCACGCTGCGCGAAGAAGAACGCGCCCATATCGCCCGCAACATCCACGACGACCTGGGCGCGTCGTTCACCGCCTTGCAGCTGGACCTGAACTGGCTGCGCCGCCAACTGGCCGCGCAACCGCCGCTGCAAGCCCACCTGGACCGCATGCTGGACGTGACGCAGACCGCCATGGACGCCACCCGCCGCATCCTGAACGACCTGCGCCCCGTGGTGCTGGACCATCTGGGTCTGTGGGCCGCGCTGGAAACCCTGCTGCAGGACCTGCAGGCGCGCAGCGGGCTGCAATGCCGCTACCTGTGCCCGCCCGACACCGAGAGCCGCCGCCTGGCCCCCCCCGCCGAAATCGCCGTGTACCGCATCGTGCAGGAACTGCTGACCAATGTGCAGCGCCACGCCCGGGCGCGCAGCGTCAGCGTCAGCGCCACCTGGGGCGAAGACGGCCTGCTGCTGGCCGTGGAAGACGACGGCGTGGGCATGCAATTGCCCGAAACGCGCCAGACCTTCGGCATTCTGGGCATGCGCGAACGGGCTCGCGCCATCGGCGGCGACCTGGTGCTGGACAGCGCCCCGGGCGCCGGCATGCGCGCCCGCCTGCGCCTGAACCCACCCGCCTGAGACCACGACGCCATGGCCCTGAACCTGCTGATCGTCGACGATCACCTCATCATCCGCCGCGGCCTGGCCCGCATCCTGCTGGAAGACCCGCGCGTCGGCCAGGTGGACGAGGCCGCCGACGCCCCGTCTGCCCTGCGCGCGCTGCGGCAAGGCCGCTACGACGCCCTGGTGCTGGACGTGGCGCTGGGCGAACGCGACGGCCTGGACGTGCTCAAGACCGTGCGCGCCGACTACCCCGGGCTGGGCGTGGTGATGCTGTCCGTGTACCCGGAATCCCAGTTCGCGGTGCGGGCGCTGCGGGCCGGCGCCCATGCCTACCTGAACAAGGGCTGCGACCCCGACGAATTGCTGGCCGCCCTGGTCAATGCCGCGGCCGGCAGGATGTACGTCACCCCCGCCGTGGCCGAACTGCTGGCACATACGGTGCGCCAGGACAGCACGCGGCCGCCACACGAGCTGCTGTCCAACCGTGAATTCCAGGTGCTGCAACTGCTGGTGGCCGGCAAATCGGTCTCGGCCATCGGCGAGCAGCTGGCCCTGTCGGTGAACACCATTTCGACCTACCGCGCCCGCATCTTCGAAAAGCTGGGCGTGCGCACGCTGGTGGAACTGGTGGCCTACGCCAATACGCACCAGCTGGGTGCCCGCTGACGCGCCACGCACCGCCTTGGCGCCAGACTCGCACCGTGTAGTGATTGCCCTACACGCATATGGTTGAACCGGCGATACCGGCTGCCCGCGGCCGGCGCCAAGATGAAGGCCTTCCCCATTCCGGAGGCTTCCATGTCCCTGTTCAGCAACCCGTTCGATCCCGGCAGCCGACTGGCCTGCGGCTGCGGCCGCCATGCGTCCCAGGCCGAGCACGCGCGCGCCCAGGGCGGCGCGGTGCTGGACGCCGCCGCGGACAGCGCCGTGGAAAATGCGGTAGAAAATGCCGTGATGCGCGCCCTGTTCCCGCAGGACGCGCTGCGCCGCCGCTTCCTGCGCGCCGTCGGCAGCGGCACGGCCCTGGCCGCCGTCGCATCGCTGTTCCCGCTGGCCGCCGCCAAAGAAGCCTTTGCGCAGTCGACCGGGCCGCTGGAAAAGCAGAAGCTGAAGGTGGGCTTCATTCCCATCACCTGCGCCACGCCCATCATCATGGCGCATCCCATGGGCTTCTACGGCAAGCAGGGGCTGGACGTGGAAGTCGTCAAGACGGCCGGCTGGGCCCTGATCCGCGACAAGGCGATGTCCGGCGAGTACGACGCCGCCCACATGCTGTCGCCGATGCCGCTGGCCATTTCGCTGGGGGTCGGCGCCAGCCGCGCGGTGCCCTGGACCATGCCCGCCGTGGAAAACATCAACGGCCAGGCCATCACGCTGTCAATGAAGCACAAGGACCGGCGCGACCCCAAGGACTGGAAGGGTTTCAAGTTCGCCGTACCGTTCGACTATTCGATGCACAACTACCTGTTGCGCTACTACCTGGCCGAGCACGGGCTGGACCCCGACACCGACGTGCAGATCCGCTCGGTGCCGCCGCCCGAGATGGTGGCCAACCTGCGCGCGGACAATATCGACGGCTTCCTGGCGCCGGACCCCGTCAACCAGCGCGCGGTGTACGACGGCGTGGGCTTCATCCACACGCTGTCCAAGGCGATCTGGGACGGCCATCCGTGCTGCGCGTTCTCGGCCAGCCGGGAATTCGTGACCACCCAGCCCAACACCTACCAGGCACTGCTCAAGGCCATCATCGAGGCCACCGCCTACGCCCGTAATCCGGCGAACCGCAAGGAAATCGCCACCGCCATCGCCGCGCCCAATTACCTGAACCAGCCCGTCACCGTGGTGGAACAGGTGCTGACCGGCACCTACGCCGACGGCCTGGGCAAGGTGTTGACGGACCCGGCCCGCATCGATTTCGATCCGATGCCGTGGGGCTCGTTCGCCGTCTGGATCCTGACGCAGATGAAGCGCTGGGGCCAGATCAAGGGCGACATCGACTACCAGAAGGTCGCCCGCGAGGTGTTCCTGGCGACCGACGCGGTGCGCCTGATGCGCGAGGCCGGGCTGACCCCGCCCGCGCAAACCGACAAGACCTTCAGCGTGATGGGCAAGCCCTTCGACCCCAGCCAGCCCGAGGCCTACCTGGCCGGTTTCAAGATCCGGAGAACCTGATGCAGGCCGTGCAACCCTGGCGGGCGACGTTCCTGTCCGTCGTGCTGTTCCTGGCGTTCCTGCTGCTGTGGCACGCCGCGACCCGGCCCGCGGCGGGCGCGGCGACAGTCGACCCGGCCTACGCCGCGCTGGTCGGCAACGCCGCGGCCAGCGGTTCGAAAACGCCCTTTCCCGGCCCGGCCGAGGTCGGCGCCAAGCTGTGGCAACACCTGCAAGACCCGTTCTACGATCGCGGCCCGAACGACAAGGGCATCGGCGTGCAGTTGGCGTATTCCGTGGCGCGGGTGCTGACGGGCTTTGGCCTGGCGGCCCTGGTGGCGATACCGCTGGGATTCCTGATCGGCATGTCCCGAACCGTGTACCGCGCGTTCGACCCGTTCATCCAGGTGCTCAAGCCGATCTCGCCGCTGGCCTGGATGCCGCTGGCGCTCTACACCATCAAAGACGCCGACACCTCGGCCATCTTCGTGATCTTCATCTGCTCGCTCTGGCCGATGCTGGTGAACACGGCGTTCGGCGTGGGCGCGGTGCGGCAGGACTGGCTGAACGTGGCGCGCACGCTGGAAGTGACGCGGCTGCGCACCGCCCTGCAAGTGATCTTGCCCGCGGCCGCGCCGACCATCATGACGGGCATGCGCATTTCGGTCGGCATCGCCTGGCTGGTCATCGTGGCCGCCGAGATGCTGATCGGCGGCACCGGCATCGGCTACTTCGTGTGGAACGAATGGAACAACCTGTCGATTGCCAACATCATCTGCGCCATCCTGTTCATCGGCCTGATCGGCATGCTGCTGGACAACCTGCTGGCGCGCGCCGCGCGGCTGGTCAGCTATCGGGAATGAACGCCATGAGCCGACCTTTTCTGCAAGTGCAGGCGCTGGGCAAGCGCTACCCCGGGCGTAACGGCCAGCCCACGGCGCCGGTGTTCGAACAGATCGACTTCGGTATCGAACAGGGCCAGTTCGTCTGCGTGATCGGCCATTCGGGCTGCGGCAAGACCACCATCCTGAACATCCTGGCCGGCATCGACGAGGCCAGCGAAGGCGTGGTCATCATGGACGGGCGCGAGATTGCCGGGCCGTCGCTGGCGCGCGGCGTCGTGTTCCAGGCGCATGCCCTCCTGCCGTGGCTGACCGCGTTGCAGAACGTGGAATTCGGCGTGCGTTCGCGCTGGCCGGCCTATCGTCGCGAGCAGGTGCGCGAGCACAGCCTGCGCTACCTGGCCATGGTGGGCCTGGCGCATGCCGCCGACAAGAAACCGTGCGAACTGTCGGGCGGCATGAAGCAGCGCGTGGGCATCGCCCGGGCCTTTGCCATCCAGCCGCGGATGCTGTTGCTGGACGAGCCCTTCGGCGCGCTGGACGCGCTGACCCGCGGCACCATCCAGGACGAGCTGCGCGCCATCGTCCAGGACACCCGCCAGACCGTCTTCATGATCACGCACGACGTGGACGAAGCCATTTTGCTGTCCGACCGCATCCTGCTGATGAGCGCGGGGCCGCATGCCCGCATCGCCGAGTCCGTCGACGTCGACCTGCCGCGCGGCCGGACCCGCGCCAGCCTGCACCACGAACCGCGTTATTACGACATTCGCAACCATCTCGTCGACTTCCTGGTCGACAAGGCTTCCCATAAGGAGTGAACCCCCATGATGTCCCGCGCCGAAGTCACCGAACTGGTCGTTACCCGCCGCCTGGAAAAAAAGCTGTCCTGGGCCGCCATTGCCGAGGCCGTCGGCCAGAGCAAGGAATGGACCACCGCCGCGCTGCTGGGCCAGATGACGCTGACCGAAGAGCAGGCCCTGGCCGCGGCCCGCGTGCTGGACCTGCCGGCCGATGCCGTGTTGCAGTTGCAGGTGGTGCCCTACAAGGGGTCCCTGCCCACGTCTGTACCGACCGACCCGCTGATCTACCGCTTCTACGAGTTGATCAACGTCTACGGCACCACCTTCAAGGCGCTGATCAACGAAGAATTCGGCGACGGCATCATGAGCGCCATCGATTTCAAGATGGACCTGACGCGCGAGGCCGACCCCAAGGGCGACCGGGTGCAGATCGTGATGAGCGGCAAGTTCCTGCCGTACAAGATGTATTGAGCAGGACGGGGCCGCATCGCGCGGCCCCGGGTCCACACGGGCGGGGGTTGCGCTGACTGACCTCCCCCCTAAAAGTTGGACAGTTGATAACTGGAAAATTCCGGCGAAACTAGCCCCCAGGAGGGCGTCGCCAT